>NZ_CP076538.1:725000-1087500 GCF_018885265.1 Amycolatopsis aidingensis
CCCTCGCGCACCGTGTTGTGCAACACGGCGAAGGCCTGCGGGGTGCCGAGGTCGTCATCCAGCGCGGCGGCGAAGTCCGGCGGCACCTCGCCTGCCCGCACCGTGCCCGCCGTGCTGGTGACCAGCCGGAGGAACTGCTCGATCCGCCGGTAACCCTGGGCCGCCTCGGACAGCGCCTCGTCGGAGTACTCGATGGTCGAACGGTAGTGCGGCTGGATCAGGTAGTAGCGCAGCTCCACCGCCCGGCAGGCACGCAGCATCTGCGGGATCGAGACCACGTTGCCGAGCGATTTGGACATCTTCTCGCCGGAGAGGGTCACCCACGCGTTGTGCAGCCAGAACCGGGCGAACGGGTCGCCGGCCGCGGTGGACTGGGCACGCTCGTTCTCGTGGTGCGGGAACACCAGGTCGACGCCGCCACCGTGGATGTCGAACTCGGCGCCGAGGTAGGTGGTCGCCATCGCCGAGCACTCAAGGTGCCAGCCGGGCCTGCCCCGGCCCCACGGCGTCGGCCAGGACGGCTCGCCCGGTTTGGCGCTCTTCCACAGCGTGAAGTCGCGCGGGTCCCGCTTGCCGGTGGCCGCGCTCTCACCCTGCTGGACCTCGTCCACCCGCTGCCCGGACAGCGTGCCGTAGCCGGGGAAGGAGGTGACCGAGAAGTACACGTCCCCGCCCTCGGCGTAGGCGTGCCCGGACTCGATCAGCCGCTCCATCAGCTCGACCATCTGGGTCACATGCCCGGTGGCCCGGGGCGCGATCGAGGGCGGCAGGCAGCCAAGCGTCTCGTAGGCACCCTCGAACGCGCGTTCGTGCTGGAACGCCCAATCCCACCATGGCCTGCCCGCATCGGCCGCCTTGTCCAGGATCTTGTCGTCGATATCGGTGACGTTGCGGACCATCCGCACGTCCAGTCCACTGTGGAGCAGCCAGCGCCGGAGGACGTCGTAGTTCAGCGCGCCCCGTACGTGGCCGATATGCGGGATGCCCTGCACGGTGGCCCCACACACGTACATCGACGCGGTTCCACTACGCGCGGGATGGAACTCCCGCAGCTGCCGGGTCGCGGTGTCGTAGAGGTGTAAGGCCACACCGAAATGGTACGGGGCGGGTCCGAGAGCTTGCTCACGGTGCCTTGAGGGCGCCGTGCCGGCGCAGGGCGGTGAGCAGACCGTCGGTGCGATCGCCGGTCGGTGTGGGCGGCACCAGGGCGAACGCGCAGCCCAGGGCCCGTGCCCCGCCGTCGGCCTCCTCGCTGTCGCCGACCATCAGCGTGCCCGGCCCCTCCGCCCCGAGGCGGTCCAGCGCGGCGCGGAAGATCGCCGGGTCCGGCTTGATCGCGCCCACCTCGTAGGACAGCACGAACTCGTCCACGTAGGCGTCCAGCCCACGGGAGGCGAACGCCGGCCGGATGTCGAAGGCGATGTTGCTCAGCACACCGACCCGTATCCCCTGCCCGGCCGCGCCCTTGAGTACCGCCTCGGTGTCCGGGTACGGCGTCCACTCCAGGGGGTCCACCAGCCGGTCGTAGAGGGCCTTGGCCTGCTCCACGGTGGGCACCCCGGACTGCCGGAGCACCTCCAGGTACACCTTGGTGTGCAGCGCGGGGTCCAGGTCGCGGTGTTCCCATGCGTGCTGGTGCTCGGCGTCCAGGTCGACCACCTGGCCGACCGGCGCGGTCATCCGGCGCATCAGCTCGGTCTGCGCCTCCAGGTCGAGGGGGTCGCCACCGGCGTCGGTGAGGTGTTTGACCCAGGTTTCGTCGTGCTCGAGACGGAACAAGGTGCCGGAGAAGTCGAACAACACAGCTTCGATCGCCACGAGACCGAGGCTACCGGTGGGCCAGATGGAAAAGCCTGTGACTTTCTCCGGGATCACTCCCGCTCGCCGGGCAGCAGCAGCGCGGTCGCGAGCGCCGCGAGGCCCTCGCCCCTGCCGGTCAGACCCAGCCCGTCGGTGGTGGTGCCGGACACGCTCACCGGCCCGCCGACGGCCTCGCCAAGCACCCGCTGGGCCTCTTCCCGCCTGCTGCCGATCCGGGGTGCGTTGCCGATCACCTGCACGGCCGCGTTGCCGACCCGGTAGCCGGCGTCCGTGATGCGGGTCCGTACCTCGGTGAGCAGTTCCGCGCCGTGCGCCCCGGCCCAGCGCGCCTGGCCGGTACCGAACACCGCGCCGAGGTCGCCGAGCCCGGCCGCGGAGAGCAGCGCGTCGCACAGTGCGTGCGCGGCCACATCACCGTCCGAGTGCCCGGCGCAACCGTCCACCCCCGGCCAGAACAGCCCGGCGATCCAGCAGGGCTGGCCGGCCGCGACGGGATGCACATCGACCCCCTGGCCGACCCTCATGTCTTTTCCTCCGCGAGTAACGCGCTCATCATGGCCCGGTCGAACGCGGTGCTCAGCCGCATCCCGCGGGCATCGCCCGCGACGGTGTGTACCGGCAACCCGCGGGCGATCGCGACACCCAGTGGATCGGTGCCGGGCAGTTCCCGCAGCACCGCGGCCCGGAAGCCGCAGGGAGCCTGGGTGGATCGCAGCGTGGCCCGGTCATGGGTGCCGGCGACGACGCCGGCGGATCCGATAGCCTTGACCGTGTCGGTCACGGGTTGTACCGGTACCACTACCGGAGCGCCACGGCGTGCCTCCTGCACCACCGCGTCGATCACGGTGACCGGGGTGAACGCACGGGCCGGTTCGTGGATCAGTACGATCTCCGCGTCCCCGCACACCTCGGCCGCCAGCGCCGACCAGTCGAGGTCGGCGCCGCGGCTCGAAAGGTGCAACCGGGTGTCCCGGACCGTCCGCAGTGCCGCCGTGCAGGCGGCGGAACGGTTCGGGTGCGTCACAATGACGACCTGATCCACGCTTCCGGAATCGAGAAGGTTGCGGACGGCATGTGTCAGCGCCGGTTCACCATGAATGGGAACCAAACCTTCTTCACCGGTCGCGGGGACCAGTGCCGCGATGTTTATGGCGTTCAGGAGTGCTAAACCACTGCGGTATCTAGAACCTCGTCGAGGAGCACTTCCGCTTTTGTCTCGTCAGTGCCCTCTGCCAGCGCTAGCTCGCTGACCAGGATCTGCCGAGCCTTGGCCAGCATCCGCTTCTCGCCTGCGGACAGGCCACGGTCCTTTTCACGCCGCCAGAGGTCGCGCACCACTTCGGCCACCTTGTTCACATCGCCGGAGGCGAGTTTCTCCAGGTTGGCCTTGTACCGGCGAGACCAGTTGGTCGGCTCGTCGGTATGCGGGGCGCGCAGCACATCGAATACGCGGTTCAGACCGTCCTGGCCGACGACATCGCGTACGCCGACGATCTCGGCGTTGTCGGCTGGGACCCGAACGGTCAGGTCACCCTGCGCGACCTTCAGGACGAGGTACTGCTTCTCCTCGCCTTTGATCACACGCGTTTCAATTGCTTCGATGAGTGCGGCACCGTGGTGCGGGTAGACGACGGTCTCTCCGACCTTGAAAACCATGTGTCCTCTGCCCCTTTCGCTAGGTCTAGCTTAGCACGGTGCGTTCCGGCCCACCTAGCGGCCCGGGTTCTGTCCTCGCAGGTCAGTGGCCTAATCGGGGGTGCTCGGGGGGTTGACAAACGGCCGTTCGGTGTACTCACGCAGGTGGCGGCGAACGGGTCCGGTAAGGTCTCGCTGCTCCACAGTGGACGGTTGATGGCCGCTTCCGGGTGTGCTCGGCCACCAGGTGCGGGCCGTGATCGGGTACCCGGCTACCCTTCGCGGCAGGGTCGGCCTAGCTAGGAGGGACTGAAGACCGTGAGGCAGCAGATACGTCGCGTGCTCGGCTCGGCCGCGCTCGGCCTTGCCGCGGCCATCGTCGTCGCGGGCTGCGGGGCAGGTCAGATCACGCAGACCGACACGCAGGAAGCCGCGGTCAACGGGGCGCAGGCCACCGTGGGCTCGATCGCCATCCGGGACGCCACGCTGGCCTACCCGCCGAGTGACTCGGTGTACCGCGCCGGCTCGAACGCCCAGCTGAACCTGCGGATCATCAACGACAGCGACCAGCCGGCGGAGCTGGCTTCGGTGTCCTCCGAGGCCGCGGCGAACGCCACCATCAGCGGTGCGTCCACCATCGCCGGTCGCAATGTCCTGGTGATCGGGTCCACCGAGGGGGAGGTGCCGGACTTCCAGCGGCCGACCGCGGGGCCGGGGCCGATCGGCGAGGCCACCATCGTGCTGCAGGGGCTGGCCTACGACGTGCGGCCGGGGATGAACGTGCCGGTGACCTTCACCTTCGCCGAGGCCGGGCAGGTCACGGTCGAGCTGCCGGTCGGGGTGCCGGAGCATCCGCGCACCAACCACAGCGAGCCCGGTGCGCATGACGAGTCGGGGAGCAGTCACTGACGCGCGAGGCTGTCGGTACCCGCGGTTAACGTGCCGTCATGGCGAAGAAGGCTGCTGCCGGTAGTCGAACCAGTTACCGCTGCGCGGACTGTGGCTACGAGACGGCCAAGTGGGTCGGTCGCTGCCCGGAATGCCAGGCGTGGGGAACCGTCGAGGAGCGCGGGGACTCCCGGCCCGCGATCGCCAGGGTGGCCGCGGGCGCCCCGAGTGCGCCCGCGCGGCCGATCGGCGAGGTGGATGTCGAGGCGGCAAGGGCCCGGCGGACCGGGGTCGACGAGCTGGACCGGGTGCTCGGTGGCGGGCTGGTGCCGGGCGCGGTGGTCCTGCTTGCCGGGGAGCCGGGTGTCGGTAAGTCGACATTGTTACTGGAGGTGGCCTACCAGTGGGCCGCCGACGCCGGCGCCGAGGCCCCCTCGCTGTACGTGACCGGCGAGGAGTCGGCCGGGCAGGTGCGGCTGCGGGCGGAACGCACCGGCAACGTGCATGACCGGATGTACCTGGCTGCGGAGAGTGACCTCGCGGCCATCCTCGGGCATGTGGACACGGTCAAGCCCGGGGTGCTGATCGTGGACTCGGTGCAGACGATGTCCTCCCCGCAGGCCGACAGCGCACCGGGCGGGGTCACCCAGATCCGTGCGGTGACGGCCGGCCTGGTCGCGCTGGCCAAGGAGCGCGGGCTGCCGGTGGTGCTGGTGGGGCACGTGACCAAGGAGGGCTCGGTGGCCGGGCCCCGGGTGCTGGAGCACCTTGTGGACGTGGTGCTGCACTTCGAGGGCGACCGGCATTCCACGCTGCGGATGGTGCGCGGGGTGAAGAACCGGTTCGGCGCGGCCGACGAGATCGGCTGTTTCGAGCTGCGCGAGGACGGGATCGCCGGGGTGCCCGACCCCTCCGGCCTGTTCCTGAACCGGCATGTGGACGCGGTGGCGGGCACGGCCGTCACGGTCACCGTGGAGGGCAAGCGGCCGTTGCTGGGGGAGGTGCAGGCGCTGGTGTCCAGGAGCAGCCTGCCGCAGCCGCGGCGGGCGGTCAGCGGGCTGGACTCCTCCCGGGTGGCGATGATCCTGGCGGTGCTGGAGAAGCGGGCCGGGGTCAGGTTCGGCGAGCAGGACGTGTACGCGGCCACGGTCGGCGGGATGAAGGTGGTGGAGCCCGCGGTGGACCTCGCGGTGGCGCTCGCGGTGCACTCGGCGGCCTATGATGACCCGCTGTCCCCGCGGCTGGTGGCGATCGGCGAGGTCGGGCTGGCCGGTGAGATCCGCAGGGTGACCGGGGTGGGCCGCCGCCTCGGCGAGGCCGTGCGGCTGGGCTTCACGCACGCGCTGGTGCCCCCGGACCCCGGCCCGCTGCCGGACGGCATCCGCACCCTCGAGGTGAGCAGCCTGGAGACGGCCTTCAAAGCCGTCCGCTACGTCCCCGTGCAGTGACCCCGCCCATCGTGTTTGCCGCCCACGTACCCGTGTTTGCTCCCCACGCGCACGAGTTTGCCGCCCACGCGCACGCGTTGGCTGTTGACGGACGGTCAGCAGAGCCGGGAGGGGTCGAGCGGCACCGGGACCGGCCCCGGAAGGGTCACCGGCCCACCACCCTCGGTGAACAGTTCCTGCCGGTAACCGGTGCCTGCCAACCGGTAGGCCCACAGCTTCGGGGGTTCCACGGTCCACAGGTATGGCACCCCGGCACCCGCGTAGGCAGCCATCTTGGTGTCCCGCTCGGCCCGGGTGTTGCCAGGCGACCACACCTCGACCGCGAGTAGCAGGTTCTCGGCCGCGAAGCTGGTGTGGTGCGGGTCGGTGTCCAGCATCGCCACGTCCGGGATCAGCGCCGTCCGCCACGGAGTGCTGATCCGTACTCCGATCCCGGGGAGCACGGACAGCTCCGCCCGGCCTGCGGTATCGCGCGCGTCTTCCAGCGCTCGGTACAGCCCGGCCACGGCGTATTGGTGCGAGCCGCTCGGTGGCGGCGTGACGTGGCGATAACCGAGAACCAGTTCGAGGTGAGAACCGTCGGTGGGGGAGGCAGTTGCCAGCCAGTCCTCGATCGTGAGCGGGCCAAGGGGATGGTCCATGCGGTCAAGCTACGGGTTGGCACCGACTTACCATTCGTATCTGCCCGATCTCGCGAGGTGATATCGATGGGGAAGATGCGCAAGCCCGGTGCGCAAGCCAGGCGGCTCGCTCGCACGTTACGAGCGCTGCGCGAAGAGGTCGGGATGACCCAGTACGAGGCGGCGAAGCGGCTGCATTTCTCGCACGCCAAGCTGAGCAGTGTGCCGGTCACCGAGTGGGATCACTATCTGGCTCTCCGGGAGCGGGCCCTGGAGAAGGCCTGGTGGCACGAGTACGTGGAAGAAGGCAGGGGTTATCTCGCGGTCGAGGACACGGCCAGCTCGATCCGGACGTTCGGGTTCGGCTACGTGCCTGGGCTGCTGCAGACCGAGGAGTACATGCGCGAGGTGTTCATCTCGGCCAGCAGCCCGCTGACCGGTGCGGCACTGGAGAACACTGTCGCCGTACGCCTGCGCAGGCAGCGTCGGCTGACCGAGGATCCCGTGCTGCGGCTACACGTGATCATGGACGAGATCGCCTTGCGTCCCAGGGTCTGCACCGGTGCGGCCCACCAGGAGCAGCTGCGCACCGTCCTCGAACGCGCCGCGTTGCCGAACGTCACGGTGCAGGTGCTGCTGGAGGCGGACGGCGCCCATGACGGGGACTCGATCACACTGATCGAACGTCACCTGGCCGGGGCAACGGTGTCGCCGCCATTGTCGGACCCCCGCAGTACGCTCCCTGTGACCTGAAACACAAGGGAGGTCGGCATGGACGTACTGCTCGGCATCGGCACCCGGAAGGGCATGTGGTTCGCGCGCAGCCGGGACGGCCGCGCGAGCTGGGAGCTGACCGGACCGCACTATCCGGTGGACGGGGTCAGGGCGCTCACCATCGACACCAGGGGGCCGAGCCCGCGGGTGCTGGCCGGGGTGGTCAACGAGCACTTCGGCACAACCGTGGTCATCAGCACCGATCTCGGGCAGACTTGGCACGAGCCGGAGCAGGCGCCGATCGCCTTCCCGGAGGACGCCGACGCCGCGTTGCAGGGCATCTGGCAGCTCGCGCCGGGGCCGGTCGACCAGCCGGACGTGGTGTACGCGGGGGTCGAGCCGCACGGGCTGTTCCGCTCCGAGGACGGCGGCAGGAGCTTCGAGCTGGTGCGCGGGCTGTGGGAGCACCCGCACCGCAAGCAGTGGATGCCCGGCGGCGGCGGAGCCTGCCTGCACACCGTCATCCCGCACCCCACCAATGCCGACCGGGTGACCGTGGGGATCTCCGCGGGCGGGGTGTACCGCACCGCCGACGGCGGGCGGACCTGGGAGCCGGGCAACGCCGGGATCCAGGCCGTCTTCCTGCCCGAGGACCAGCGCTACCCGGAGTTCGGGCAGTGCGTGCACAAGCTGGCCATCAACCCCTCCCGGCCGGACCGCTACTTCCTGCAGAACCATCATGGCGTCTACCGCAGCGAGGACGACACGCGCAGCTGGCAGTCCATTGCCGAGGGACTGCCGGACGACTTCGGCTTCCCGATGGTGGCGCATCCGCACCGGCCGGAGGTCATCTACAACTTCCCGCTGGTCTCCTCGGAGTTCCGGTTCCCACCGGCGGGCCGCTGCCGGGTCTACCGCAGCGAGGACGCCGGGGACACCTGGACGGCGCTGTCCACCGGGCTGCCCGAGGAGGGTTTCTGGGCCGCGGTGATGCGGGACGCCATGTGCACCGACGACGCCGACCCGGCCGGGGTGTACTTCGGTTCCCGTTCCGGCGAGGTGTGGTGCACCCCGGACGAGGGGGAGCACTGGCAGCTGGTCGCCCAGCATCTGCCGGACGTGCTCTGCGTGCGGGCGGCGGTGGTGTGAGTGGCCGTCACGGTTCGCCTGCCCTCGGTGCTGCGCACGGCCGCCGATGGGCAGGCCGAGCTGGAGTTGTCCGCGGCCACCCTCGGCCAGTTGCTGGACGAGCTCGGCAGGCGGCACCCGGCGCTGGAACGCAGGCTGCGCGATGAGCGGGGCACGCTGCGCCGGTATGTCAACTTCTACGTGGACGGGGAGGAATGCCGGGCGCTTGGCGGGGCCGACACCCCGCTGACCGATGGAACGGAGGTGGACGTGATCCCTTCGATCGCGGGCGGCTGAGCCACATCGGGTCAGCGCGGCGGAACCTGCCCCATCCGGTCCACCACGGCGTACCGGATCGTGCTCTCAGTCTCGTACCGGCCGTGTTGGCCGATCACCAGGCCGGTATCCGGGTCCACGAGCAGCTCGGTGGAGCTGCGGTGGCCGTCCACCCATCGCATCTCGATGGAGATCGCCGATCTGCCGTCCTTGGTGAACGCGCCAGGGGTGACCGTGAGCTGCGGAAGATAACCCAGCACGCGGTAGAGGGTCGCCCGCAGCGGTTCGGGCGCAGCGCCACTGAGCAGGGTGACGATCTGCTCGAATGCCGTCCTGGCCGGGTCCTCGTGGGAGCCGACCTGGTGGCGCAGCAGCTCGTACAGGGCTTTCGGGTCACGGGGCAGCCGTTCGAAGTTCCCCTGGTTCGGCAGGAACTCCCCGACGCCGAAGCCGCCTGCGGAGTGCGCCTCGTTCCCCTCCGGGGAGATCGCCAGCCAATCCGCGGAACGGTCCTTCGGGATCCAGGTCCGGGTTGGCTTGTCGTGTTTCCTTCCGTGGTCCCACTCTTGCTTCTCCAGATAGAGGTACTGCCCCGGTGCCAGCTGGATGTCCCGCACCCTGTCGGCGAGTTCACCGGCTCGGTTCAGCGGCTCGGCGGGCAGAGGTGGTAGTACATGGCTCTCCGGAGCGGTGCCCGCCACGGGTGCCTTTCCTTCGTCGCCGGCCAGTGTTACCGCGGCGACGCCAGCTCCGGCTATGGCTACCGTTGCCGCGGCGGCCACCGGAAGCAGCCGCCCCCGAAACGACTGCTTCCGGGGAGGCCGCCGCGGCAGCGGCACCACCCCCTTGCCCTCGGTCGCGGCGACCAGCTGGGCACGTCCATCCTCGAAGGCCTGCTCACTCATCTCCGGCACATCGGCGCGCAGGCCACGCACCACATTCAAGTCCAGGTCATCGGGCACGGTCGTCCTCCGAAATGACGAGATGGCGGCGCACGGCGGTGCGCGCGCGATGCAGCCGGGTCCGTGCGGTGTGGGTGTGGATGCCCAGCGCGGCGGCGGCCTCGGCCGGGGTCAGGTCCGCCCAGGCCACCAGCAGCAGGACGTCCCGCTCCTGGGGGCGCAGCCCGGCGATGACCCCGGCGGCCCGCCGGGCCTGCTCCCCGGCGTCCGCGCGCTCGGTGGCGACCACGTCCGGTGGCTCCGGCGTGCCCGCCCGCATTCCTTCTCGGGTGGCGGCGCGTAGCGCGCGGACCTCCGCCCGCGCGTGCCTGCGGGCGAGGTTGGTGGCGATGCCGAACAGCCAGGCCCGGGCCGAAGCCCGCGCGGGGTCGTAGCCGTCCCGCTGTCGCCACGCGGTCAGGAAGGTCTCGGCGACCAGGTCATCCGCGGTGGCGGTGTCCAGCCTGCGGGCGAGGTAGCCGTGCAGCGACCGGGCGTGGGCGTCGTAGAGCCTGGTCAGGACCGTCCCCGCCGAGCTCCCGGACAGGTCCGGACGCTCGAGGTCGCCGCCGGGCCGCGCACGCATCGTCGTCACATCTGTTTATTGCCCGACGGCGGCCGGAGCGTTCCGGCGCGGGTCAGCCGGACAGCAGCATGGCGCAGCGGATCAAGCCGAGGTGCGAGTACGCCTGCGGATGGTTGCCCAGCGAGCGCTCGGCGATCGGATCGTACTGCTCCGGCAGCAGCCCGGTCGGGCCCGCGGCGTCCACCAGTTGCTCGAACAGCTCCTTCGCCTCGGTCCGCCGCCCGGTGAGCAGGTACGCCTCGATCATCCAGGCCGCGCACAGGTGGAACCCGCCCTCGTTACCGGGCAGCCCGTCATCGCGCCGGTAACGGTAGACCGTCGAGCCGCTGCGCAGCTCCGCCTCGATCGCGGTGACCGTGGACTGGAACCGCTCGTCCTGCGGGTCGATCAGCCCGGACAGCCCCACGAACAGCGAGGCCGCGTCCAGGTCGGTGCCGTCGTAGGCGGTGGTGAACGCCTGCACCTCCTCGTTCCAGCCGTGCTGGAGCACGTCCGCCGCGATGGTCTCGCGCAGCTCCAGCCAGCCGGCTGGAATCTCCCGGCCGTAGGTCTCGGCCAGCTTGATCGCCCGGTCCAGGGTCTGCCAGCACATCACTCGCGAGTACACCCGGTGCCGGGGAACGTGCCGCTCCTCCCAGATGCCGTGGTCCGGCTCGTCCCAGCGCCTGGTCACCGCCTCGGCCATGGCGCGCACCAGCTGCCAGTCGTCGTCGTGCAGCTCGCCCCGCTTGGCGGCGAGGATGACGATCAGCTCCACCACCGGGCCGAACACGTCCAGCTGCACCTGGTGGTTGGCCAGGTTGCCGACCCGCACCGGCCGGGAGCCCTTGTACCCCGGCAGCGAGTCGATCACGGCCTCGGCGCCGAGCTGGGTACCGGCCAGCGAGTACAGCGGGTGCAACCGTTCCGGCCCGGCCAGGGTGCCGAGCACCCCGTGCAGCCAGCGCAGGTAGCCCTCGGCCTCGGCGATCGAGCCGAGATGCACCAGCTCGCGCACGGTCATCGCCGCGTCCCGCACCCAGCAGTAGCGGTAGTCCCAGTTGCGCACCCCGCCGATCTCCTCCGGCAGCGAGGTGGTGGCCGCCGCCATCACGCCGCCGGTCTCGGTGTCCACCAGCCCGCGCAGGGTCAGCGCCGAGCGGGCCACCAGGTCCGGCTCGATCTCGGGCAGTTGCAGGGTGCTCGCCCAGTCGCTCCAGTAGGCACCGGCGCGGGCCCTGCGGTCCAGCTCGGACAGCTCGTGCGGGCCGAGGTTCGTGGTGCCGCAGCGCAGCTCCAGTACCACCGGCCGCTCCGGCGCGGGCCGCACCAGCGCCGTCGCGGTGTCGTGCATACCGTCGCTCTCGATCTCCCAGCGCACCCCTGGTGAGCGCAGCACGAACGGCTCCGAGGTGCCGAGCACCCGCAGCCCGTCGTGCTCGGGTAGCAGGCGCACCTGCACCCCACCGAACTCCGGGCGCGGCGCGAAGGTCACCTGAGCCTCGGTATCTCCGGCGATCACCCGGACCAGGTTGGTCTCGTGCGCCGGGCTCTCCGGCTCAAGGTAGTCCGTGACCAATAGCCGGGACCAGCGGGTCTCCACCGTCATCGTGTTCGGCAGGTAGCGCTGGCCGAGCGGCAGCCCGTTGCGCGCCGGCTTGATCGAGAAGTGGCCTGCCCCAGGCCCGCCGAGCAGGTCGGCGAACACCGCGGGGGCGTCCGGGCCGGGGTGGCACAGCCAGGTCAGCCGGGCGTCCGGGGTGAGCAGCGCGACCGAACGCTCGCAGGCCAGCATGGAGATCCGCTCGATCGGCGGCGCCTGCTCGCCGTACAGCCAGTTGCGGCGCTCCTCCAGCATGAACGCCAGCACGGTGGCCACGTCCATGGTGTCCGGCACCCGGTAGGCGGCAAGGCTCTCCCCGTCCCCGACCTTGATCCCCAGGTCGGGACCGGACAGCCGGGCGAAGGCCTTCTCGTCGGTGACGTCGTCGCCGAGGAAGATGGCGGCGGTGGCGCCGACCTGATGGCGCAGGGTGTCCAGGGCGTTGCCCTTGTCGGTCTGCACCACGGAGAGCTCGACGACCTCCTTGCCCTCGGTCACCGAGACGCCGTACCAGGTCGAAGGTCCACTGTGGACCCGCTCCAGCACGCGCCTGCCTGCGGTTTGCTCCGCTCTGCGGACGTGCACGGCGATGCTGGCGGGCTTGACCTCCAGCGACACCCCCGGCACGTCCAGTACCAGCTGCTCCAGCTCGGCCTCCAGCCGTTTGTGCAGCTCGCGGGCCTTGGCGTCCAGGGCGTGCACGAAGCCGATGTCGAACTCCGAGCCATGGCTGCCGACCAGATGCACCTCCGCCGGGAGTCTGGAAAGGGTCGCCAGGTCACGCAGGGCACGACCGGAGATCACCGCGGTGGTTGTCTCGTGCAGCGCGGCCAGCGACCGCAGCGCACCGACCGACTCCGGCAACGGGCGTGCCTCGTCGGGGTTCGCGGTGATCGGAGCCAGCGTGCCGTCGTAGTCACAGGCGACCAGCAGGCGCGGCGTCCTGGCGATCTGCATGATCGCGCGCCGCAGCTCGGCGGGCAGGGCCTCGGCGGTCAACACTCCTCCTTAAGGAGCTTGGCAGGGTGATGTGGGGACTCAGCTGGCCGGCTCGGTCCCGAGGGCTTCAAGGAACGAACGCGCCCACCTGTCGACGTCGTGGGTGAGGACCTGTCGACGTAAGGCGCGCATCCTACGCCGGCCCTCGGCTGGGTCGAGCGTAATGGCAGCCTCCAGTGCGTTCTTCACCCCATCTAGATCATGGGGGTTGACCAGGAAGGCACTGCTCAGCTCCGCGGCAGCGCCCGCGAACTCGGACAAAACGAGCGCTCCCCCCAGGTCGTGCCGGCAGGCGACGTACTCCTTGCAGACCAGGTTCATCCCGTCGCGCAGTGGGGTCACCACCATCACGTCGGCAGCGGAGAAGAACGCGGCCAGCTCGGTGCGGTTCACCGATTGATGTAAATAGTGCACGACGGGGTGCCCGACGCGGGCGAACTCCCCGTTGATCCGGCCCACCATTTGTTCGATATCGCTGCGCATCCGCTGGTAGTGCTCCACCCGCTCGCGGCTCGGGGTGGCCAGCTGGACGAAGGTGACGTCCTCCGCGCTGACCCTGCCCTCGTGCAGCAGCTCGTGCAGCGCCTGCAGCCGCAGGTCGATGCCCTTGGTGTAGTCCAGCCGGTCGACTCCGAGCAGGATGGTCTTCGGGTTGCCCAGCTCGGCACGCACCTGCGTGGCCCGCTCGGCGACGTGCTTGCTGCGGGCGAGGTTGTCTAGGCCGCTCGCGTCGATGGAGATGGGGAAGGAACCGACCCGGACCGTGCGGTCGCCGACCTGCACCATGCCCGGCCGGGAGCGCACCCCGACCGCGCCCCGGCTCGGCTCGAGGCCGATCAGCTGCCGGGCCAGCCAGAGGAAGTTCTGCGCACCGCCAGGGCGGTGGAAGCCGACCAGGTCGGCGCCGATCAGGCCGCGCACGATCTCCGCCCGCCACGGCAGCTGCATGAACAGTTCGACCGGCGGGAACGGGATGTGCAGGAAGAAGCCGATGCGCAGGTCGGGACGCAGGTCGCGGAGCATGCTCGGCACCAGCTGCAACTGGTAGTCCTGCACCCACACGGTCGCGCCCTGGCCCGCCACCTGCGCGCTGGCCTCGGCGAAGCGGCGGTTGACCCGGACATAGCTCTCCCACCAGCTGCGGTCGAAGACCGGGCGGGCGACCACGTCGTGGTAGAGCGGCCAGAGCGTGGCATTGGAGAAGCCCTCGTAGTAGTCCCGGACCTCGTCCCCGGTCAGCCGCACCGGGTGCAGGATCAGGCCGTCGTCGACGAACTCCTCCACCTCGACGTCGGGCACTCCGGGCCAGCCGACCCAGGCCCCCTTGCGGGAGCGTAGGAAGGGCTCCAGCGCGGAGACCAGGCCGCCAGGGCTCTGGGTCCAGCGTTGACTGCCATCGGCGGAACGTTCGAGGTCCACGGGTAGCCGGTTGGCCACCACCACGAACTCCGCCGCCGTGTGTTCTGGCTCGGTGCTCTCCGGGGGTGCCATACCACGAACAGTATCCGGTGCGGCGCCGGCATGAGGTGTGAGCAATCCAGCAGCACGACACTCGTTCAGTCGAGTGCCGCGCTGCCGGCCGGTGCTCAGTCGAGCCTGCGGCTGTGCCGCAGCGGACCGGCCATCCGCGGCCCGGACAGCCTGCGTTCCAGCCTGCCCAGTCCGGTGCGCAGGGGCTGGGCCAGATACTCGCCGAGGACCACCCCCGCGGCCAGGGCGAGCCCGATCGCGACCGCGGTCATCAGGGTGATGATCGCGCCGTTCTCGATCAGCATGTACAGCCCGCGGTAGGTGGCGAGCCCTGGTAGCAGCGGGGTGATCCCGGACACCGCGACCACCAGCGGGGTCACTTTCAGCCTGCGGGCCAGCACCCCGCCGCCGAGCCCGACCAGGGTGGCCGCGACCGCGGAGGCGGTGATCTGGTTCGCCTCCAGCAGCCGCAGCGCGCCGTAGGCACCGGCGCCGACCGCCCCCGCGACACTGGCCACCAGCAGCGGCCGAAGGCGGGTGTAGGAGGCCAGCGCGAAGCAGGCCGCCGCCCCGGAACCGGCCATGACCATCACCGGCAGCTCGAACGTGGTCACCGTGCCCGCGAGGGCGGGCGAGGAGCTGGTGATGCCGAGTGTGGTCGCGAGGTTGATGGCGATGGCCACTCCGGTGATCAGCCCGGCACTCATCATCGCCACTTCCATCGCCCGGCCCGAGGCGGTGACGTAGTACCCGGTGATCGCGTCCTGCACCGCCGACACGGTGGACAAACCGGACAGCAGCACGGTGATCGCCGCCGCGACCACCAGCGTCGGTCGCTCCAGCGGCAGGACGTCGAAGTGCACCAGCAGGGTGGCCGTCATGGTGGCGATCAGGCCGCCGATGGCCTGCTGGAAGAAGAACGGCAGGGCGTAGCGGTTCAGCAGCCTGCCGAGCCGGTCGACCACGCCGCTGATTACGAACGCGGCCAGCGCGGTCCAGGCGTCGCCGCCGATGATCAGCGAGATGAACGCCGCCATGCCGCCCCAGGCCAGGGTGGAGATCCAGCGCGGGTAGGGGTGTGGGGCGTCGTAGATCCGCTGCAGTTCGGTGGAGGCCTCCTCGGCGCTGATCCGGCCACGGGTGATCCGCTGCACCAGCTGCTCGGTGGCGGTGAGCCTGCTGTAGTCGAGGCTGCGGCCGCGGACCACGCGCAGCGCGGTGACCGGTGGCAGGTCGGAACCGCGGTGGCAGGTGATGGTGATCGAGGTGAAGATCACGTCCACCTCGCAGTGCGGCAGGCCGAGCGCCTGGGTCACCGCGATCATGGTGGCCGTCACGTCGGAGGCGCCCGCCCCGCTGAGCATCTGCACCTCGCCGATCCGCAGCGCGAGGTCCAGTACGAAGTGGACGGTTGCCTCGTCGGGGAGCATGGGGCCGATGGCGGCGTCGGTGTCCACCGCGGGCTGCTCCCCGGTCGGTGCCTCCAGCACATGCCATGCCCGGCTGCGGGCGGTTCGCCCCTTGCGGCGATTCGCGGCCCGGTTGTCCGGCCCGTGCTCGTCCTGCGGCGGTTCGAGCACCTGCCACGCGTTCTTACGGTTCCCGGGCGTCCTGGCCCGCTGCCTGGCCTTCACGACGGTTCCACCTCCTCACTGCTCCCGTGATTCCCGCTGACCATCGGGCTCCATTGTCCGACCGTTGCACGGTGCGATCAGTGGCGTCCACCACAGATTCGCGGAGGTCACGCGGGCACGTCGGCGACCGCGGCACGGTGGCCGATACACTTGACGCCGCGTTGACACACGCGCTCGCCGGTATAGCTCAGTTGGTAGAGCATCCGCCTTGTAAGCGGAAGGTCAGGGGTTCGAGCCCCCTTGCCGGCTCCGGTCCGCCGGTGGCTGTCACAGAATCCGAACGAGGCAGGGACAGTCTCGTGAGCAGCCTGCCCGATCATGGGTGGGTGTCGTCGAACTCGCTGTACCTCAGCACTGGCCGGATTGGCGTCGGCCGGGGCAGGGCAGGGCGGCTGCTGGTGGGCGCGCTGGCCTGCCTGCTCGCACTCGGGCTGACCTGCCTGGTGTTCGTCTGGACGCGGGGCGGCCAGCAACTCGAGCAGGAACTGCTGCCTGGCTGGCGACCGGGCAGCGGACGTGGACAACAGGCCGCGCTGCTCGAACCCGCGCGGGTCGTGCTGTCCTTCGCAGGCGACCCGGTGGTGCTGGGCGCGCTGCTCGGCCTGGCGTTGCTGGTGGGCGCACTGTCCGGAAGATGGCGGGCGGGCTTGGCCGGAGCCGGTCTGTTCCTCGCCTCGGTGTCCGCCGCGCGCCTGCTCAAGCTGGTGGTGCCGCGTCCGGACCTCGGTGTGGCGGGCTCGACCACGCACAACAGTTTCCCCAGTGGTCACGTCGCGGCCGCGATGTCCCTCCTGCTCGTCTTCCTGTTCGTCTCGCCCGCTCGCGCGCGCTGGTGGCTGGCCGTCCCCGGGATGGCCGGGGTAGCCATGGTCGGCGCGGCCACCATGATCGCGGGCTGGCACCGGCTCAGTGACGTGCTCGGCAGCGTGCTGCTGGCCACCGCCCTGGCTTGCCTGCTGGCGGCGGCACTGGTCGCATCGGCCGGGCGGCGTGTCCTGGGTGCTGGTGATCGAGGACGGTCCGGCCGTCCGGGACGGCAATGAGCTGCCACCGTTGACCTCGATCTAGGTTGAGGTGTGAGTCTGGGTTCATGACGACACGGACTTTGGAAACCACCGAGGTGCAGGACTGGAACATCGAGGCCGTCGAGCTGGACGCCTACCTGGAACGGATCGGCCATCCGCTGGTCGCGCCGACGGCCGAGGCGCTGAGTTCGTTGCATGAGGCCCATGTCCGCGCCATCCCGTTCGAGAACCTGGACGTGGTGCTCGGCAAGCATCCCGGGCTGGACCTGGGCGTGGTGGCCGACAAGCTGGTGCACCGGCGCCGCGGCGGCTACTGCTTCGAGCACGGGTTGCTGTTCGCCGCGGCGCTGGAGCGGCTGGGATTCACCGTGCATCGGCGGATGGCGCGGGTGCAGCCGCACCGCTCGGGACTACGCACGCATATGGCCCTGGCCGTGCACGCCGAGGGCACGGACTACCTCGCCGACATCGGGTTCGGCGCCGGGATGATGTACCCGATGCCGCTGCGCGACGGTGCCGAGGTCGACCAGGCGGGCTGGCCGCACCGGATCGTCCGGCAGGGGAACCTGTGGGCGCTGACCAAGCAGCAGGGGGACGGCTGGGAGGTGCTGCACGCCTCGGACGAGTCGCCGCAGCGGCCGGTCGACTACGAGGTCGCGCATCACTACGTGTCCACCCATCCCCGCTCGCCGTTCACCGGGCAGCTGGTGGTGATGCGGCTGGACCACGGGGTCAGCAGGCGCCTTGTCGGCGACGAGCTGACCGTGGAGCGGGCGAACGGGGAGACCGAGCGGACCCCGGTCCGGCCGGAGCAGCTTGGCGACGTCCTGCGCGATCTCGACCTCGAACCGGGGCCGGCGGACCTGGCCGGCCTGCGTGCCCACCTGTCGTAGCCGCTCGGTCGGGTGGATCGGCGAGAAAACTGGTCAGGAACCTTGTCGAATGTGATTCGGGCGGGTTACCGTCCGGTACACATTCCCGCTCGCGTCCCTGAGCAGCGGATTCGGTGTCCCCAAGGAAGGTGGCAACGATGAGCAGGTCCACCCGGCTTCGCAGGTTCCTCGGCGCCGTGCTGGCGGCGGCCATGGCCTGCACGGTGGCCGCCGCCCCGGCGAGCGCGGCCGCCCCGCCGAAACCCGAGAACGATCCCTTCTACCAGCCACCCCCCGGTTTCGAGTCGACCGAACCGGGCACGGTGCTGCGGTCCCGCCCGGTCGAGCTCGCCGCGTTCGCCCTGCTGCCGCAGAAGGTGCAGGCCTGGCAGCTGCTGTATCGCACGACCGACACCCAGGACCGGCCGCAGGCCACGGTTACCACGGTGCTGCTGCCTTGGGGTGCGGAACCGGACCGTTCCCGGCCGCTGGTCTCCTACCAGGTCGCCGAGGACAGTGCCGCGGCGCACTGTGCGCCCTCATACCAGTGGCGGCAGGGTGCGGGCAACGACAACTTCGTGACGCAGGCCGAGATCCTGCTCGTGGATGCGGCCATCCAGCAGGGCTGGGCGGTGACCGTGCCGGACTACGAGGGCCCGGACAGCGCCTACGTGGCAGGCAAGCAGGCCGGGCAGGCGGTGCTGGACGGTATCCGGGCGGCGCAGGACTTCCCCGCCCTTGGCCTGGACGGTCGGGAGACCGACGTCGGGTTGTGGGGTTACTCCGGTGGCGCGCTGGCCTCCGGCTGGGCTTCCGAGCTGCAACCGGGCTACGCCCCGGAGCTGGACGTCAAGGGCGTCGCCGAGGGTGGGCTGCCGGTGAACGTCGAGCACGTGCTGGACAACGTGAACGGCTCGGTCGTCTCCGGGCTCGCGATGAGTGGCATCGCCGGGCTGAGTGAGGCCTACCCGGAGCTTGCCGGGTACCTGGACGCCAACCTGACGCCGGAGGGCAAGGAGGCCTTCGCGGAGGTCAAGACGCTGTGTAACCCGCAGGCCGTCGCCCGGTTCCCGTTCAAGGACATCTACTCCTACTTCAGCAACGAGGACCCGCTGAACCATCCGGTCGCCCAGGAGGTGCTCGCGGCCAACACGATGGGCAAGCACACCCCGACCGCGCCGCTGTTCGTCTACCACTCGGTGAACGACCAGCTCATCCCACCCGAGGACGTGGACGGCCTGGTCGAACGGTTCTGCGCGGACGGTGCGCAGGTCAGCTACCGCAGGGACGTCCTAAGCGAGCATGCGGCGTTGACCGTCACCGGCGCGGCCAGCGCCATCAACTGGCTGAAAGCGCGTTTCGCGGGCGAACCGTCGTCGCCGGGGTGCGACACCAGGACCGTCGCGTCCTCGCTGCTGTCGCCCCAGGCGCTGGCCACCTTCGGTTCGGCCCTGCTGAATGCGCTGCTGGCCCTTCTCGGCCAGCCCATCCGCTGACCGCTGTGAGTGGCCCGTTCCCTGCGAACTTCGCAGGGAACGGGCCACTCACAGCAGTTGATTGACGGCGGGTGGCAGGCGGGTTACGGTGCTCCGTCGTGAACCTGTCCGACAGCCGGACTGCCGGTCAGGCGGTCCCGCGCCGGGTGAGCGCGATGGAGGCCGTGCTCGCCGACCTGCGGGACGCCATCGGCAGGGGCGAGTACGCCATCGGCGAGAAGCTGCCTGCCGAGTCCGCGCTGGCCCAGCACTACGGCGTCAGCCGGTCGGTGGTGCGGGAGGCGCTGCGCGCCCTGCAGGCGATCGGGCTCACCCGTTCACACACCGGCAAGGGCACCTTCGTCGCGGCCAGCACCGCGGTGGGCAACCCGATCTTCGGCTCCTACTCGGCCCGCGACCTGGTCGAGGTGCGCAGGCATGTGGAGATCCCGGTCACCGGGTACGCCGCGGCCCGGCGCTCCGAGGACGACCTCGACCTGCTGGCCCAGCTGGTCGAGCGGATGGAGACCGAGACCGAGGACCTGGCCTGGACGGCGCTGGACACGCTGTTCCACATCACCATCGCGCAGGCCTCCGGCAACGAGGTCTTCCGGCGTGTGATCGAGGAGATCCGGGACGCCCTGGCCCGCCAGTCCAGCTTCGTCAACCAGCTGCGCGGCCGCCGTGAGCAGTCCAATGTAGAGCACCGCAGGATCGTGCGGGCGATCCTCGCGGGCTCCGAGGACGAGGCCGTGGCCGCCATGCGGGACCACCTGGCCGCGGTCGAGGCCAGCCTGCAGGCGATCGTCGGGCCGGAGGACCGGGATGAGTGAACCGGTACCGCTGGTGCACGTGGTCCGGGACGGCGTGGTGGAAGGTGTCCACTATGGATCCGTCGCCGTGCTCGGCCCGGACGGCACGGTCGAGTTCGCCGCGGGCGATATCGGGGCGCCGTTCTTCCTGCGCTCGGCCGCCAAACCGCTGCAGGCGGCCGGAATGCTGCGGGCCGGGCTGGAACTGCCGGACGACCTGCTCGCGCTGGCCGCCGCCAGCCATTCGGGTGAGGACATCCACCTCGCCGGTACCCACGCCATCCTGCGTGCGGCGGAACTGGACGAGGCGGACCTGGGCAACCCGCCCGCACTGCCGTACGATCCCGCGATGCGCGACGAGTGGCTGGCGCGCGGCCGGGCTCCGCGGCGGGCGGCGCACAACTGTTCCGGCAAGCATGCCGCCATGCTGCGCACGGCCCGTGCCCGCGGCTGGCCGACCCGGAACTATCTGGACCGCGGCCACCCCCTGCAACGCGGGCTCGCCACCACCGTGGCCGAGCTGGCGGGCGAGCGGGTCGCCGAACCCAGCGTGGACGGCTGCGGTGCCCCGCTGTTCTCGGTGTCCCTGACCGGGCTCGCCCGCGCCTCGGCCCGGATCGCGACCGCGCGGGTGGACACCGCCGAGGGCGGCCTCGCCCGTGCCCTGCGTGCGCACCCGGAGATGGTGGCGGGCACCCGCAGGGATGTCACCCACCTGATGCGGGCCTTCCCCGGCCTGATCGCCAAGGACGGCTTCGAGGGCGTACAGGTGGCCGCGTTGCCGGACGGCCACGCGGTGGCGATCAAGATCGCCGACGGCGCCGACCGGGCCAGAATGCCCGCCGCCGCGGCGGCACTGGCGCTGTGCGGCCTCGATCCGGCCCGACTCGCCGAGCAGGCCACGGTCCCGGTGTACGGCGGGGGCGAGGTGGTCGGCAGGCTGCAGCCCGCAGGCGAACTCGGTGCCGCGGCGCTAGCCGCGGGCGCGGGCCAACTCTTCGACGTCAAGTACCCGATCACCCGAGCAAGGAGTGCGGCATGGACGGCCTGATCGACGGAATCGGCGAGGTGAACGACCTCTTCTGGACCTACCTGGTCATCCCGTTGCTCGCGCTGATCGGTATCTACTTCACGGTGCGTTCCGGCGGGGTGCAGGTCCGGATGCTCCCGGAGATGATCCGCAACCTGCGCAGCAAGCCGGAGAACGCGCCGGACGGGAAGAAGGCGATCTCCTCCTTCCAGGCCTTCTCCATCTCGGCCGCGGCCAGGGTCGGCACCGGCAACGTCGCCGGGGTCGCGATCGCCATCGCGCTCGGCGGGCCGGGCGCGGTGCTGTGGATGTGGATCATGGGGCTGGTCGTCGGCTCGGCCGCGTTCGTGGAGTCGACCCTGGCCCAGCTGTTCAAGGTCAGGGATCGCACCGGCTACCGCGGCGGCCCCGCCTACTACATGCAGCACGGGCTGAAGGCCCGCTGGATGGGCATCCTGTTCGCGGTGGTCATCATCTTCACCTTCAGCTTCACCTTCAACATGGTGCAGGCCAACAGCATCGTGGACGCCGTGAACTCCTCGGTGACCGCTGTGACCGGGGAACAGGAAGCGGGCTGGGTGGCCCCGGTGGTCGGCTTCGGCCTGGTCGCACTGGTCGCACTGGTGGTGTTCGGCGGGGTTCGCCGGATCGCGCACGTCGCCCAGATGACCGTGCCGTTCATGGCGCTGATCTACCTGATCATGGGCATCATCGTGGTGCTGATGAACGTGGAGAAGATCCCCACCGTGCTCGGCGACATCGTCGGCGCCGCCTTCGGGTTCAAGGAGATCGGCGCCGCGGCCGTGGGCACCGCGATCATGCAGGGCATCCGGCGCGGCCTGTTCTCCAACGAGGCCGGCATGGGCTCCGCGCCCAACGCGGGCGCCACCGCGGCGGTGAGCCACCCGGTCAAGCAGGGCCTCGCGCAGACCTTCGGGATCTACTTCGACACCCTGATCGTCTGCTCGATCACCGCGTTCATCATCCTGGTCTCCGACCCGACCTACGGTGAGGCCGTCGGTGCCTCGATGACGCAGAGCTCGCTGGAGGCCAACCTCGGCACCTGGTCCCTGCACCTGCTGACGGTGATCATCTTCCTGCTGGCCTTCACCTCGGTGCTCGGAAACTTCTATTACGGCGAAGCGAACCTCACCTTCCTCACCACCAACCCGCGGGCGCTGCCGATCTTCCGCGGGGTGGTGATCGTGATCCTGTTCCTCGGCGCGGTGGCCTCCCTGGAGCTGGTGTGGAGCGTGGCCGACGTGACCATGGGGGTGATGGCCGTGGTCAACCTGCTCGCGGTCGCTCCACTCGGGGTGCTGGCCATGCGGTTGCTCAAGGACTACCAGGAGCAGCGCAGGCAGGGGCTGGACCCGGTGTTCACCCGGGACCGGCTGCCGGACATCCAGGGCGTGCAGTGCTGGGAGGCCGACCGCGCCGAGCTGAAACAGCAGTCGGGCTCCTAGCGGTACATCAACTCGGCTCCGTCGCGGACCCGGTGGGCTCGGCGTCCGGTGTGTCTACTGTGGTCTGATCGTCTTCCTCGGGGCCGCGCAGTTCCCAGGTGCCGCGGCGGCGCAGCACGAACACGTAGTAGGCCAGCGCGAGCAGCAGGATCACCCCGGTGACGATCAGGCTCGGTCTGCCGATCTTGGGGTCCAGCGCGTTCTGGTACACCACGTAGACCAGCGCGGCCAGCCCGATCACCGGGGGTAGCGGGAACAGCGGCATCTTGTAGACGGCGTGCGCCGTGGAGCCGTTCCGCCGCCCGGCGAGCACCGCGACGCACAGGCTCCCGTACACCACGACCAGACCGGTTCCGGTGAGCACCAGCAGCAGGGTCTCGTCCACGAAGCAGATCGCGGCGCCGACCGCCCCGGTCACCAGGGTGGCGACCCACGGGGTGCCGAACCGCGGGTGGATCGCCGCCATACCGCGGTTGATGGAGCGGGACCAGACCCGGTCCCTACCGGTGCTGAACAGCAGCCGCGCGCTCAGCAGGGTGATCGCGATGACCGCGTTGATGATGGCCAGCGCAACCGCGAGGCTGATCACGGTGTTCAGCGTGCTCCCGCCGCGTTCGGTGACGAAGTGGTTCATCATGTTCTCCGCGCCGAAGGTGGCGGCGAGATCCGGGGTGCCGAGCACCATCGCGGTGACCGGAAGCAGCTCGGCGATCACGGTGACCCCGAGTGCCCACAGGATCGCCCGCGCGATACCCCGGTTGGCGTCCGCGGTCTCCTCGCCGAAGTACACCGCGCTGCCGTAGCCGTTGTAGGCGAAGATCGCGACCGCGACCGCCGCGGCGATCAGTCCCACCGAGGCGGGCGCGAGATCCGACCCTCCGGAAGCGACGACCGGGTCCAGCAGCACCTCGCCGAGCGGGCGTTCCACGTTGAGGAAGCCGAGCATGGACAGCACCACCAGCGCCGCCATCTCTACCGCGAGGAAGATCCCGGTGACCACCGCGTTGAACTTGACGTCGAACACCGCGAGTATCGCGGAGCCGATGACCACCACCGCGGCGGTGACCTGGCCGTTCAGCCCTGGTAGCAGCACACCGAGATAGGTGCCGACCCCGAGCGCGATCACCGCGAGGATCAGCAGCTGGGTGATCAGGAACAGGCCGAGGATCAGGAATCCGGGCAACCTGCCGAGGGTGCGGCCCACGATCGCGTACTCGCCGCCGGACAGCGGGTAGGCCGAGGCCAGCTCGGCGTAGACGAAGGCCATGAAGATCCCGACCACGCCCGCGGCCAGGAAGCTCCACAGTGCACCGGTTCCGGCCTGCTCCAGCACGCCCGGCGCGATGATGAACACCGATGATGCCGGGGTGATCGCGGACAGCGTGATCAGCACGGTGCCGAGGACCTTCAGTCCACGGCGCAACTGCGTTGGCTGCTCGGTGTTCGAGGTATCGGTTGGGTTCTCGGATGCGGTCATTGCAATCCCTTGCTCGGGTCGTGTACCCCGTCTACTGCCGCCGGAGCAGCCGCACGAGATCGTCGTGTGGCAGCCCCGGGGAACGGTGGTCGTCCCTTCCGACCATGGTTCGGCCCGCGACCAGCGCGTTCAGCACGGCTTCCTCGACCGCTTCCACCACCGCGCGGTAGTAGGGGTCCATGCGTCCCCATGGGATGAAGCGAAGTACGTCGTAATCGCCCGCACCCGGTTCGCCGCGCGGGAAGGAACTGTTCAGCGCACCGGCGTTGGCCGTGCTGAAGGCGAGGAAGACGTCCCCGGAGAAGTGCGAACCGGTGGTTCCGGTACGGGCGAGACCCAGTGGTACCCGCCGGGCCAGCGCGGTGCACTGGTTCGGCAGCAGCGGGGCGTCGGTGCCAAGGATGACGATCACCGAACCGGCGCCGGGCGGGGTGGCCCAGTCCATCTCCTCCATCGGGTTGTCCACGGCGAGGGCGTTACCGACCGGGGTGCCGGTGACGGTCAGCTCTCGCCGGGATCCGAAGTTGGCCTGTACGAAGGCGCCAACCGTGTAGCTGTGCTGTCCATACCGGACGGTCCGGGAGGCGGTTCCGCTGCCGCCCTTGAAGGCGTAGCAGTTCATCCCGGTACCGCCGCCGACCGAACCCTCGACGATCGGGCCGGGCGCCGCGGTTTCGATCGCCTGCACCGCGTGTTCCGGCCGCACATGTGGGCCGTTGATGTCGTTCAGGTAACCGTCCCAGGTCTCGGCGACCACCGGCAGCAGCCATTCCGCGGCCATCGCGGGTTTGTGCTCGACGATCCAGTCGATGACGCCCCGGTGGCAGGGCCCGACGGCGTGCGTGTTGGTGATCAGCACCGGAGTGTCCAGCGAACCGGTCTCGCTGAGCCAGGTGGTTCCGGTCATCTCGCCGTTGCCGTTCAGCGAGTACCAGCCCGCGGCGCAGGCGGTGCCGACACCTTCCCTGCCCCGCGGCAGTAGCGCGGTGACCCCGGTGCGTACCGGCCCGGATCCGGTGCGCAGTGGCCCGTCACCCTCGATGAGCGTGGTGTAACCGACTTCCACCCCGGGCACATCGGTGATTCCGTTGTGCGGGCCGGTGTTGCCCGGCAGGTCGATGCCGAGGTCCCTGGCCCGAACCGGCTGGCTCATCGTTCCTCCTGGCGGCCTGCTGCGCGATGCCAGCCAGAATCAAACGTCGCACATTGTTGAATTACAAGGGACTTTTGTTACCGTACAAAAGATGTGGACCGCGGAGCGCCTTGCCGCCCGCCTCGCCGAGAGCAGCGCCGATGGCATTGCCCGGTCGGTGGCGCGGCTGGTGTCCACCGGTGAGATCGAGGTCGGCACCCGGTTGCCGACGGTCCGGGCGCTGGCCAGGTCGCTGCGGGTGAGCCCGACGACGGTGTCCGAGGCCTGGCGTTCGCTCTCCAGTGCCGGGGTGGTGGAGACCGGTGGTCGCCGGGGCACCACCGTGCGGGGGCGGCCGCAGCCCGCCGCGGCGACCAGGTTCTCCAAGCTGCACCACAACGGCCCGCCGCCCGCGCTGGACCTGTCCACCGGAACGCCCGATCCGGACCTGCTGCCGGATCTCGGGCCCGCCATGCACAAGCTGAGCAGGCATGCCGCCGCGAGCTCCTACTTCGACGCGCCGGTGCTACCGGAACTGGAGGAGGTGCTACGCGCCGACTGGCCGTTCCGCCCGGCCGCGCTCACCATGGTGGACGGCGCGATGGACGCCATCGACCGGGTCTTCGAGGTGGTACTGCGGTTCGGCGACCGGGTGCTGGTGGAGAACCCGACCTTCCCGCCGATTCTCGACCTGCTGGAGGAACGCGGGATCACCGTGCTCGGGCTGCCGCTGGATGCCGAGGGGGTGCGCCCGGACGCGCTGGCCGATGCGGTCGCCGGTTCCCCGCCCGCGGCGCTGGTCATCCAGCCACGCGCGCAGAACCCCAGTGGTCACACCATGTCCGACCAGCGGGCCATGCGGCTGGCCTCGATCCTCGGGGTGGCCAAGGACCTGGTGATCATCGAGGACGACCACGGTGCGCCGCTGTCCACCTCGCCGCCGGTGAGCCTCGGCAGTTACCTGCCGGAGCAGACCGTGCACGTCCGCGGATTCTCCAAGTCGCACGGCCCCGACCTGCGGCTGGCCGCGCTCGGTGGGGTGGACGCGATCGTGGAGAAGGTGTTGCGTCGTCGCCTGCTCGGGCCGGCCTGGTCGAGCCGCCTGTTGCAGGCGCTGCTGCTGCACCTGCTGACCGATCCGGCCTCGGTCGCCGAGGTGGCCCACGCCAGCCGGGTATACGCGCAACGCCGTGGCCTGCTCACCGAAGCGCTGACCGGCAGGGGAGTGCGGGTGGCAGGCGGGGACGGGATCAACCTCTGGATCGAGGTGCGCGATGAGACGGCGGCGCTGGTCGCCCTCGCGGTCAACCAGATCACCGCGGCACCGGGCTCCCCGTTCCTTTCCGCGCCGCTGGCCGCCGATCACATCCGGGTCACCTGCGCCGGCGTGCGCGGCGATATCGACCAGCTGGCCGGGCATATCGCCGCGGCCGCCCTCCCCGCAGGCAGCCCCTACCGAGCCAACTGACGGCGTGTTTGCCACCCGCGTCGGTGCGCAGTCCGAGTAGCTCGGCGCCCGCCGCGAGCTGTCATCGGCATGACATGCGTCTGCTTCCCGCTTGTCATCCGGTGCCGATTTCGAATCGTGCCAGAGCGAATCTATTGCTCCCGCCGTTCGCGGACTTCTAGCGTGCGGAACACACTTCCCTGCGCACAGGAGGAACAACGGCGTGTCCACCTTGAACAGAAGGCTCAGCGGCGGGTTCACCGCGCTGGTCGCGGCAACGGCAATGCTCGCTTGCGCGCCGACCGCGACCGCGCAGGAGAACCCATTCGAGCGCGGCCCCGACCCGACCGAGCGCAGCATCGAGGCGCCGCGCGGCCCGTTCGCCACCGCCACCACCACGGTCGCCCGCGGCGGCGTGCAAGGGTTCGGCGGCGGCACGATCTACTACCCGACCGACACCAGCGAGGGAACCTTCGGCGCGGTCGCCATCTCGCCCGGATTCACCGAGAGCCAGTCCGCGATCTCCTGGTACGGGCAGCGGCTGGCTTCCCAGGGATTCGTGGTGTTCACCATCGACACGAACGGGATTTTCGACTTCCCCGACCAGCGTGGGGACCAGCTGCTCGCCGCGCTGGACTACCTGACCACCCATAGCACGGTCGCCGACCGGATCGACGCCGACCGGCTCGGCGTGCTCGGGCACTCGATGGGCGGGGGTGGCTCGCTTTCCGCCGTCGACGAGCGCACTGAGCTCCAGGCCGCCATTCCGCTGGCGCCGTGGCATCTCAACCAGAACTGGTCCGGTGTGGACGTTCCAACGATGATCATCGGTGGGGAGACCGACTTCATCGCGCCGGTTGACACGCACGCCGAGCCGTTCTACCAGTCGCTACCGTCTTCTTTGGACAAGGCGTATCTGGAGATGAAGGGGAAGGGGCACTTCGTCACCAACTCGCCGAACACGGTGATCGCCAAGTTCGCGATCTCATGGCTGAAACGGTTCATCGACAACGACACCCGCTACGAGCGGTTCCTCTGCCCTGCACCGAGCCCGGATGCCGAGATCTCGGAGTACCGGGACACCTGCCCACACTGAGGGCCTGGCAACAGGCCGGGGTGCACCCCCTGCACGTGGGTGCACCCCGGTGTCCCTGCGTTACTGCCCGAAGCAGAAGGCCTGGCCCCCGCCGAAGCTCCAGCACTGCACCTGCCTGGTGGCGGTGTCGGTGTTGCCGGAGCGGTCGGTGACCTCGAGGCGCACGGTGTAGTTGGCCTGGCGGCCCGGATAAGCATGCGAGGTGGTGGCCCCGCTACCGGTCCGGCCGTCACCGAAGTCCCAGGCGTAGGAAGTGATGTCCCCGTCCGGGTCGGTGCTACGGGTGCCGTCGAAGCGGCAGTCCTGCCACTGGCACTGCACGGTGAACGAGGCCGACGGCGGGTCGCCCGCGGGAGGTTCACCCGCGTAGACCGCCTTCCGTGCGGCGTCGGTCTTGCCCTCGTTGTCGGTCACGGTCAGCTCGACGGTGTACTCGCCCGCCCGCGCGTAGTCGTGCGAGGGTGTCCGCCCGCTGCCGGTCTCACCGTCGCCGAAGTCCCAGGCGTAGGACGCGATCGAGCCGTCCTCGTCGGTGGAGGCCGAGGCGTCGAAGGAGCAGCTGGGCTCGGTGGTGGAGCAGTCCGCGGTGAACGAGGCCGAGGGCGTGCCCGGCTCGGTCGGATCGCTGTACTCCTCGATCTTCTCGTTGGCCCAGTCGCCCATCTCGTTGGTCAGCCGCCCCCAGGCTCCGTAGCTGCCGCAGCCGGTCTGGACCCAGGAACTGACCCCGATGATCACCCCGTCCACCACCAGCGGCCCGCCGCTGTCGCCCTGGCAGATGCCGTCGTGGCCGTCGGCGTACCCGGCGCAGATCATGTAGGCCTCGTTGAAAGATCCGAACGAGCCGCAGGTGTTCTGCCCGTCGACGATGGGCAGATCGGCCTTCTTCAGGTGCCCGTACTCGTTCTCCCCGTCCCGGATGCGGCCGTAGCCGAGGGTCAGTGCGTCGGTGCCGGGGTCGTCCAGCGCGGTGTCCCCGGAGCCGGCGACCCGGGGGTACTGGAAACCGTCCGGGACCGGGACCTCGGTCTTGGTCACCACGATGCCCACGTCCCACCCGGTCTGCCAGCCGTTCGGGGACTGGTAGTTCGGATGCTGGAAGTAGTGCTCGACCTCGATCTCGGTACCGCCGCCAACGGTAAGGTCATCGGCGCCGTAGTACATCGACTTCGCGCCGGAACCGTCCTTGCAGTGCGCCGCGGTGACGATCACCTTCGGCGCCACCACCGAGGCGGTGCAGGTCTGGCCCATCGGGCGGGGACCGCCCTCGCGCAGCATGGCGATGGCATAGGGGTAGTCCGCGACGGAAACCTTCTCCCCGCCGACGATCTGGGTGCCAGGGCCGTCCTGGGGCTCGGCTTCCGTCGGGGTTACGGCCCGCAAGCCGGGATCCCCCGGCTCGGTGCTCGGGTCGGCCTGCGCCAGCCCCGGGGTCATGGCCAGCAGCGCGGCCGTGACGGCCAGCCCGGCGGCACCGCCGAACCTTCGTGTTCGCTGTTGTCTCATCCTGCCTCTTCCGCTCGGATATCCGGTGCATCGAGCATCGGCAGGCGATCGCGTAAAGAACAATCCGCACCAGCCTCCGTAGCCCATACGGATTCTTTTCGCGCCGGGCTATTCCCTGGCTACTTTCGTCGGTTTTCCGGTGCCGGAGCGAATTAACTAGGTATGCCTACGGATTGAATCCGAAATCTCGGCCACCGGACAGTGACATGCGGAAGATCCTATGTGTGCCGCGGCCCTGCCGTGGCACACCGCAACGGAGGTAGCCATGAGCACAACCCTGCGCGCTCTGGGTACCGCGGTGCTACTGGCGGGCCTGATCCTGGCCCCGCCTGGAATAGCAGCCGCGGCCGAGCCCGGTCCGGCCGACCGGCCGGACCGGGCGGAGGCGATCGCCCGTGCCGAACAGGCACTTGCCAACCGGTCCGGCCTGGCCAAGTCCTCGGCACAGGACGACTACCAGGTACGCCGCGTGGTCATCGGTTCGGACGGCTCGACCGATGTGCGGTTCGACCGGACCTACCGGGGCCTGCCGGTCCTTGGCGGCGATCTCGTCGTGCACCACGATTCCGCCGGTGCGCTCACCGGCATGTCCATGTCCCAGGACCGGCCGGTGACAGTGGACACCGACCCGGCGATCACTGCGGCGGCCGCGAGGGCGGCGGCGCCGCGGCACTTCCGGGGGTCGGTGGACCAGGTGGGCGAGCCCCGCCTGGTGGTGGACGCCGGAACCGCCGGGAACCTCCCGCGGCTGGCATGGGAAACCGTGGTGTCCGGGTTCAAGCCGGATGGCCAGACACCGAGCAGGCTGCACGTGGTGACCGACGCCGAGGACGGTGCGCTGCTGTTCCGCACCGACGAGGTGATGGCGGGCACCGGCGAGGGCGTACACGTCGGTTCGGTGGAGATCGACACCACCGGCTCCCAGGGTAGCTACGAGCTGACCGATCCGGAGCGCGGCGAGGGCTACACCTGCGATATGAACAACGGCCGGTTCAGCTGTTCCCGGATGACCGACGAGGACGACCGGTGGGGCGACGGCAGCCCGGCCAACGACCAGTCGGCCGCGGTGGACGCGCACTACGGCGCCGCGGTCACCTACGACTACTTCAAGAACGTGCACGGCAGGGACGGAATCTTCGGCGACGGCCGGGGCGTGCCCAGCCGGGTGCATTACGGCGACGAGTACGTCAACGCGTTCTGGGACGGCAGGCAGATGACCTACGGCGACGGCCGGAACAACAGCAACCCACTGACCGCGCTGGACGTGGCCGGGCACGAGATGGCACATGGCGTCACCGAGGCGCTGTCGGGGCTGTGCTACGACGAGACCGACTGTGGCGGGCTGAACGAGGCCACCAGCGACATCTTCGGCACGATGGCCGAGTTCTACGCCGGCAACTCCGCCGATCCCGGCGACTACGAGATCGGCGAGGAGATCGATATCCGGGGCAACGGCACGCCGCTGCGGTACATGTACGACCCGACCCTGGACGGCAATTCCTTCGGCTGCTACCAGCAGGGCCGTCGCGCCGACCCGCACTACACCTCGGGGATCGGTAACCACTTCTTCTTCCTGCTCGCCGAGGGTAGCGGGCAGACCGAGTACGGCGACAGCCCGACCTGTGACGGCTCCACCGTCACCGGAATCGGCAAGGAGAAGGCCGCCGACATCTGGTTCAAGGCGCTGGATGAGTACTTCGTCTCTCGTACCCAGTATCCGGACGCCCGCGCGGACACCCTCGCCGCAGCGACCGAGCTCTACGGCGAATGCTCCACCGAGTACCGCGGCGTGCTGGCGGCATGGAACGCGGTGGATGTCACCGGAAGCGAGCAATGCCAGGGTGATCCGACCGATCCGGCGGCGTCGTTCTCGGTGGATTGTTCGGAGAGTGAGCCGTCGTGTTCGTTCGATGGGTCGGGTTCGAGTGATCCGGATGGTTCGGTTGTTTCGTATGCCTGGGATTTTGGTGATGGGCAGTCGGGTTCTGGGGTGAGTCCTTCGCATACTTATGGCGAGGCGGGGACTTATTCGGTCGTGTTGACGGTGACGGATGACGAGGGCAATACGGGTCGGGCGACCAGGGAGGTCACGGCTGGTGGGCCGCCGCAGTCGGGTGAGCCGCCGCGGGCGGAGTTCCAGGTCTCCTGCCAGTGGGACAGCTGCGGCTTCGACGGTACGCGGTCGACCGATCCGGACGGCGATATCGCTTCGTATTCCTGGGACTTCGGGGATGGTGAGACCGGTTCCGGTGCCAGCGCTTCGCATACCTATCCGAATCGGAATGCGACCTACACGGCCGAGCTGACCGTGACCGATGCGGCGGGTAACAGCGATACCGCTTCCCGGCAGGTGGACTGCTGGAGCTTCGGCAGCCGCGCCTACTGCTTCGCCCAGTAACCCCGGCCAGGGACAGGAAGGAACCAATGATGAGAAGGATGACGACCACGGTCGTGGTAGCGGCCGCCGCGCTGGCCGCGGGCTTCGCGGCTCCGGTGGCGGCCGGGGCGGCGCAGGCGGCGGACCTGCCGAACGGGGCGCCGGACATCTCCACCGAGACGGTGCTGGACCACCTGCGCCAGTTCCAGAGCATTGCCGAGAACCAGGGCAACGGGAACCGCTGCACCGGGTCCGGCGGGTACACCGGTTCGGTGGACTACGTGATGGACCGCACCGAGACCGCCGGATACACGGTGACCGAGCAGCCGTTCTCCACCTGGAGCGGCCAGAGCAGCAACGTGCTCGCCGAACTGCCGGGCCAGGACACCAGCACGGTGATCATGCTGGGCGGCCACCTGGACAGCGTCTGTGCCGGGCCGGGGATCAACGACAACGGTACCGGTTCGGCGGGCATCCTCGCGGTGGCCGAGGCCTTCGCCGCCGCCAACCCGAACCCGCCGGTGACCGTCCGGTTCGGCTGGTGGGGTGATGAGGAGGCCGGGCTGAACGGCTCCAAGCACTACACCAGTGAACTGCCTGGCAGCGAGCGCGACCGGATCGAGGCGTATCTGAACTTCGACATGATCGGCTCACCGAACGCGGGCTACTTCGTCTACAACGACGACGACCCGCAGATCGAGCAGACCATCAAGGACTACTACGTCGACGCCGGGGTGCCCACCGAGGGGCAAAGCGTCGGCGGGCGCAGCGACAGCGCGTCCTTCCAGCGGATCGGGGTCAAGACCGGTGGCATCTTCACCGGTGCCGAGCAGGAGAAGACGCAGGCACAGGCGGACAAGTGGGGTGGCCAGGCCGGGGTCGCCTACGACCGGTGCTACCACCGCTCCTGCGACACCATGTCCAACCTCAACGAGACCGCGCTGGGCCACAACGTGGACGCCATCTCCTGGGCACTGTGGGAACTGGCGGGCGGCAGCGGTGGCAATCCGACCGATCCGACGGCGTCGTTCTCGGTGGATTGTTCGGAGAGTGAGCCGTCGTGTTCGTTCGATGGGTCGGGTTCGAGTGATCCGGATGGTTCGGTTGTTTCGTATGCCTGGGATTTTGGTGATGGGCAGTCGGGTTCTGGGGTGAGTCCTTCGCATACTTATGGCGAGGCGGGACTTATTCGGTCGTGTTGACGGTGACGGATGACGAGGGCAATACGGGTCGGGCGACCAGGGAGGTCACGGCTGGTGGGCCGCCGCAGTCGGGTGAGCCGCCGCGGGCGGAGTTCCAGGTCTCCTGCCAGTGGGACAGCTGCGGCTTCGACGGTACGCGGTCGACCGATCCGGACGGCGATATCGCTTCGTATTCCTGGGACTTCGGGGATGGTGAGACCGGTTCCGGTGCCAGCGCTTCGCATACCTATCCGAATCGGAATGCGACCTACACGGCCGAGCTGACCGTGACCGATGCGGCGGGTAACAGCGATACCGCTTCCCGGCAGGTGGACTGCTGGAGCTTCGGCAGCCGCGCCTACTGCTTCGCCCAGTAACCCCGGCCAGGGACAGGAAGGAACCAATGATGAGAAGGATGACGACCACGGTCGTGGTAGCGGCCGCCGCGCTGGCCGCGGGCTTCGCGGCTCCGGTGGCGGCCGGGGCGGCGCAGGCGGCGGACCTGCCGAACGGGGCGCCGGACATCTCCACCGAGACGGTGCTGGACCACCTGCGCCAGTTCCAGAGCATTGCCGAGAACCAGGGCAACGGGAACCGCTGCACCGGGTCCGGCGGGTACACCGGTTCGGTGGACTACGTGATGGACCGCACCGAGACCGCCGGATACACGGTGACCGAGCAGCCGTTCTCCACCTGGAGCGGCCAGAGCAGCAACGTGCTCGCCGAACTGCCGGGCCAGGACACCAGCACGGTGATCATGCTGGGCGGCCACCTGGACAGCGTCTGTGCCGGGCCGGGGATCAACGACAACGGTACCGGTTCGGCGGGCATCCTCGCGGTGGCCGAGGCCTTCGCCGCCGCCAACCCGAACCCGCCGGTGACCGTCCGGTTCGGCTGGTGGGGTGATGAGGAGGCCGGGCTGAACGGCTCCAAGCACTACACCAGTGAACTGCCTGGCAGCGAGCGCGACCGGATCGAGGCGTATCTGAACTTCGACATGATCGGCTCACCGAACGCGGGCTACTTCGTCTACAACGACGACGACCCGCAGATCGAGCAGACCATCAAGGACTACTACGTCGACGCCGGGGTGCCCACCGAGGGGCAAAGCGTCGGCGGGCGCAGCGACAGCGCGTCCTTCCAGCGGATCGGGGTCAAGACCGGTGGCATCTTCACCGGTGCCGAGCAGGAGAAGACGCAGGCACAGGCGGACAAGTGGGGTGGCCAGGCCGGGGTCGCCTACGACCGGTGCTACCACCGCTCCTGCGACACCATGTCCAACCTCAACGAGACCGCGCTGGGCCACAACGTGGACGCCATCTCCTGGGCACTGTGGGAACTGGCGGGCGGCAGCGGTGGCAATCCGACCGATCCGACGGCGTCGTTCTCGGTGGATTGTTCGGAGAGTGAGCCGTCGTGTTCGTTCGATGGGTCGGGTTCGAGTGATCCGGATGGTTCGGTTGTTTCGTATGCCTGGGATTTTGGTGATGGGCAGTCGGGTTCTGGGGTGAGTCCTTCGCATACTTATGGCGAGGCGGGGACTTATTCGGTCGTGTTGACGGTGACGGATGACGAGGGCAATACGGGTCGGGCGACCAGGGAGGTCACGGCTGGTGGGCCGCCGCAGTCGGGTGAGCCGCCGCGGGCGGAGTTCCAGGTCTCCTGCCAGTGGGACAGCTGCGGCTTCGACGGTACGCGGTCGACCGATCCGGACGGCGATATCGCTTCGTATTCCTGGGACTTCGGGGATGGTGAGACCGGTTCCGGTGCCAGCGCTTCGCATACCTATCCGAATCGGAATGCGACCTACACGGCCGAGCTGACCGTGACCGATGCGGCGGGTAACAGCGATACCGCTTCCCGGCAGGTGGACTGCTGGAGCTTCGGCAGCCGCGCCTACTGCTTCGCCCAGTAACAACCGGCACTCCCGGCGGGCCGTGCGCACGCGGCCCGCCGGGAGCCGATGTCATGCCCAGTCGCGTAGCACCCGGTCGATGTCCGCGGCGATCCGCTCCCGCGCCTCGATCCGCGGCACCCCGGACATCAGCAACTCGTCGTAGCCGGTGTCCAGATGCCGCACCGAGGCGATCACCGCGAGCCGGACGGCCTGCTCGTCCAGGGCCCGCCCGGCGGCCGAGCGGCCCACCCTGCCGCTGCTCCTGGTTGCCGCGTGCTCGGCGATCGCCGCCGCCCGCTGCGCTGGGCAGCCGGGGTACAGCTCACGGATCCGCTCGGCCATGGCGGCCTGGAACCGCACATCCGCGTCGGCCCGCCGCACCGCGTCCCGCTCCCGGCGCCGCGCCCGCAGGTCCTCGTCGGCAAGGCACTGCCGCTCGGCCAACTCCAGTGCAGCCCGCTCGACCAGTACCCCGCGCCGCTCGTAGCGCTTGCGGCGGCGGTTGAACTCCAGCACGAGTGCGGTCAGCGTGCTCTCCTTCTTCGCCCGCCTGGACAGTGCCGCATTGCCTGCCGGGAGGAAGACCAGGTGGCCCAGATCCGCGCAGCCGAGGCAGAGCGGCTCACCGCCCTCGAGGAAGAGGTACTCACCGGCAGGCTCGGCGACGCCGCAAGCGGCGCATTCCCAATCGCCGGCCGGGATGTTCACCACCAGGTCCGGTGCCTTGGCCTGCCGGGTCTCCAGCTGCCGCCGCCTGCCTTCGGACAGTTCGGGGGAGATCCAGTGCGTGCGGAAGGCCCGCTCCAGCGCCTGCTCACCGTCCGCGGTGAACCGCAGCTGCCAGCGGTCCCTGGTAGCGGCCGGGTAGTCCAGCTCGGTCGCCACCATGCCGCGTTCGCCCGCCCATTCCCGCAGGTAGCCGAGTACGGCGTCGAGCCGGTCGGGGCCCACCGGCAGTACCTGCGCCAGGTAGGGGATCCGCCCCTGCCGCCACTCCTGTACGCGGGGCGCCGGCAGCCAGCCCAAGGCGCCGAGCAGGTCCACGGGCGCCACGTACTGGTGCCGGGCGAGGGCGTGTTCGGCGGCGTCGCGGACGCGACTACGGAGCTTGGCCATGGCGCCGTCAGGGTAGCGAAGCGGGTCGCTGCCCGGTGCCCAGATATTGACAAATTTTTCTGTCAATACGAAACTTCTGGTATGAGCACTCGCGAGCTGCTGGCGGAGCCGGAGCAGGTGCGCCGCGCGCTGTCCCCGCTGCGGCGCAGGCTGCTGGCCAGGCTGCGCACCCCCGCCTCGGCCGCCGAACTCGCCGCCGAACTGGAGCTGCCCCGGCAGCGCATCGGGTACCACCTGCGGCTACTGGAGGAGGCTGGGCTGGTCGAGCTGGCCGAGGAACGGCAACGGCGGGGATTCGTCGAACGGGTGCTGCGGGCCACCGCGGACGCCTTCCTGGTCGACCCGGCGGTGCTCGGCGGCACCGAGGAGCAGCGGGCGGGGGACCGGCACGCCGCGGAGCACCTGCTCGATGTGGCGGCGGGCGCCGTCCGTGACGTCGCGCGGATGCAGGCGGCCGCGGAGCGGGCGGGCCGCAGACTGCTCACCTTCACGGTGGAGACCGAGGTCCGGTTCGCCGCACCCGGTGATGTCCACCCGTTCACCGAGGCACTCGCCGGCGCCATCGCCGAGGTGGTGGCCGAGTTCGACACCCCGGGCGGGCGCCCGTACCGGCTGCTCGGTGCCGGGCATCCCGCCGCACGGCAGGAGGATTCCGATGACCGGAGACAGTGAGGCCCCACATGTCGAGGTGACCATCGCCGCGCCGCCGGAACGGGTCTGGCGGGCACTGCGCGATCCCGACCTGATCCGCCGCTGGCACGGCTGGGACGGCGATGGTCTCGAGGACGAGGTGCGAGCGATCTATGTGGACGGTGTCACCGAGGAGATCGAGCGGCAGGCACTGACCTTCGGCGGCCACGACCGGTTCAGCCTGCATACCGCGGCCGACGGCGGCACCGTCGTCCGGCTCACCAGGGCACCGCGGGGCGCCGATCCGGACTGGGACGCCTACTACGAGGACACCGGCGAGGGCTGGATCACCTTCCTGGTGCAGCTGCGTTTCGCGCTGGAGCGGCAGGCGCTCGCCGAGCGGCGCACGCTGATGCTGCAGGGCAGGCTGGCTGGCGAGGGACACCCGGCGGATGAGCTCGGTCTCGCCGAGGCGGGCACGCTGCCGCTCGGTTCCCGCTACCGCGCCACCCTGCCGACCGGGGACGAGTTCCATGGCGAGGTGTACGCCCGCACCGAGAACCAGCGAGTGTTTACAGTGGACAGTCTGGGGGAGGGGTTGCTGGTGGTGGTGCGCCAGCCGGTCACCGTGGATCGCCCGCATGGCGGGGCGCAGGTGGTGCTCACCGCGTACCACACCCCCGCCGGGGAGTTCGCCGAGCTGGCTGACCGCTGGCGGGAATGGTGGTCGGGCGCGCTGATCGAACCCTGATTGCCCTTGCGGAACTGAGCAGTTTGAAAGAGGCGCCCGCGTACCGCTCAGCCCTACCGTGATTCGGCCAGAGTTCCGGCCGTTCACCCCCGTCACGGAGGGCTTGATGACAACAATTCAACAGGAACCGGCAGGCACCCGGCAGGTCTTCGGCGAGGGGCCGTATCCCGAACACCGGATGCGGCTCCTGCTTTTGTCCTTGCTTGCCGGGTTCCTGCTTACCGTGGTCTGGTCCGCGGCGTTCGTGGACCGGGTCATCGGCGACAGCGTGGCCAACACCCTGCTCGGTTACGACGTGAAGGAAACCCCGATCCCCGGGATGCTCACCGGCACCCTGTTCGCCTTTGTCTCCGGGCTGGCAGGCACCTTCACCGCATGCAACATCGCGGCGTTCGGCGCCGTCGCGCCGCTGGTCGGCAGGGAGGCCACCGGCCTGCGGCGGCTCGGGCAGACGTTGCGGCCGCTCGGCTGGATCTCGGTGGGCATGCTCAGCGTATCGGCGGTCTACGGCGTGATCGTCGCGCTGGTGGGCACCGGGATGCCGCAGTTCTCCACCGCCCCGCACGGCGGCGGCCTTTCCCCGCGCATCATCCAGGCGATGGTCGTGTTCGGCATCATCGGGCTGGCCATGCTGCTGCTCGGGCTGATCGCGCTCGGCGTCATCCGCAACCCACTGGCGAGGTTCACCGCCCGCCACCCGCAGGCCCCGCTGGTGGTGATCGGGGCGTTGATCGGCGGATTCCTGATCGGACGGCCGTTCCCGCTGTTCCGGATCATGTTCCGGGACGCGGCCGAGAGCGGGAACGTGCTCTACGGTGCGGGCGCGTTCATGCTGCAGTCGGTGGGCAACATCGTGGTGATGTCCCTGCTGTTCCTGCTGCTGGTGCACGGTACCCGGGGCCGGTTGCAGCGCTGGATGACGGCGAAGCCGGGCAGGCTGGCCGCGGTGACCGCGGTGGGTTTCCTAGTGGCGGGCGCGTTCACCCTGCTCTACTGGGACCTGCGGCTGCTCGGCAGGCTCGACCTGTTCTGGTACCCGACCATCGGCTGGTGACCCGCCGCTGCCGGTGAACTGGCGCAGTCGCAGGCTGTTCGACACCACCAGCACCGAGGAAAGGGACATCGCCAGCCCCGCGATCAACGGGTTCAGCAGGCCCAGCGCGGCCAGCGGGATCGCGGCCACGTTGTAGCCGAACGCCCAGGCCAGGTTGCCCCGGATGGTGCGAAGGGTGCGGTGTGCCAGCCGCACCGCATCCGGCACCACCCGCAGGTCCTCCCGGACCAGGATCACGTCGGCAGCCCTGATGGCGATATCGGTGCCGTGCGCCACCGCCAGCCCGAGGTCCGCGGTGGCCAGCGCGGGCGCGTCGTTGATGCCATCGCCGGCCATGGCCACCTGCCTGCCCTGCTCGCGCAGGGAGCGGATCCGTTCGGCCTTCTCCGCGGGCAGCACCCCGGCGATCACCTCGTCGATGCCGACCTCTGCGGCCACCGTGCGCGCGGTGCTCTCGTGGTCGCCGGTGAGCAGCACGGTCCGCAGCCCCAGCCGGTGCAGCTCGGCCACGGCGGCCGCGGCCGAGGGCCGGATCTCGTCGTGCAGGGTGAGGGCGGCCAGCAACTCCCCGTCCGCGGCCAGCAGCACCACGGTGTCGCCCTGCGCGCGGTGCGTGCCGACCAGCTCGGTCACCTCCGCAGGCACCGCAACGCCCGTGTCGGCCAGCAGCCGCGGGCTGCCGAGCAGCACCTGGCGCCCCTCGACCACCCCGCGGGCGCCGAGGCCGGGCAGCGCGGCGAATCCCTCGACCTCCGGCAGCGGTCCCGACTCCGCGGTGGCCACGGCCACGACGGCGGTGGCGATCGCGTGCTCCGATGCGCTCTCCACCGCCCCGGCCAGCCGCAGCACCTCGCCCCGGTCGGCGCCGGGCACGGGGTGCACCCCGGAAACCGTCATCCGGCCGGTGGTGATGGTGCCGGTCTTGTCGAACACCACGGTGTCGATCGTCCTGCTGGCCTCCAGCGCATCCTGCCCCTTGATCAGGATGCCCAGCTGCGCACCCCGGCCGACGCCGACCATCAGCGCGGTGGGGGTGGCCAGCCCGAGCGCGCAGGGGCAGGCGATGATCAGCACCGCGACCGCGGCCTCGAAGGCGGCCCTGCTCGGTTCGCCTGCGAGCAGCCACGCAGCGAAGGTCCCTGCGGCGATGACCAGCACGACCGGGACGAACACCGCGCAGATCCGGTCGACCAGCTTCTGCACCCTGGCCTTGCGTTCCTGCGCCTGCTCGGCGAGCTGGGACATCTGCGCCAGCTGGGTGTCGGCGCCGACCCGGTTCGCCCGCACCACCAGCCTGCCGCTGGTGCTGATCGTGCCGCCGATCACCTCGTCCCCGGCGCCCGCCTCCACCGGCACCGGCTCCCCGGTCATCATGCTGGTGTCCACCGCGGAGGCCCCGCTGACCACGGTGCCGTCGGTGGCGATCCGCTCGCCGGGACGCACCACGAACTCCGCGCCCACAGCCAGCTCGCCGATCGGCACCAGGGTCTCCACCCCGTCCCGCAGCACCCGGACCTCGCGCGCGGCCAGGTCGGCCAGCGCGGAAAGCACCGCGCCCGCGCTGCGCCGCGCCCGCGCCTCGAAGTAGCGGCCCGCCAGCAGGAAGGTGGTCACCCCGGCGGCCACATCCAGGTACACCGCGTCGGCCCCGGCCGCGGTGACCCCGAAACCGAGCCAGTAGCCGGGCCCGGCCGAGACGCCGAACAGCGCCGAGGCCAGGGACCAGCCGTAGGAGGCCAGCACCCCGATGGAGACCAGGGTGTCCATGCTGAACGCGCCGTGCCGCAGGTTGCGCACGGCCGCGCGGTGGAACGGCAGTGCCGACCAGAACACCACCGGGGTGGCCAGCAGCACGCAGAGCAGGTCCCAGTACGGGAAGCGCAGCGAGGGGACCAGCGCCAGGGTGATGGAGAGGTTGCCGAGCGGGATGGCCAGCAGGGCGGCCACCGCCAGCCGCCTGCGCAGGTCCCGCACCCGTGCGGGGTCGCCGGGCTCGGGTTCGGGTTCCGGCTCGGGCACGGCGGCGGTGTAGCCCGCGCCCTCCACCCTGCCGATCAGCTCGGCCGGGTCCAGCTCGGCGGGCCCGTGCACCACGGCCCGGCCGGTGGCGAAGTTGACCGTCGCCTCGACCCCGTCCAGCTTGTTCAGCGTGCGCTGCACCCGCGCCGCGCAGGCGGCGCAGGTCATCCCGCCGATGGCGAGTTCGATCCGGTCCGGGGCCGGGGCATCCGGTGTGCTCGATGTACTCACGGTCACGCCCAAGGTAGTCGTTCCCAGGGCCGAGGCGGTTCCCCGCGCTCAGCCCGCACCGTTGTCGGCTTCCCGATCCGCGGCAAGTAAATCCTCCCTGGCCCGCGCCACCCTGGACCGGATGGTGCCCACCGGCACCCCGCACACCTGCGCGGCGTCCTGATAGGACATGCCGAGCACCTGGGTGAGCACCAGCACCTCGCGCCGTTGCTCGTCCAGCCCGGCCAGCAGCATCCGCAGCTCGACCAGGTCCTCGAACCCGGTGGTGGCGCGCGCGGCACCCCGCTCGGCTGCGGCCTCCCAGTCGGCCTCGGCCAGGCGGGGCCGGGCCGAGGCCGAGCGGATCTGGTCCACCGCCACCCGCCTGGCGATGGCCAGCACCCAGGTCCGGGAGGAAGACCGGCCGGCGAACCGGGGGAGGCTGGACAGCGCGCGCAGGTAGGTCTCCTGCGCGAGGTCGTCGGCCGAGCGCACATCCACCAGATGCGCCAGGAACCGCCAGACGTCGGCCTGGGTCGCCCGGATCCACGCCTCCAGCGCGGCCCGGTCGCCCCGGCCCGCGGCGAGCGCCAGCCCGGTCACCCGCTCGTCATCGGCGTTGCGTGGACTGGACACATAAGCAGGCTAATACACCCGACCTGCGGGAACTCCACGGCGGTTCGGCGCGACCAACAGGGTGTGAACTGTGACCTCTGCCGCGAAGCGTTGTCCGCGAGGATCGACGGCGAGCAGGAGCCGGTACCGCCGGAGACCGTGGACCGGCACCTGGACGGCTGCGCCTGGTGCCGGTCCTGGCAGGCCAGGGCCGAGCGCCTGCGCCGGTCCACCTCGCTGCATCCGGCCCCCGCTGTGCCCGATCTCACCGCCACCATCCTGCGGCGTGCCCAGTTGCCGTCCCGGCGGCCCTGGGTGCTGCGGGCCGTGCTGGGCGTGGTCGCCGTGGCGCAGAGCACCCTCGGCGGGGCACAGCTGCTCGGGCTGGCCAACGGAATGCACGCGGGTCATGACACCGGGTACATGTTCGGCCACCTGACCAGGGAAAGCGCGGCCTGGAACCTGGCCGTCGGCATCGGCCTCGGCTGGGCGGCGCTGCGCCCGCGGGTGGCCGCAGGGCAGTTACCGGTGCTCACCGGGTTCGTACTGGTGCTGGCCGGGGCCTCGGTCGCCGACCTGCTCGGCGCGGCGGTGACCGTGGAACGGGTGCTGTCGCACGGCCTGGTGGTGGTCGGGCTGGTGCTGCTCTACCTGGTGTACCGGCAGGACCGGCGGCACGGCAGGCCGAGCCCGGCTACCGGCGAGGCGCTACCGGCCGAGGAGGATCCCGCCGCCGCGGACCGGGCCGAATGGGAGCCCGCCGACCAGGAGTCCGGCGGACGAAGGCGGTTCCCCCGTCCAGCCAGCCGCCACCGTGTGGCCTAGCGGCGTTCGCGTTCGGCGAGTTTGGCCAGCATCGCGTTGTAGGCGGCCAGGTCGTCGTCCCCGGTGCGGTCGGTGCGCACCGCCTCCCGCTCGTCGTGCCGGGCCCACTGCGCCAGTAGCGCGATCACCACGATGATCAGGGGAATCTCCCCGGTCGCCCAGGCGATGCCGCCACCGAGCCGCTGGTCGGCCAGCAGGTCCCCCATCCACGGCAGGGAGAGGTAACGGTAGAAGGTCTCCGCGATCACCGTCTGCTTGTTCATCAGGATCACGCCGAAGAAGGCGTGGAACGGCATCGCGGCGAACAACATGCCCAGCTTCGCCAGGTGCGGCATGCTGCGCGGCGCCGGGTCGATCCCGATCACCAGCCAGTAGAACAGGTACCCGACCACCAGGAAGTGCACGTTCATCAGCTGGTGGCCCCAGTGGTACAGCATGGCGTCGCCGAACAGGGACGAGAAGTACAGCGCGTAGTACGAGCCGACGAACAGCACCGAGACCACCAGCGGGTGGGTGAGCATCCTGGCCACCCTGGAGTGGATCAGCGCGACCAGCCACTCCCGCAGGCCCGCCGGGTTCCCCCTGCCAGCGACCGGGAGCGCGCGGAAGGCGAGGGTGATCGGCCCGGCCAGCGCCAGCAGCACCGGCGCCAGCATGTTCAGGGTCATGTGGACGATCATGTGCAGGCTGAACGAGCCGGGGGAGTACTTGCCAAGCCCGGAGGATGTCGCCACCAGTACCGCGGCCCAGCCGCACAGCCACGCCGCCGTGCGCCCCACCGGCCAGCGGTCGCCCCGGCCGCGCAGCTTCCGCACGCCGAGCAGGTAGCAGGCCACGGCCAGCACGGACACGGTGCCGAGAACGAGGTCGAACCGCCAGTCCAGGGCCAGGATCGCGGCGGTCGGCGACAGCGGCAGCTCGTAGCCGAGGATGGTGTTCAGCACCGAGGGCGCGGCGTTCAGCAGCGCGGGCGGCGGGATATGCGCCAGGCCGACCGATGCGCCGATGGTGAGCCCGAGCAGCGCCAGCTCGGCGATGGCCAGCCTGCCCCCGTGCGCGGCGAACCGCTTGCGCGCCAGCAGGCCGACCGCGCCCAGCGCGCACAGCAGCACCGCCTTGGCCACGGTGAGCAGGCCGTAGCCGGTGCTGGTCAGCCCCTCCGGGGTGGCCGCGGTGAGCCCGTTGACGATTCCGGAGAGCGCAAGGGTCACCCAGCAGATCGTGGCCAGGGTGCGGTACCGGCGGACCGCCAGCTCCCGGTACGCCCCCTTGCGCCGCAGGTGGGCGAGCAGCGCGACCAGGGTGCCGATCCACAGCGCGGCGGCGACCACATGCCAGAGCAGGCTGTTGGTGGCCACGTCGTGCCAGGCGCCGGAGGCCGTGTGCCCGGACACCGCAGGCGGCAGCAGGGCGAACACCGCCACCGCGAACAGCAGCACGGTGGACAGCCAGCCGAGGACGAACCGCGCCGCCACCGCGACCACCGCGACCAGCACGCAGCTCACCAGCCACGCCTTGGGTTCCTCGATGGCCTCGACGTTGCCGAGCAGCTTGGCCGGGCTCAGTACCGCGCTCACCGGCTTGCCCACCGAGTCCGCCGCGTCGAACACCACCAGAGCCGCGGCGGCGCAGGCCCACCCGATGGCGGCCGCCCCCGCCGTGCGCAGGGCCGCGTACCCGTCGGCGGCCAGCCACCCGGAGCGCTGTGCCGGGGTCAGGAAGGCTGCGAAGGCAAGCGATCCGACGCAGAGTGCCCCGGTGACGTCCACCACCAGCCGCAGCAGGGTGGTGCCCAGCGAGGTGAACCTCCCGGGGTCGCCGTTGCCGAGCGGGAGGTATCCGGCCTCGCCGACCAGCACGGTCAGCACGACGACCACCACGGCGGCCGGCGCGAGCAGGGCCAGGATCGGCCTGCGAAGGTTGCTACCCATGACCACGAGTCTGCGCCAGCCGGCTCCCTTACCCCGCGGCGGGTAGGGCCCTGAACGTGGCTTTCCGGACGTTGGAGGTCGCGAACGTGGCGTTCGAGACGTCAGACTTCCCGAAAGTGCCGTTCAGGGCTTTCAGACCAGGGGATGAGGAGGGTGCGGCCTCGGTCCGATGTGCGGGCCCGCGGGGCGCGGCAGCGTTGCGGGCATGAGATTGCTTCGAACCTGCGGCGCCGTACTGCTCGCCGCCGTGCTCATGGTCACAGCCGCTCCCGCCTCCGCCGAGCAGGCGGAACGCCTTCCCCGCAGGCAACTTCAGGCCGAACTGGAGAAACTCGTCGACTCCGGCGAGGCGACCGCCGCGCTGCTGCGGGTCAGCCAGGGGTGGCGGCACTGGTCCACCGCGGCCGGGGTGCGCGACCTGGAGTCCCGCCGCCCTGCCCGCCGGGACGGGAAGTTCCGGATCGCCAGCACCACCAAGACCTTCACCGCAACCGTGGTGCTGCAACTGGTGGACGAGGGCCGGGTCGCACTGGACGCCCCGGTGGAACGCTACCTGCCGGGGCTGGTGCCGAACGGCGCGAACATCACCGTGCGGCAGGTGCTCAACCACACCAGCGGGCTGGACGACTTCGCCAGCCACCCCGGCTACGAGGCGTGGAACTACGCCGCGCTGCAACACACCTATACGCCGCGGGAGGTGCTGGAGTTCGCGTTCAGCCATCCGCCGCTGTTCCCGCCGGGGCAGGGGTGGGACTACTCCAACACGAATTACGTGCTGGCAGGCCAGCTGGTCGAGGCGGTGACAGGGAACTCGTGGGCCGCCGAGGTCCGGCACCGGATCCTGTGGCCGCTCGGGCTGTGGGGCACCACCCTGCCCGGCACCGCCAAGCGGATCCCGGAGCCGTACGCGCACGGGTACATGGAGGTTCCGCCCGCGGAGGGGCAGCCGCCGGAGCTGATCGACGTCTCGCACATCAACCCCTCGATGATCAGCTCCGCGGGCGAGATCATCTCCACCACCGCCGATCTCGATCGGTTCTTCGGCGCGCTGCTCGATGGGCGGCTGCTGAGCGCGCGTTCCCTTGCCGAGATGCGCACCCCGGCCGAGCACAGCCCACCGCAACTGCGCTACGGGCTCGGCCTGCACGCCACGCCGCTGTCCTGCGGGGTGACCGTCTGGGGGCACAACGGCGGTGCGCTGGGCTACACCACGATCGCCGGCCGCTCCGCCGACGGGCGGCAGCTCACCCTCTCGGTGAACCCGTACCGGGACAACCTCCCCGGCGAGCCGATCACCCGGATCGGCGAGCTGGTGTTCTGCCCGCGGTGAGCCGGGTGTGAATGTGGTGGGAGCGGGTATCCGGGGCCGCGGAAACCGCGATAGCAGGCGATAGGAGGATCGCGATGTCGCGTCCGCAGGACCACCCGCTCCCACCGCAGGACATCGGGGCCTATACCGCGCGCAGGCCGATCCAGCGGGTGGCGGTTTCGGCCTCGGCGGTGCTCCTGCTGCTCGGTGGGCTGGGTTTCGTGCCCGGGGTCACCACCGGTTACGCCACCATGGCCTTCGCCGGGCCGGACTCCGGCGCGCTGCTGTTCGGGGTGTTCGCCGTTTCGGTGCTGCACAACCTGGTGCACCTTGCCGTCGGCGCCATCGGCCTCGCGCTGGCCGGGACGGCTACCGGGGCCCGCGCCTTCCTGCTCGGCGGCGGCGTGCTGTTCCTGGCACTGGGCTGCTACGGGCTGCTGGCGCCGCGGGACTCGGCGGCCAACCTGCTGCCGCTGAACGCGGCGGCAGACCTGCTGCACCTCGGCCTCGCCGCCGGGCTGGTCACACTGGGTGTGCTGTTCGGGCGCAGGCTGGCCTACACCCCGACCGCACCCCGCTCAGACGGGTGAGTCTGGTAAGTAGTCTTATCCAATATCTGTCGTGATCGGGGTCACCGGCTTACACTCCGGTGCATGAAAACGATCAGAGGTGCGACCATTGCCGTTCTGGCCTCGATCTCGCTGGTGCTAGCCGGTTCCCCGGCCGCGACCGCGCAGACCCCGTCAGGGCCGCCACTGGAAACCCCGAAGTCCAAACTGGACGCCGCCCTGCACTGCGCGGAAGGCGTCGAGGGCGCCACCGTGAACCCGGTGCTTTTCGTTCCGGGAACCACCGCCGAGGGCGGGGAGAACTTCGCCTGGAACTACGTCACCGCGTTGCGGAACGAGGGATTCCCCGCCTGCTGGGTGAACTATCCCTACCGCGGCTGGCGGGACATGCAGACCTCATCGGAGTACGTGGTGCACGCGATCCGGACGATGCACGAGCGCAGCGGGCGTAAGGTGTCCACCATCGGGCACAGCCAGGGCGGCCTGCATCCGGCGTGGGTGACCCGGTTCTGGCCGGATATCGCCGGGATGCTGGACGACGCGATCAGCTTCGGTTCGCCCTTCCACGGCTCCACGGTGGCGAGCCTGTACTGCGGGGTGCTGAACCTGTTCCCCACCGGCTGCCAGGAGTCGTTCTGGCAGTTCACCAAGGACTCCAACTGGTCCAGGGCGCTGAACGCGGAGCCGATGCCGGAAGGTCCCGCGTTCACCTCCGTCTACACGAACTTCGACGAGTTCGCCACGCCGGGCAAGGCGGCCAGCAGGCTGGACGGTGCTGCGCATATCGGCGTGCAGGACATCTGCCCCGGCCGGTTCGCCGAGCACTTCACCCTGGTGGTGGACGCGGTGCCGTACGCGCTCACCCTGGACGCGCTCCGGCACGACGGCCCAGCCGATCCGGCGCGTATCGACAAATCGGTGTGTGGCAAGGGATTCATGCCGCTGGACTGGCCCGGCTTCGCCGGGACCGTTCCGGACCTGCTGTCGTTGCCGGTGAAGGCCTGGTTGCAGAGCCCGCCGTGGACCTGGGTGCGCGCGGAGCCGCCGCTGCGGGACTACGCGCGCTGAAACCGGTAGCGCCCGGCGAGGCGTACCGTCCCGGCCCGGTGCCGCGTGCGAGACTGTCCGCCGGTTTTCGCGGACGTACTGGGGGAACAGCACGCATGATGGGTCGCACGCACGCCCTCACCGGCTGGTGCGCCGGACTGGCCGTGGCACCACTCGCCGGCGCGGGTTCGCTCGCGCAGGCGGTGGTGTTCGCGGCCACCACCGCCGGGTTCGCGTTGTTGCCGGACCTCGATCATCCCGGTGCGCGGGCCTCGAAACTGCTCGGCCCGGTAACCGGGGCGTTGTCCTGGTTGCTGCGCAAGGCATCCGGGGCGCTGTACTCGGTCACCAAGGGGCCGCGGGACGAGAACGGCAAGGGGACCCACCGGCATCTTTCGCACACCGTGCTGTTCGCCGCCGCGCTCGGCGGGCTGACCGCGCTCGGCACCGAGACCGGCGGCGGCTGGGCGGTGGCCGGGGTGGTGCTGTTCGGCCTGCTGCTGGCCGAGGACGCGCTGGGGGACTGGCTGCTGCCGGTCGGCGGGGCAGCGGTGATCCTGTGGGCCTACCAGACCCCCGATGTGCTGGGGCAGCTCGACGCGGTGTCCGGCTGGCTCGGTATCGCCGTGGCCGTCGGCTGTTTCACGCACTGCCTCGGCGACGCGCTCACCGAGTCCGGTTGCCCGTTCCTGTTCCCGCTGCCGATTGCCGGGGAGACCTGGTACGAGCTACGGCCGCCGAGCTGGTTGCGGTTCCGTACCGGGAAGAAGGTGGAGAACGCGCTGATCTTCCCGGTGTTCAGCGTGCTGGCCGTGCTGCTGGTGCCCGGGGTCTGGGACCTGCTGGCGGACCTGGTGAACCGGCTATTCACCGACTCGACCGTGGAGGCCACCCGCTAGCTCGGGTCCGGCTTGCGGGCCTCGATCAGGAACCGCTCGGCATGCGCGACGAACTGGCCCTCCGCCCGGATCCGCTCGTGCAGTTCGGCGAGCCGCTCCCGGTCGCGCTCGACGGAGAATCCCGGAACCGTCCACGGAACCTTGCGCAGGAAGTACACGACGGCGCCGATATCGTGGAACTCCGCGCGTAGGCTTTCCGTACGCAGGTCCAGCACGATCAGCCCGGCCGCCTCGGCCCCGGCCACCGCCTGCCGCGCCCAGGTCGGATCGTCCACCGGCACCGGGCCCATGATCGCCTCGGTCAGCTCGCGGTTCGACCCGCTGCCGATCCCCTGCGAGAGGTACCTGCCACCGGGGCGCAGCACCCTGGCGATCTCGGTCCAGTCGGTCACCGTGGGGTGGCGGCTGGCGACCAGGTCGAAGGTGCCTCCCTCGAACGGCAGGGCCGCATCCTCCGCTACCAGGGCAACCGAGCCGCCGAACGGCCGCAGGTTGGCTCGCGCGAGTTCGATGTTCGGTGGCCAGGACTCGGTGGCCGCGACCGTGGCCGGGGGCCTCGGCAGGCTGCCGAGGACCTCGGCGAACACCTCACCGCCGCCGGTCTGCAGGTCGAGCGCGGCGGCGGCGGAACCCAGCCGCTCGGTCAGCATCCGCGCGTAGCCCCAGGACGGACGTTCCTCGGTGGCCCGCCCGGCGAGCCAGGAGAAGTCCCAGCCCGTCACCGGCTCCGCCATGCCTTCGGCGAGCAGCTGCTCGAACGATCGGGTCATGTCGATGAGTGTGGATGTGGCCTTGACAGTGCGACAACAGGTTTCTCCGCGAGTCATCCGAAAGACGATGGCGGCCCCGTGACACACGGTAGATCATGCATGCGTGTTGGTTGAGAATCTCGCCTCCCGCCCGGACCTGCTGGAGCCGGCACTGGCGCTCGGCGATGTCGGTGCCGAGTTCGCCCACCACGACCAGATCGGGACGCTGACCAGGGCGCGGCGGCTGGCCCGCAGGTGGCCGGAGTACTTCCTGGTGCTGCTCGACGGCGACGAGCCGGTCGCCCGCGCGGCGAGTGTTCCGCTGGTGTTCCCGGACGCCGACCGGGCCGAGTTGCCGGACCACGGCTGGGACGGCGCGGTGCTGTGGGCGGTCGAGGACGCGCTGGACGAACGGTTGCCGACCGCGCTGGTGGCACTGGACGTGCAGGTGGTGCGGGAGCGCCGGGGCAAGGGGATCGCGGGCGAGGCGCTGCTCGCGCTGCGCGAGGTGGCCAGGGCGCGCGGGCTGAGCCGGATGGTGGTTCCGGTCCGGCCCACCGGCAAACCGGACTACCCGCGGCTGTCCATGCCTGGCTACGTCGCGCTGCGCAGGGAGGACGGCCTGCCAGAGGACGCCTGGCTGCGCACGCACGAGCGGCTGGGCGCCTGGTTCGTCAGGATCGCTCCCTTCGCCATGACCGTGACCGGATCGGTGGGCCAGTGGCGCTCCTGGACCGGAAGGTCCTTTGTAGATGGACCCAATGTGGTGTCCGGCGGACTGGCTCCGGTGCTGGTGTCGCTGGAACAGGACCTCGGTGTATACGTGGAGCCGAACGTCTGGTACGAGCACCCGCTGGTGTGAGGCGCGGTGCTGACTACCGGACGGTGAGCTCGAAACCGCCGCGCAGCCCGGGTTCCCCGGCGAGCCCGGGGGCCAGCAGCCGCCAGCTCACGCTCAGCTTCCGCCCCGGCGCCAGCTCGGCCGGGATGCGCAGGCCCATGGCGAACCGGACCGAGCCGTTCGCCGGGATCTCCGTTACCGGGCGGCAGTTCAGCCGGTACAACTCGCTCTCGTTCACCGCCGCCACCTGGTGGTTACCGAGCGAGAAACGTTCCTGGAGGTAGCCGGGGCAGGGGTCGAGCGAGACCGCCGAGCCGGTCGGGTTCGCCAGCCGCACGTGGTAGGTCACCAGCTCGCCGGCCTTCCCCGCGGGCACCGGCTCGATCGTGGCTCGCAGCACCGAAAGCGGCGAGTCCGGGGTTGTCTCCCGCGCGGGCTCGTCGAAGGAACTCGCCGCGAGATGGGAGGTGGACTGGGGCCCGGTCCCGCCCCGGCCGCACGGCGGCGTCTTATCGGTGCGTACCGGGGCGCGCAGCTCGCCGCCGTCCTCCGGGAGGTGGATCGCCAGCTCCAGCGGGCCGTCCACCGGCGCGCAGAACGGGCCGCTCCAGTCCAGGCGCAGCTCGGCCGCCTTGCCCGGCGGCACGATGGTCACCCGCTGCGCGCCCTCCCGGTTGACCGCGTGCGAGTAGCCGATCGGCACTTCGCCGTTGCGGTCCCGCAGCCGGGTGTCCACTTCGCCGCGCAGCCGGCAGTTCTCCCGCCCGGTGTTGGTCACCTTGGCGTACCCGATGAGCTTGGCACCCGCCTGGGCCCGCACGGTGTGCTCGCCGCCGTCGGTGTTGCCGGGGGACAGCCAGGAGGTGAGCTCGCCGCGCAGCTGCCCGGCCTGGCACGGCCCGGCATCCGGGTCGGTACGGCGCTCGCGAGGCGGGGCGCGGAACTCGCTTTCCCCAGCGGGTTCGTCCACCCAGGGGACGGTGCCATCCGGGAGCAGGGTCGCGGGGGCGGAGACCCGCGGCGGCAGTGGCTCGGCCGAACCCGGCCCGGCCTCCCCGGCGCCGCACCCGGCGAGCAGCATGAAGGACAGCACGCACGCCAGAAGCGGCACCGGCCTGATCATCCGGTCAGTGTGCCCGAGCGGGGTGGCGGGCGGGTATGGAACGCGTCACCGCGCGGGATCGACCCCGAACTGCTCGGCGAGGTCGTCCAGCATCGCGTGCGCGCCCTGCAGGCTGACCGAGGTGAACCACACGGTGTCGTTCACGTTGGTGATCTCGCCCTCCAGCGAACCCCACAGCGGGTTCGACTCGAACTGCGCCCGCGGGTCGCCCTCCTCGGTGCGCGGATCCTGGTAGGTGGAGACGAAGATGTGGTCGGCGTCCAGCTTGGTGATGTTCTCCTGGCTCAGGTCCACCGAGATCTTGTCCTGGCTGTCCGGCTGGCCATCGGGGCGCTTCAGCCCGGCGTCGGCCATGATGATGCCGGGATAGGAGGCGCTGCTGTACAGCCGCACCGTGGGCTCACCCTCCACGAAGCGCACCAGGGACACGGTGGCGTCCCGGCCGAGCTTGTCCTTGATGGCCTCGCCGATCTGCCTGGCCCGATGCTCGTAGGCGCCGATCTTCTGCTCGGCCAGTTCCTCCTTGCCGAGCGCCTTGGCCAGCAGCCGGATGTTCTCCTTCCAGGTCGCCCCGGTGGTCTCGCTGAACACGGTCGGCGCGACACCGGTCAGCTCGTTGTAGATCTGCTCGTGCCGTACCTTCGCGGACACGATCAGGTCGGGTCGGATGTCGTAGAGCTGCTCGACATCCGGCGTGTTCAGCTGCCCGATCTCCCTGGCCTCGCTGGCGAAGGTCTTGTCCTGCTCGGGAAGGTAGTCCGGCAGCTGCGCGCCGGATGCAGGGAACCTGGTGAAGGCGACCACCTCGGTCTCCAGCGCCAGTGCGGCGTCCACATAGCTGGAGTCCAGCGCGGCGACGGTCCGCGGCTTCGCCTCGATGGTGGTCTCGCCCATGGCGTGCTGGATCGTGCGCGGGAACGCTCCCGGTTCTCCCGTGCCCCCGGGCGCGGCCGGGGTGTCCTCGCCGCCACCGCAGGCCGTGAGGGTCAGGCAGGCCGCGGCCACGGCGGCGAAACTCCTGCGCAGGCGGCGTGCCGAGCGGGCCATCGAGGTCTCCTTCGCGTTTGGTTAGCCTTGGCTAACTGGGAAGAATACCTGTTCGGGGTGTGGCTGGCTGAGGAAGTCGTGATGAGAGATCTCCCACCCGTACGCGCCCGCTTGCTGGAACGCCAGTACGTCGCCTGCCCGCACCCGCTGCACCGGCACGTTGCCTGCCAGTACGTCCTTGGGGGTACACAGCTCGCCCACCACGGTCACCGGATCGCCGTGCGCCTCCGGCCGGGGTGCTTCCAGCCCCCAGCGCTCCACGGGTAGCACGGTGAACGGGTGGCTGTGCTGCCAGGACACCGGTAGCCGGAAATGATGCGTCCCGCCGCGTACCAGCAGGTAGGTGACGCCGTGGTTGCGCTTGATGTCCAGTACCTCGGTCAGGTACTGCCCGCAGTCGGCCACCAGGTACCGGCCACATTCGAAGTCGATCTCCTGCCAGTGGCGGGGGAAGGTGTCCCGCACCAGCCGCCCGAGGCCGGTGCTGAACCCGGCCCAGTCGAAGCGGCGGGTGGGGTCGGTGTAGTCGATCCCGATGCCCCCGCCGAGGTTCAGCACCTCGCAGCGCAGGCCGAACCGCTCCTCCCAGGCCAGCACCTTGTCCCGGTAGTGCGCCAGCATCGCCAGGTGGGCCCGCGCGGAGAGGTTGTTCGAGACCGAGTGCAGGTGGAACCCCACCACCCGCACGCGCGACGTTTCGCGGGCTAACTGTAGTGCGGCGGGCAGGGTGGGCTCCTGGATGCCGAACTGGGTGGGCCTGCCCGCCATGGCCAGGGTGGCCTCCGGGAACGGTCCGGTCAGGTTCACCCGCAGTAGTACCTCAGCGGTGCGGTCCAGCCGGGTCGCCACCGCGGCGACCCGGTGCAGCTCCAGCACGCTCTCCACATGCAGCCGCCGGACCCCGGCCGCCAGCGCCGCGGCGATGGCCCGCTCCGTCTTGGCCGGGCCGCCCATGATCACCGGCGCGTCCGGGGCCGCCGCCCGCGCCTTGGCCAGCTCGCCCGCGGAGGCCACCTCGAACCCGGCCACGATCGGCGCAAGCGTTTGCAGCAGCGGTTCCGCGCTGTTCGCCTTCATCGCGTAGAACATCCGGCACCGCGCCGGCAGGGCCGCGACGACCGACCGCACGTGCCCGGCGAGCGCGTTCAGGTCGTATATGTACGCGCACACCGCTCCGTTTCGAGTCTGCTGATCCGAAATGAGAGCATTGATCTGGTGAGCACTGATCTCGGTTTGCATCACTGCTCCGGTTCGGCGAGGGGATTGGGGACGGGGTGCAGGCGCAGTTCGGTGTCCGGTAGCAGCCGCCGGGCGGTCAGCTTCTCCACCGCGATCCGCGGCTTGCCGAGGTCGAACCGGGCGAACCGGTCGGCGAGGGCGGGGAAGCGTTCCCGGTAGCGGCGCAGTTCGGCGCGCACCACCGCCCAGAACTCGAGCTCGTCCAGCCCGTAGGCATCGGCCAGGAAGATCGCCAGCTCACCGAGGTTGACGAAGCAGAAGGCGTCCAGCAGGAAGTCGGTGACCAGGCTCGGGTCCTGGGTCTCGACGAAGGAGTTGCGGTTGTGGTGATGCGCCGGGGTGTCTGCCAGCCGCGGGCACAGCTGCGGCCGCGCGAGCAGGTCCCTGCGGAACCGCACCCCGTCGTGGAAGTCCTTCAGCGCCACCCTTGCCGGCACCCCGTCCCGGTGCACCAGCACCATGTTCTGCGCATGCGCCTCCAGCGCGATCCCGTGCCCGCACAGCAGGTGCACCAGCGGCGGCACGCTCACCCGCACGAGCCGCTCCAGCCAGTCCCGCAACCCCCGCGCGCGAATCCAGGGGTCGAGCAGCGGGGTTCCGTTCAGCTCGCGCGCGGTCAGCCCGGTGAACGGCACGGCCGACTCGCCAGGCTCCAGATGGCGGTGCAGGCTCTCCCGCCAGATGCAGGCCAGCGCCCCGTAGGAGTCCGCGCGCAGCAGACCCGTCCCGGCGTCCGGGTTGAAGGCGCTGCCCAGCACCTCGCCGAGCAGGATCACCCTGCACTCGGTGCGCAGGAACTCGTCCCCGGCCACCACCCGCCGCAGCCAGTCCGAGATCAGCGGGGCGTTGCGGACCGTGTGCGGCGCGAGTCCCCGCTCGGTCGAGGTGTTCACGATCGACAGCGCGAGCTTCAGGTACGGCCTGCGCGGGGCGCTGTGGCAGGCCAGGGTACGGATGGACTGCTGGGCCCGGAACTCGTCCGGATCCTCGCCGAGTACCCGCAGCTCGCCGCGCCGTAGCTGCTCGGCGAACACCCGGCCGATCCGTTCCCGCCACTGCCACGGATGCACCGGCAGCAGGGTGAACTCACCTTCCGGAGCCAGCTCGGCAAACCGGCCCATAGTGGACTCTCCGAGTTGTTCGCTGAGCAGGTCCCGCTCCCGCACCGAGTCGGAGACGGTGACCTCGGTGCTGTCCCGGTGGGCCGCCAGCCACAGCGGCCGCACCGGCCTGCCGAACTCCGGCCCGAAGGCGAGGTTGTCGGCAAGGTCGAACCCCATCCGCGACTTGTAGGTGGGGTGATACCGGTGGCCATCGGTGACCGTGCGCTCCAGGGTGTCGTAGTCCGCGCCGGCCAGCACGTCCCCGCGGCGCCGTCGGGCATGCTCGGCGAGCGCGTCCTTCACCAGGGTCTCCTCCAGCTCGCGGGCGAACCGGGCCAGCAGCTCCGGCTCCGCGGCCAGCCGTTCCCGCACCTCGCCGAGAAAAAGGGTGGGCGACTCCGCTTCGACCTCCTCCCGGTACACCGGGCCGGTCAGCGCCACCCGGTGGAACCCGTGCCTGCGACGGGCGGCGAACCGGTACCGCACCGGGACACCATCCGCATCCTTTCCGTCCACAATGTACTTATCGGAGTCCGGGCGCATCCGCAGCGCGTCCTCGTACAGCAGCGACTCCACCAGCTGGCGGAACACCCGCCGCCGCACCGTGAGGAAGCTCGGCGCGGTCAGCGCGCCGCGCAGGAGTTCAGGATCCATCACACCTCCCGCAACGGGTTGGGTACGTCCACGAACAGCGGCCGCTCGCTGCGATCGGCGAACCGGCTCAGCAGGTTGGCCTTGGCAGGCAGGGTCGGCGCGCGGGCCAGCTCGGCGGCGCAGGCATACGGCAGCCCGGCCAGCTCCTGCCTCGCCACCGCCCACAGGCGTTCCTCCGCGGTGCCGGTGTAGCGCCCGAGTACCTGCAGCACATGACCGAGCTGGTTGGTGACCGCGTGGTACCGCAGCCGGAACCACGCCTCGGTGGCGGGATAGACCGCCGGACTGTCCGGCGCCAGTCCGTGCCGCCTGCCGAGGCTCACCCCCTCCAGGTCCCGCACCCAGAACCGCACCGGCCAGCCACCCTCGGTCGCCAGCAGTGAGTTCTGCACATGCGCCTCGAAGCTGACCCCGTCGGTGGCGAACACGGTGAGCAGCGGCAGCAGCGAGATCCGCAGATAGCCACGCAGCCAGGCGAGCACGTCTCCGGCCTCCGCCACACAGCGCACGAGTTCCGGCTCCTCGCCGCGCGGGCCCTCCTCGAGCAGCCCGGCCAGCACCCTGGGTGCGCCGGTGCCGGTGGTGAACGGGTGTTCCCGGTACAGCACGGCGAACTCGGCGGCCAGTTCGGCGCCGACGATATCCGGGTCCAGGGTGCGATACCCGGTCTCCAGCAGCACCCCGAAGCCGGCAGGCCAGCGCGCCCGTAGCCGGGCGATCACCCGCGCGGCGTCGGTGGCCCGGCGCAGGTGCTCGGCGGGGTTGTTCCGGACGAAGTTGGTGATCCGTACGTGCAGCGGCAGCTTCCAGCAGGTCGGGAAGCCGGGGTCGCAGACCGTGCGCACCGAGGAGGTCGGGTAGACCGGCTCGCCGAGCGGGCCGAGGTCGACCAGCTCACCGCGCGTGAGCAGGTCGGCCACCTCGGAGCGTCGCCGCAGGTAGTCTGCCTGCCAGGGGTGTGCGGGCAGCGGGAGGAATCCGGCCGGGCAGTGGGCGGCGACCGGTCCCGGGACCCATCGGCCGGGCGCCACCCTGCGTTGCTCCAGCAGCCGCGGCGCCACCGCGAAGTAGTGCGGAACGAAGGTGGCCCCGAGCTCCGGGGCGTACCGGGGCAGGTCACCGGCGCCGAACCCCTCCGCGCTTTTCGGCGTGGGATGAAAGGGGTGGCCGAGCAGCACGTTCTGCTCGGCGTGCCGGGCAGGGTCGGCCTCCCGGCCCGCGCGCTCGGCGAGGTAGTGCGCCACATGCGCCACGCTGTTGCCGATCTGCGCGGCCAGCTCCGCCTTGCGCCGGGCGTCGCCCCGCCCGGCCACCGCCGCCACCTCGTCCAGCAGGGTGGCCACGAACTCGGCATGCCCGAGTGGAACCCGTGGCCTGCCGGGGCATTCCCGGAAGGCGTCCCCGGCGTAGCTGTGCTGGCCGAGCACCGAGCGGTGACACACCCGCACCACCAGTGCGCCGGGGGCAGCGGCCAGCGGGATCCGCAGCTCCCCCTCGGATACGGCGTGCCGCCCGGTCTCCCGCAGGAAGGAGTTGAGCAGCCGCTGTCGCGCGGCCCGCTGCGCCGCCGCCAGACCCCGTTCGGTCACGGTCGCACCAGCGGGTTGGGCACCTGGCCGGTGCTCGCCGGCATGCTGACCCCGGCGGCGGGTCCCTGCCGCAGCAACGGTCCCAGCACCTGCCTGCTCGGCCAGTGCGGCGCGTGCAGCAGCTGCTTTTCCACCAGGTTCGCCACGTGGCCTGGCAGTTCCAGCGCGCCGAGCGCACTGGTGACCGCCGCGCGCAGCCGCGCCCAGAAGACGCCTTCCGCGATGCCGAAGTGCCGGGCGAGCGCGTCCGCGATGCCGTACAGGTTGACCTGGATGCCGAGGGTCTGCAGGTAGCCGAGTAGTTCCTCGGCGGAGTCCAGCCGCAGGGACTGGGGTGCGCCCGGTTTCACCCGGTAGCCCGGATCGGGCACCCCGGCCGCCGACATCCACGCCGGGTGCAGGCGCAGCGTGTCGTGGTCCCGCAGCACCAGCCGGACCGGGCTGCCAGCGCGCAACACCAGCACCACGTTCTGCCCGTGCAGTTCGGGCAGCACGCCGTAGCGCAGGAAACCGAACGCCGCGCGCAGGAAGAGCGCGGCGGTCTCGGCGAAGAAGGCGACCGGTTCGCGGCCGATCAGCCCGTCGAGGTGGTCCCACTCGTGCGCGGCGAGCGCGGCCATCGGCAGGGCGAGCGCGTCCGGTTCGACCGGCGGGTAGCGGCGCACCTGCGCGGCCAGCTGCCCCGGCCGGTCGGCGAACTCGTCGCCATCGGCCGCGTGCCAGCCGCACCATGTCCGCTCGTCACACAGCGCTACCCGTTGGCGCAGCGGGGGATCGACCGCCAGCAGGGCGCACATGGTGCCCTCGGCGCGCTCGCTGTTGTCCAGGTAGCGCGGCGGCAGCAGCCGGGCTGCGCCGAGGGTGGCGATGCCAAGCGGCAGCTTCAGGTGCAGGTCGTCGTCCGGTACCGCGGCGAGGGTGCGCAGGGCCGCGGTCGGGCGGAACCGGCCCGCACGCGGCAGCGGGCGTACCTGGTTCGCCGGGAACTCCCCAGGCAGGACGTGCTCCAGCTGCCAGGGATGCACCGGCAGGGCGTGCCAGCCGTCCAGGCCGCGCATGGCCTCGGTGATCCGGTCCCGTTCCCGGTCGGGAAGCAGTAGCGCGGGCAGGTCCCGTGAACCCGGCCCGCCGCCGAAGCGCAGTAGGTCGCCGGGCACCGCCACCCAGGCCGGGGCGAGGGGTTCCCGGCGCATCGGGCCGTACTCGGCCAGCTCGGTCGCGGTCCAGCCCACCGCGGCGCGGGCGGTCGGGTGGAACGGCCGGTTGCGGGTGGCGGCGAGGCGTTCCCCGCCGGGGTCGGCGAAGCCCCGCCGCGCGGCCAGGGTGACCCCGGCGTGCTCCACCGCGGTCCGCAGGTCGGCCGCGACCCGCGCGCCATGCGGGGAGTCGGCGGCGAGCAGGAGCAGCAGCGCATCCGGGGTGAGTTCGGTGTCCCCGTGCCGCACCGGCCCGCCCGCGAACCGGTGCCGTTGCAGGGCGCCGCCGTCGCGCACCCGCAGCCGGACCGGGCCACCGGGTGCGGGCACCTCGTAGTGGCCGGTCGCAGGGTCGGCCGTGCCCTCGGCGAAGCCGAACAGGTTCTCCTGGATCAGGGTGTCCACCAGGTCTCGCAGGACCAGCTCGCCGGGGTTCATGCGGTCTGGTTTTCCCGGTTCCGCCGGGCTTTGTCCAGCCATGCGTCGTCGTAGACCAGGTCGAGATAGCGGTCCCCGCGGTCCGGGAAGATGGCCAGCACCCGGCAGGGCCGGGGGAGCGCGGGAAGCTTGCGCCCGATCGCGGCCACCACCGAACCGGTGGAGCCGCCCGCGAAGATCCCTTCCGTGGCGAGCAGTTCCCGGCAGCCCAGCGCCGCGTCCACGTCGTCCACCCGGATCACCTCGTCGATCTCCTCGGGGCGGCACAGCTCCGGGGTGCGGCTGGAGCCGATACCGGGGATCTCCCGTGGCCCCTGGCTGCCGCCGAAGATCACCGAGCCAACCGCGTCCACCGCGACCACCCGCAGGCAGGGGAAGCGTTCCCGCAGCCTGCGGGCGCAGCCAAGGATGCTGCCGGTGGTGCTGACCGCGGCGAACAGGTAGGCGGGCGGGTGTACGAGTTGCTCGGCCAGCTCGGCGCCGGTGCCGTGGTAGTACGCCTGCCAGTTGCGGTCGTTGGCGTACTGGTTGATCCAGATCGCGCCGGGGGTCTCGGTGAGCAACTGCCGTACCCGTCGGATACGCGCGCCGAGGTAGCCGCCGACCTCGTCCGGCTCGGTGACCATCTCGAGCCGTACGCCGAGGTTGCGCAGGATGGCCAGGTTGGCTGTGGTGGTCTTCGGGTCGACCACGCAGGTGAACCGCAGGTCATGCAGGCGGGCGGCCATCGCCAGCGCGATCCCGAAGTTGCCGGAGCTGCTCTCGATCAGCCTGCCGCCGGGCCGGATCGAGCCGTCCCGCAGACCGCTTTCCACGATGTAGCGGGCGGAGCGGTCCTTCATGCTGCCGCCGGGGTTCATCAGCTCCAGCTTGGCGAGGACCTCCGTGCCGGGGCCGGGGAACAGCCGCCGCAGGGCGACCACGGGCGTGTTGCCGATGCAGCCGGCCACGGACTCGGATACCGACTCGGTCACGGGAGCGACGGTCACGATCCTCCTTGGTTGGGCGCTAGGTAAGTCTTACCTTAGTAGCCCTGTCACCCTCCATGAGAATTCCGACACAAGCCGTCACTACCCTGCGTGCACCTCCTCGGTGTGTTTGCCCTCCACGCGCGCGTGTTTGCCGTTGGCGCGCACGCGTTGGCCGTTCACAACCGCTACAGCTCGCCGAGTTGAATGAGCTTCACGAATTCCCGTTCCGGATCCTTCACCACGTCGTGCACGCACTGCACCGTGGCACACGGCCAGGCCCGGTGACAGAATCGGCAGTTTCCTGCCAGGTTGACTGGTGCGTCAGCAGCACCGCGCGAATTACCCGGACCAGATCCGGGATGAGTGCGCGAGCGTTTTCGATGTCCTCATCGGACCACGCCGCCCACTTGGCCGGCAGGAACTCCGCCTCATCGAGGTGGCGGTACAGTTCGCGGCAGAGCAGCTGGTTCGCTTCGGCCTGTGCCGGTGAAATCATGTCGTACCTCCAGAGTATAGAAACCGGTTGTCCCACAGGAATGCACGCGCCTCTTCGGGGGACAATGGACTGAACCGACCGAAACCGGGCGGAATCGGCGCTACTTTGTCCGCATGCAGGACCGAACCCCCACCATCCGCAGCCGGGAACTCGGCGAGGGGCTGCGCGCCGCCCTGCTGCGTGCCGGGCTGAACCAGAAGCAGGTCGCCGCCAAGCTCGACTGGTCGGAGGGCCGAGTGTCCAAGCTGCTGAGCGGCAAGCGCGGCGGCACCGAGATGGACATCGTCAGCTTCCTGGCGATCTGCGGGGTGACCGGCCGGGAGCGGGAGCGCCTGCTGAAGCTGTGCCGGGAGCGCGACACTCCCGGCTGGCTGCAACAACACGGCAGCCGCCTACCCGAGCAACTTCGCACCCTGATCGACCACGAGGAGCAGGCGGTCAGCATCGCGTCCTTCCAGCCGACAATCGTCCCCGGCTTACTCCGGACGGGCGACTACGCACGCGCGTTGATTGTGGAGACCGGCAACGTGCCGTCTGGCGAGATCGAAGAACGGGTCGGCGCGCTGCTGGAGAGGCGTTGCCAGTTGCCGAAGTGGCCGCCGACGGTCTTTTGGGAGCGGCCGTAGATGTTGCCGTCGTGGTGTACGGCGTAGATGTACATCTTGCCGTCGCGGAACATCTTCACCTCCGGGCCGGAGGCCATGCCGTTGCCGAAGGGCTGCCACTTGCCGAAGCCTCCGCCGGGGGTGGTGGTGCCGTTGGCCAGGATGTCCCCATTGGTGTTGGAGGCGTACACGGCGGTGTTGCCGTCCTCGAACTGCAACACCGACGGACTGCCCATGAAGTTGCCGCTGCTGGACAACCGCTGCCACGGACCGAAGATCCCGGCAGCAGCGCCCGCACCTGACTCCTCGTCGCGTGCATTGTCCAGCACCAGCAGCAGCCCGCGGTGCGCGGTGTGCATCCGGAACAACTCGGCCCGCTCACCGGTGCTGCCGGGGATCTCGGTTCCGGCGACGCCGAGAGCACGGAGGAACCGGGCGAACACTCCGGCGGTGGCCGCATCGCCGCCGCTGCCGTGCAGATCGGCGAACAGGGTGCCGTCCGGGTAGAGCGGCCGCAGCCGGTGTGCCGCGTGCACCGCAAGGGTCGACTTCCCGGTGCCTGCGAACCCGGACATCACGATCGTGGGTGTCGCCGTCGTGCCCCGGTACTCCCTCGGCAGCTCGAGAATCCGCGCCAGCGCCGCCTGCCTGCCGGTGAAGTCGGCGATGTCCGGTGGGAGCTGGTTCGGGGTGGCCGGCTCCGCCACGGTCACCTGCTCCGGTCGTGGCCGCCGTAGCGTGCCCTGCAGGATGTCGGTGTGCAGCTGCCGCAGCTCCTCGCCGGGTTCCACGCCCAGCTCGTGCACGAGGTACTCCCGGCAGCTGCGATAGGCGGCGAGCGCCTCGGCCTGCCTTCCGCCAAGGTAGAGGGCGCGCATGAGGAGTCCCTGCGCCTCCTCCCCGGTCGGGTTCGCCGTGGTGAGGTTGGTGAGCAGGGCGATCACGTCGTTGTAGTGGGCGAGCTGGAGCCGGGCCTCGGCCAGGCCCAGTTCGGCCTCGATCCGGGACTCCTCGATGCCGACCGCGCACCGGGCCACCGGGGCGTCGATCCCCTCGAGTGGATTACCGCGCCACAGGCTGAGCGCCCGTTGGTAACACTCGGCGGCCTCCTCGGGTTTCTGTTCGCGCAGGGCCACCCGCCCCTCGTCCGCGAGACTCCGGAAGGCCTCGACGTCGTTGTCGGTGCTGTCGATGTCCAGCTGGTAACCGGGTTTCCTGGTCCGCACCAGCGAGCCGCGGCCCCCGCTCAGCGGTGCGAGGCTACGCCGGACGGACGAGACGTAGGTGTGCACCAACGCGTTCGCCGATGGTGGCGGCCGGTCCCAGATCTGGGTGACCAGGCGGTCGGCGGGGATGACCGTCCTGGGCTCCATGAGCAGGGCGGCCAGTAGCGCCGCCGGTTTCGGGCCGCCGAGCCGGATTTCCTCTTCGCCGTGGCGGATCGTGAGTGGACCGAGTGCGAGAAAGCGCATGTATCTTCCCCTGAAGGCCTTCGCCGGGGCTATCGCCACCAGAACGGGCCGTATCACTCGATTCGGTGAAAGCTACCTGATCGGCCCATGACGAAAGTAAGAAATGCGCCGATCGGTCACCCCTGGGACGGCGGCGGCTGCGCGTGGGCGGCCAAAGCGCGCATGCGGACGGCCAACGCGTGCGCGTGGAGGGCAAACACGCGCGCGTGGGGGGCAAACACGGTTCAGGTGCGGATGCCGTCGAAGGCGATCTTGGCCACCGCGTCGGCGATGTCCGTGGGATCCGAGCCACGGCGCGGGCGGTACCACTCGATCAGTGAGTTGACCATGCCGAACAGCAGGCGGGCGGTTACCGCGGGGTCGATGTCCGGGCGGATGTCGCCCTCGTTCTCCGCGTCCCGCACCAGTTCGCTGACGATCTTGTCGAACTCGCGCCGCCGGGCCAGCGCGGCGCGCTCGACCTTGGTGTTCCCGCGTACCCGCAGCAACAGCGTCACGAACGGTAACTGGTCGACCAGCACCGCCACGCTGCCCCGCACCAGGTACTCCAGGCGATCGACGGCCCGGCCGTCCACCCGCTCGGCCTCGTCCACCACCGCGAACAACCCGTCCAGCGCCCGGTCCACGGCCAGCCGCAGCAACTCCTGCTTGCTGGAAACGTGGTGATAGATCGCCGACTTGGTGATGCCGAGCTTGCGGGAGAGGTCTTCCATGCTGGTGCCGTCGTACCCGCGCTCGTTGAACAGCTTCACCGCGACCCGCAGCACCGACTCCAGGTCATAGCCCGGCCGACCCCTGCGGCCGGGGGACGCGGGGGTCGGGGTTTGCCGTACGGACGTCACGGTAGGAGTATCGCAGCGGCTGTCAGCCGGTTTTCCTGCGGTCGATCACGCGCCGTAACTTACCCAGCGACCGCTCCAGGCTGTCCGGTTCCTGCACCGCCACCTCCACGCTCACCCCGATCCGGTTCTTGACCTCGGCAACCAGCTCGGTGGCCGCGCTCACCCGTCTGCCCTCCGGGGTGTCCTCGCGGGCCTCCACATGCACGGTGAGCTGGTCCAGCCGGTCCTTGGTGGTCAGTTCCAGCTGGAAGTGCGGGGCCAGGCCCTCGGTGCGCAGCACGATCTCCTCGATCTGGGTGGGGAACAGGTTCACCCCGCGCAGGATGATCAGGTCGTCGGAGCGGCCGGTGACCTTCTCCATCCGCCGGAATGCCGGGAACGCGGTGCCGGGCAGCAGCCGGGTGAGGTCCCTTGTCCGGTACCGGATGATCGGCAGTGCCTGCTTGGTGAGCGAGGTGAACAGCAACTCGCCGCGCTCGCCGGGCTCCAGCACCTGCTCGGAATGCGGGTCGATCACCTCGGGGTAGAAATGGTCCTCCCAGATGTGCAGCCCGTCCTTGGTCCGCACGCTCTCCTGCGCCACCCCGGGCCCCATCACCTCGGACAGCCCGTAGATGTCCACCGCGTCCATGCCGGTGCGGTCCTCGATCTCGGCACGCATCTCCTCGGTCCACGGCTCGGCGCCGAAGATGCCGACCCGCAGCGCGGTACTGCGCGGGTCCACGCCCTGCCGCTCGAACTCGTCCAGCAGGGTCAGCAGGTAGGTCGGGGTGACCATGATGATCTCCGGCCGGAAGTCCACGATCAGCTGCACCTGCCGCGCGGTCATCCCGCCGGAAGCCGGGATCACCGTGCAGCCGAGCTTTTCCGCTCCGTAGTGCGCGCCGAGCCCGCCGGTGAACAGGCCGTAGCCGTACGCGACGTGCACCTTGTCCCCTGGGCGGCCACCAGCGGCGCGGATCGACCTGGCCATCACCGTGGCCCAGGTGTCGATGTCCTGCTGGGTGTAGCCCACCACGGTCGGTTTCCCGGTGGTGCCGCTGGAGGCGTGGATCCGGCTCACCTGCTGCTGCGGCACCGCGAACATCCCGAACGGGTAGTTCTCCCGCAGGTCATCCTTGGTGGTCATGGGGAACTTCGCCAGGTCGTCGAGGCTGCGGCAGTCGTCCGGATGCACTCCGGCAGCCTCGAACTTCGCGCGATAGCAGGGAACATTGTCGTAGGCGTGCCGAAGTGTCCACTGTAGACGCTCAAGTTGCCGTGCGCGCAGTTCGTCCACGCCGAGGTTCTCCGGCTCACTCACCCTGCCTCCTGCCCGATGACCCGGCTGCGGCCGCGGAACTCGGCGATCACCTCGTCCCCGCGACGCACGGTCACGTCGTAGATACCGCTGCGCCCGTAGCGGGTGCGTTCCTCGGCCGTGGCCACCAGTTCGTCGCCCCGCTTGGCAGGCGCGACGAAGGTGATGTCCGCGCCCGCGGCCACGGTCACCGGGCCGTGGCTGTTGCAGGCGCAGGCGAAGGTGGTGTCGGCGAGCAGGAATACGTAACCGCCGTGCACGATGTCGTGCCCGTTCACCATCGAGCCGGTGACGCGCATCGTGGCCACCGCGCGGCCACCGCCCGCCTCGAGCAACTCGATGCCCAGTGAGCGGGACGCCTCATCCACGTCGAACATGGCGTGCGCGGCGTTGCGTTCGTCCAAGCTAGCTTCCTGCCTTGCTTACTGACCGAATGGACGGTTAATACTGTGTGTCGGTCGGTGAAGGTGTCAAGAGGAGTTGTTCATGACTGCGGTGCCGGAAAAGGTGGGCGTGATCGGCGGCGGGCGGATGGGCGCCGGGATCGCCCAGGTGTTCGCGACGGCGGGGGCCGAGGTGATCGTCGTCGAGGGTGACGCGGGCGCGGCCGACGCCGCGGCCGAGCGGGTCGGCACCGGCCTGCGCCGGGCCGCCGAGCGCGGCAAGCTCGACACCGACCCGGCCGAGGTGCTCACCAGGGTGCGAGTGGGCACCGATCCCACCGAGTTCCCCTCGGACGTCGACCTGGTGGTGGAGGCGGTGCCGGAACGCGCCGACCTCAAGGTCGAGGTGCTGGCCGCCGCCGAGAGTGCAGTTAGCGGGCAAACTGTTCTCGCCACGAACACCAGCTCGCTGTCGGTGACCGAGCTCGGGGCCGGGCTGAAGGACCCCGGCCGCTTCCTCGGCATGCACTTCTTCAACCCGGTACCGCCGTCCAAGCTGGTCGAGGTGGTGCTCGCCGCCGAAACCAGCGCCGAGACCAGGCGTCGGGTACTCGGCTGGGTACGCGGCCTGGACAAGACCGAGGTCGTGGTGCGGGACTCGCCTGGCTTCGCCACCAGCAGGCTGGGCGTGCTGCTCGGCCTGGAGGCGATCCGGATGCTGGAGGAAGGGGTGGCCGACGCCGAGTCCATCGACAACGCGATGGAGCTGGGCTACCGGCACCCGATGGGCCCGCTGCGCTCCACCGACCTGGTTGGCCTCGACGTGCGGCTGGCCATCGCGGAGTACCTGCACGGCACGCTCGGCGACCGGTTCGCCCCGCCGCAGCTGTTGCGGGACAAGGTGGCAAGGGGCGAGCTGGGCCGCAAGACCGGCAGGGGCTTCCATGACTGGGACTGAGTCGCCGGATGTCTTCGACCCGCGGGTGTTCGCCCGCGGCCTGCCGCACGAGGAGTTCCGCGTGCTGCGGGACACCACGCCGGTGTGCTGGCAAGAGGAGCACGAGGTGCTGGACTGGCCCGCTGGCCCCGGCTACTGGGCGGTCACCCGCTACGCCGATGTGAAACACGTGCTGCGCACCCCGGAGGTGTTCTCCTCCTGGCTCGGCGCCACCCAGATCCGCGACCCCGAGCCCACGGACCTGGCGTTCATCCGCAGGATGATGCTGAACATGGACCCGCCGGAGCATCGCAGGCTGCGCGGTCTCGCGGCGGCGGTGTTCACCCGGCGCAGGCTGGAACGCCTCAGCGAGCGGATCACCCAGCGTGCCCGGTCATTGCTGGACGCGGTGGCCCCGCGCGGCCACTGCGACCTGCCGGTGGAGGTGACCGACGACTTCCCGCTGGCCAACCTCGCCGACCTGCTCGGGGTGCCGCATGCCGACCGCGAGCTGCTGCTGCACTGGACCAACCGGGTGATCGGGTACCAGGATCCCGAACACGCCGAGACCGTGCGGGACGACCAGGGCAGGCCGGTGAACCCGCGCTCGCCCGCGATGCTCGCCGATATGTTCGGCTATGCCCGCGAACTGGCCGCCCACAAGCGCGAACATCCCGGCGAGGACCTGATGACCGCGCTGGTCCAGGCCGAAGTGGACGGTCGAGGGCTGGACGAGGCCGAGCTGGAGATGTTCTTCTTCCTGGTGGTGATCGCCGGTAACGACACCGTGCGCAGCGCCCTGCCAGGCGGGGTGCTCGCGCTGGCCGAGCATCCGGAGCAGTACCGGCGGGTACGCGCCGATCCCGGCCTGCTGCCGAGCGCGGTGGAGGAGATCCTGCGCTGGCACCCGCCGGTGCTCAGCTTCCGCCGCACCGCCAGCACCGACACCGAACTGGGCGGCGTGCGCATCCGGGAGGGCGACAAGGTGGTCGTCTACCACGCCTCTGCGCACTACGACGAGCGCGCCTTCCCCGACCCTTTCCGCTTCGACCCCGGCAGGCAGCCCAACGACCACCTTGCCTTCGGACAGGGACCGCATCTGTGCCTCGGGGCCCACTTCGGCCGGCTGCAGCTGCGGATCTTCTTCGCCGAGCTGCTGGCCCGGCTGCCCGAGGTGGAGCTGGACGGTCCGCCGCGGCGGCTGACCTCGAACTTCATCAACGGCATCACGCACCTCCCCCTGCGCTGGCGGTAGTGCCCTGAACGTGGCTTTCCGGACGTTGAACGTCCCAATAGTGCCGTTCGCGACGTTGGGCGTCTCGATCGGCACGTTCAGGGCCCTTGCGGCGGGTTAGCCTGCGGTGATCATGCGCCGCGCGTGACCGGGCGCGGCCCCGGCCTCCTTGGGGGAGTTCGTGTCCAATTTCCTGTTGCGGATCGCCACCTTCGCGGGCCGCTGGTTCGCCCCGCTGGTGCTGCTTGGCGGCGCGCTCGGGCTGCTGTTGCCCGAGCCATCCGCCGCCCTCGCCCCGCAGATCCCGCTGCTGCTCGGCGTGATCATGTTCGGGATGGGTCTCACCCTGCGGCCCGGCGACTTCGCGCTGGTGCTGCGCCGCCCGCTGGTGGTGCTGCTCGGCCTGGTGGCCCAGTACCTGATCATGCCGCTGGCCGCGTGGAGCATCGGCACCCTGCTCGGCCTGGAACCACTGCTGCTGCTCGGCATGATCCTGGTCGGCTCCGCGCCCGGCGGCACCGCCTCGAATGTGGTGGTCTACCTCGGCCGCGGCGATGTGGCCCTCTCGGTCACCCTCACCTCGGTGTCCACCCTGCTCGCGCCGCTGCTCACCCCGCTGCTGGTGCTCTGGCTCGGCGGGTCGACGCTGCCGGTGGATCCCTGGGCCCTGTTCCGCTCGATCCTGGAGATCGTGCTGGTGCCGATCGTGGCCGGGGTGCTGGTGCGGCTGCTGGCAGGCGGGTTCGTGCAGCGGGTGCTGCCGTACCTGCCGCTGGTCTCGGTCACCGGGATCGTGGTCGTGGTGGCGGCGGTGGTCGGGGTGAACGCCGACGTCGCCGCGAGCAGCGGGGCGTTGCTGGTCCTCGCGGTGATCGCGCACAACGGCGCGGGCCTGCTGCTCGGCTACCTCGCAGGCAGGCTCGCCGGGGTGGGGGAGAGCGCCCGCCGGGCGATCAGCATCGAGGTCGGGATGCAGAACTCCGGGCTCGCGGCCAGCCTCGCCACCGTGCACTTCGCACCGCTGGCCGCCCTGCCTGCCGCGCTGTTCTCGGTCTGGCACAACATCTCCGGCTCCGCGCTGGCCACCTTCTGGGCGCGCGGGTCTACCCGCGGCCGCCGTGGCAAGGTATCGTGAATTACTGAACGTACGGTTGGTAATTCGAGCCAGACGATCCGAGGAGGCTGGCCTTCATGGCCCTGCTGCGCAGCTACGTTTCCGGCCGGTGGCACACGCCGCAGGAGGCGGGCAGGCCACTGCACGACGCGGTGACCGGCGAGGAGGTGGCCCGGCTCTCGTCCGCGGGCGTCGATATGGCGGCCGCGCTGGACCACGGGCGCCGCACCGGGGGCCCCGCCCTGCGCGAGCTGACCTTCCACCAGCGGGCGGCGCTGCTCAAGGCGCTCGCCGCACAGCTGCGCGAGCACCGCGAGGAGCTGTACCAGCTGTCCCTGCGCACCGGGGCCACCCTCGGCGACGCCAAGTTCGACATCGACGGCGGCATCGGGGTGCTGTTCGCCTACGGCAGCAAGGGCAGGCGGGAGCTGCCAAACGACACCGTGTACGTGGACGGCGCGGTGGAGCCGCTCGGCAAGGGCGGCACCTTCCTCGGGCAGCACATCGCCACCCCGCTGCGGGGCGTGGCCGTGCAGATCAACGCCTTCAACTTCCCGGTATGGGGGCCGCTGGAGAAGTTCGCCCCCGCCTTCCTCGCCGGGGTGCCCAGCCTGGTCAAACCGGCCAGCCAGACCGCGTACCTGACCGAGCGGCTGGTCCAGCTCGTCGTGGACTCCGGGCTGCTGCCGGAGGGCTCGCTGCAACTCGTCTGCGGCAGCGCGGGCGACCTGCTGGACCACCTCACCGAGCAGGACCTCGTCTCCTTCACCGGTTCCGCGGACACCGCGCAGCGGCTGCGCACGCATCCGGCCATCGTGCGCAATGCGGTCCGGTTCAACGCCGAGGCCGACTCGCTCAACCTGTCCGTGCTCGGCCCGGACGCGAAGCCCGGCAGCGCCGAGTTCGACCTGTTCGTCAAGCAGCTGGTCACCGAGATGACGGTGAAGGCGGGGCAGAAGTGCACCGCCATCCGCCGCGCCTTCGTGCCGGCCGAGCTGGCCGATGACGTGGCCGCCGCGGCTGCCGAGCGGCTGGCCAAGGTCACCGTGGGCAACCCGGCCTCCGACGGCGTGCGGATGGGTGCGCTGGCCAGCCTTGAGCAGCGCGAGGAGGTTCGCCGCTCGCTGAAGGCGCTGCTGGACGCGGGCAGCGTGGTCGCGGGCGACCCGGAGCGGGTGGAGGTGGTGGACGCCGACGCCGAACGCGGCGCGTTCGTCTCACCGGTGCTGCTGCGGGCCGCCGACCCCGAGCGGGCCGAACCGCACGAGGTGGAGGCATTCGGGCCGGTGTCCACCCTGCTGCCCTACACCTCCACCGAGCAGGTCATCGAGCTCGCGGCAAGGGGCAAGGGCAGCCTGGTCGGCTCTGTGGTCACCGCGGACACCGAGTTCGCGAGGCAGCTGGTGCTCGGCGTCGCGCCATGGCACGGCAGGCTGCTGGTGCTGGACGCCGAGGACGCGAAGGAGTCCACCGGGCACGGCTCGCCGCTGCCCGCGCTGGTGCACGGCGGGCCGGGCCGCGCAGGCGGCGGCGAGGAGATGGCTGGCATCCGTGGGGTGCTGCACCATATGCAGCGCACCGCCGTGCAGGCGAGCCCGAAGGTGCTCGGCGCGGTCACGAACCGCTGGGTGCCCGGCGCGCCGCGGCAGGAGGGCGAGCACCCGTTCCGCAAGTCCCTTGCCGAGCTGAAGGTGGGGGACACCGTGGTCGCCGGGCCACGCACCGTCACGAGTGCGGACGTGGACCACTTCGCCGAGTTCACCGGGGACACCTTCTACGCGCACACTGACGAGGCGGCGGCACGGGAGAACCCGCTGTTCGGTGGCATCGTGGCGCACGGCTACCTGGTGGTGTCCTTCGCCGCCGGGCTGTTCGTCTCCCCGGAGCCCGGCCCGGTGCTGGCCAACTACGGCCTGGAGAACCTGCGCTTCCTCACCCCGGTCAAGCCGGGCGACTCGCTGACCGTGACGCTGACCGCCAAGCAGATCACCCCGCGGGTGGACGCCGACTACGGCGAGGTGCGCTGGGACGCGGACGTGACCAACGGCGACGGCGAGTCGGTGGCCAAGTACGACGTGCTCACCCTGGTCGCCAAGGAGCAACGCTGATGAACGATCTGGAACGCCATTTCGAGCGCACCCTGGAGAAGGACCAGCGGCTGGAGCCGAGGGACTGGCTGCCGGATGGCTACCGCAAGACGATGATCAGGCAGATCGCGCAGCACGCGCATTCGGAGATCATCGGCATGCAGCCGGAGGGCAACTGGATCACTCGCGCGCCTTCGTTGCGCCGCAAGGCGATCCTGCTGGCCAAGGTGCAGGACGAGGCCGGGCACGGGCTGTACCTCTACTCCGCGGCGGAGACCCTCGGCGCCGACCGCACCGACCTGACCGAGAGGTTGATCAGCGGGCGGCAGAAGTACTCCTCCATCTTCAACTACCCGACCCTGACCTTCGCCGATGTCGGAGTGATCGGCTGGCTGGTGGACGGGGCGGCGATCTGCAACCAGGTTCCGTTGTGCCGCAGCAGTTACGGCCCCTATGCGCGGGCGATGATCCGGATCTGCAAGGAGGAGTCCTTCCACCAGCGGCAGGGCTACGAGCTGCTGATGACCATGATGCGCGGCACGCCGGAGCAGCGGGAGATGGTGCAGGACGCCACCGACCGGTACTGGTGGCCCTCACTGATGATGTTCGGCCCGCCAGACGGCGACTCGCCGAACACCGAGCAGTCCATGGCCTGGAAGATCAAGCGGCACACCAACGACGAGCTGCGTCAGCGGTTCGTGGACATGACCGTGCCGCAGGCGCAGGCACTCGGCGTCACCCTGCCCGACCCCGAACTGAAATGGAACGCCGACCGCGGGCACTACGACTTCGGCGAGATCGACTGGGCGGAGTTCAAGGAGGTGCTGCGCGGCAACGGCCCATGCAACGCGCAGCGGGTGGAACGCCGCCGCCGGGCGCACGAGGACGGCGCCTGGGTGCGCGAGGCCGCAGCCACGCATGCCGCCAAGCACGCGAGCACGGAGGCCGCCGCATGACGGAAGGTGACAACGCGCGAGCATCGTGGCCGCTGTATGAGGTGTTCGTGCGGGGTAAGCGCGGGCTGAACCACGTGCATGTCGGCTCGCTGCATGCGGCCGACGACCAGATGGCGCTGCGCAACGCCCGCGACCTCTACACCCGGCGCAACGAGGGCGTGAGTATCTGGGTGGTGCGGGCCGCCGACATCACCGCGTCCAGCCCGGACGAGAAGGACCCGTTCTTCGCGCCAAGCGGGGACAAGGTCTACCGGCACCCGACGTTCTACGAGATCCCCGACGACGTCCCGCATATCTGAAGGGATGTCTTGCCATGTCTTTTGACAACGCCTACGAGGCGATCACCGAGGAGAACGACTCCCGCTGGGCCTTCGGCACCGGGTTCGAGGATCCGTTGTCCGGAGTGGACACCACAGTTCCGTCTGATGTGGATGGAACGGACCTGGCAGCCTACTGCCTGATGCTCGGGGATGACGCACTGGTCATGTCGCACCGGTTGCAGGAGTGGTGCACCCAGGCGCCGGAGCTCGAGGACGAGGTGGCACTGGCGAACATCGGGCTGGACCTGCTCGGCCAGGCACGATTGCTGCTGGCAAGGGCCGGGAAGGCGGACGGCACCGGGCGGGGGGAGGACCACTTCGCGTTCTTCCGCGCCGAGCACGAGTTCCGGAACGTGCGGCTGGTGGAGCCGGAGAACGGGGACTTCGCCCACTCGATGGCGCGGCTGCTGGTGTTTTCCACCTGGCGGCTGGCCCTGCTGAGCGGGCTGACCGGCTCCGGCGACCCCGTGCTGGCCGCGATCGCGGGCAAGGGGGTCAAGGAGGTCGCCTACCACCGCGACTACGCCGCGCAGTGGGTCGTCCGGCTCGGCGACGGTACCGAGCTGTCCCGGCAGCGCATGCAGGCCGGGCTGGACGCGGTGTGGCCGCTGGTCGCCGAGCTGTTCGTGCCGCACGAGATCGAGCTGCGGCTGGCCGAGGCCGGGATCGGGGTGGACCCGGCCGGGTTGCGGGCCGAGTTCGACCAGGTGCTGGCGCAGGTGCTGCCCGCGGCCACCCTGGAGCGGCCAGAAGGCGGCGAGCTGGGCCGGGTCGCGGGGAAGGCGGGCCGGGACGGGGTGCACACCGAGACCATGGGGTACCTGCTGGCCGAGCTGCAGAGCGTGGCCAGAGCACATCCGGAGGCGACATGGTGACCCTGACCGACGCCAGGTCGATCGCCGAGACGGTGACCGACCCGGAGCTGCCGATGGTGACCCTCGCCGACCTCGGCGTGCTGCGTGAAGTGTCCGTCGTGGGCGGAAAAGTGATCGTGTCGATCACACCGACCTACACCGGCTGTCCTGCCATGGACACCATGCGCGACGACCTGGTGCGGGCGCTGACCGAGGCCGGGTACGTCGAGGTCGAGGTGCGCACGGTGTTGCACCCACCGTGGTCGACCGACTGGATCACCGCGGCTGGCAGGCGCAAGCTCGCCGAGGCGGGTATCGCGCCCCCTGGAAGCGCGCCGGAGCGGGGCGGCGGTCCGGTGCCGCTGAACCTGGCGCCTCCGGTGCGGCGGGTGCGCTGCCCCCGCTGCGAGTCACCGGAAACCGAACTGCTCTCGGAGTTCAGCGCCACGGCCTGTAAGTCGCTGCGCCGGTGCGTGGTATGCCGGGAACCCTTCGAACACGTGAAGGAAATCTGATGACCGCGCCCGTGCAAACCCGCCGCCGCAGCGGGTTCCACTCGCTGACCGTCGCCGAGGTACGGCGGCTGTGCCCGGACGCGGTGGCGGTGACCTTCGAGGTGCCACCGGAACTGGCCGCGGAGTTCGAGTTCAGGCCAGGGCAGTCGCTGACCCTGCGCCGCATCGTGGACGGCCGGGAGGAACGGCGCAACTACTCCATCTGCGCCCCGTCCGGTGACCGGTTGCGGATCGGCGTGCGCGAGGTTCCGGGAGGTCTGTTCTCCGGCTGGCTGGTGCACGAGGTGCGGCCTGGCGACCAGATCGAGGTGCAGCCGCCCGCCGGGAGCTTCACCCCGGACCTCGACGAGCCGGGGCACCACGTGCTCGTCGCCGCGGGCTCCGGGATCACCCCGGTGCTGTCCATCGCGGCCTCCCTGCTGCGCAACCCGCAGGTCACCGTCACCCTGCTGTACGGGAACCGGCGGGCCGACACGGTGATGTTCGCCGACGACGTCGCCGACCTGAAGGACCGCTGGCCGAGCAGGCTGGAACTGGTGCACGTGCTGTCCAGGGAACCGCGTGAGGCCGAGCTGTTCACCGGACGGCTGGATCCGGCCAAGCTGCGCGCGCTGCTCGGCACCCTGATTCCCGCCGAGCGGGTGACGCACTGGTGGCTGTGCGGGCCGCATCCGATGGTGACCGCCGCACAGGAGGTGCTCGCCGAGGCCGATGTCCCGCGCGAGCGGGTACACACCGAACTGTTCTATGTGGACGACGTGCCGCCGGATCCGGTGCGCCGCGAGGATGCCGAGCCCGAAGGTAGCGGTAGCGAGGTGACCGTGCTGCTGGACGGCCGCGCCACCACGGTCGCGCTGCCGCCGGACACCACCGTGCTGGAGGGTGCCCAGCGCGCCCGCCCTGACCTGCCCTTCGCCTGTAAGGGCGGGGTGTGCGGAACCTGCCGGGCGATGGTGGTGGACGGGGAGGTGCGCATGCGGCGCAACTTCGCGCTGGAGGAGTCCGAGGTCGCTGCAGGCTTCGTGCTGACATGCCAGTCCCTCCCGGTCAGCGAGCAGGTCAAGGTCGATTACGACGCCTGAGCCGCGGCGGGAATCCCCCGATCGGCTTAGTTGACCCGTGAGTAGCCAACTCGCTACCTTCACCGGAATGATGTGTCATTCCGATCAATGGTGATGGGAGCACGAAATGGGCGGGTTCACGTTGCGCGGCGGCCGGAGAGCCCTGGTCGTCGCCGCCACGGCGGTCGTGTCGATGGGGCTGACGGTCGCCCCGGCACAGGCCGGAAGCATCTGGGACGGGTATGGGCCGTGGGGTCCGTACGGGTTCGGCACGCAGCCGGTGCTCGGTGAGCCGATCCCGCCGGGCGAGCCGCTCGGGAAGTACGACAATGCCGACTTCGACAGCGACGGGGTGCGCAACATCGCCGACAACTGCCTGCTGGTGCCCAACCCCGGCCAGGAACCCGCGGTGCGGCGGGACGGCGCCATCGGCCCGCGGGACATGCTGCGCCTCGCGACGGACTGGAAGGCGGCCAACCCGGATGCGCGGTTCCGCACCGACGCCGAGCTCGGCGAGGCGTGCTCCGGCTACAACAAGAACTACCTGCGCACGACCCGCGCCCTGATCCACTCCTCGGACCAGCGGAAGATCGAGATCTTCGAGTTCCTCGGCCAGTCCGGGCCGATGTTCGGCGGCTCGCCCGCGCCGATGTCCAGCGATCCGGCACCCGGTCCTGGCAACCTGGCGACCTCATTACCGATGTGTTCGAGTAAGGAGAAGATCGCCCAGTTGCCGAACTGGATCCTCAGCGGGTTCACCGATCCGGGCAGCGGAATCGTCGACCCGTTCGTCGAGCTGCTGCCGCAGCGGTTCACCGACTGCGGCAAGACCGGCTGGATCCGGGCGATCGAGGACTCCGGGATGTACTGGGGCTGGGCAGGAAAGCGCCTGTACACCAACGAGGACGGTGGCCGGATCACCAACCGGTTCGTGGCGGGCCTTACCGAGTTGCCCGGCTTCGACGAGTTCGCGGATAGTCCGCTTGGCAAGCTGATCAGCCAGGGCCTGCCGATGTTGTTCCCCGCGGGAACCGGGCAGACCTTCCAGGGCCTGATCTTCCGCGGTAAGTCCTATATCGACGGAAACGACGCGATCGTGATGGACTGGCGCGGCCCCAAGGCGTTCCCTGCGAACTTCGAGTTCGGGCACAACGGCTACCTGATCTACGACGAGTGCCGGGCCATCCAGACCGGGGTGTACCACTGCACGGCCGTGGTGGACGCCGTGGTCGGCGAGAACCGGATGACCTGGCAGGAGGGTTACATGCCCTGGGTCGTCAAGGGGCCACCCTCGATCGAGGAGTACCTCGCGGCCACCCGGTAACTCAGGACCCGGGACCGTTGGCGGCCCGCAGCGTCCGCATCGCCTCGGCCAGCGATGCGGACGCCGCGGGCCCGAGGGGTTCCAGCACCCGGCGGCGCAGGATCTCCGCGCAGGCGTGCCGGGCGCGCTCGGCCACGTCCCTGCCGTGCTCGGTCAGTACCGCGTAGGTGACCCTGCGGTCCCGCTCGCTGGGCGCCCTGCGGATCAGGCCCGCGGCGACGAGGCGATCGGCCACCTTGGTGAAGCCGCCGCTGGAAAGGGCTGCCTCGCCGGCCAGCCGGGTCATCGGCATCCGGCACTCCGGCGAGCGGATCAGCCGGATCAGGATGTCGAAGGAGGCCGGGGCCAGGTCGAAGCGCTCGGCGATCTCGCCCATCAGGCGCTCCTGGGTGGCCAGGTAGCCCTCGATCACCAGGCCCCACCAGGTCACCATCTCGTCGTCATCGGTACATGGATCGGGCACGGGTGCAGTCTAACCCAATCTCTCGCGGGAATATATCTTGCGCGCGAGAGATTTGGTCACTAGCGTTGGACGTATCCGCCAAAGGAGCCCGTGATGACCTTCAAGACCAGCGGCCTGCACCACGTCACCGCGATCGGCGGCGACCCGCAGCGCAATGCCGAGTTCTACCTGCGCACCCTCGGGCTGCGGCTGGTGAAGACCACCGTCAACTTCGACGACCCAGGGACCTATCACCTCTACTACGGCGACCAGTCCGGTAAGCCCGGCACGCTGCTGACCTTCTTCCCGTGGAAGGACGCCCCGAGCGGGCGGCGTGGTGTGGGGCAGGCCACCACCACGGCCTTCTCCGTGCCGGAGGCCTCGATCGGCTGGTGGGAGCGGCACCTGCGGGAGCAGGGCGTGCAGACCAGCCGGGTGGTCAACCGGGACTCCGAGGACGTGCTGACCCTGCGCGACCCGGACGGCCTCGCGCTGGCGCTGGTGGCGCACCCGCAGGGCGATCCGCGGGACCCGTGGGACAACGGGCATGTGCCCGCAGAGCACGCGATCCGCGGGCTGCACTCGGTGACCCTGTCGGTGTCCAGGGAGGACGCCACCGCCGGGATGCTGACCGAGGGCCTCGGCCTCAGCTTCAGCGAGCGGGACGGCAACCGGTTCCGTTTCCAGGCCGGTGCCGGTGGTCCCGGCGCGCTGGTGGACGTGCTGGTCACCCCGGACGCCCCGCATGGCCTGGTCGCGGCGGGCACGGTGCACCACGTCGCCTGGCGGGCCCCGGACGAGGACACCCAGGCCGCATGGCGGGAGGAGCTGGTGGACCGCGGGGTGCAGGTCACCTCCATCCTGGACCGGCAGTACTTCCGCTCGATCTACTTCCGGGAGCCCGCAGGCACCCTGCTGGAGGTCGCCACGGACGAGCCGGGCTTCGCGATCGACGAGCCGTTGCTGGAGCTGGGCCGCGCGCTGAAGCTGCCGCCGTGGCTGGAGCCGGACCGCGAGCAGATCGAGGCGGCCCTGCCGAAGCTGAACCTGCCCAGCGAGAACAACCCGGAGCCGCGGTCGTGAGTGGACTGTCGCTGGAACACCGTTTCCTCGAAGGCGACCCTGCGGCGCCGGTGTTGCTGCTCCTGCACGGCACCGGCGGGGGCCCCGAGGACCTGCTGGGGCTCGCCCGCGAGCTGAGCCCCGGATCGCCGGTGCTGGCCCCGGCCGGGCCGGTGTCCGAGCACGGCGCGGCCAGATGGTTCCGCAGGCTCGCCGAGGGCGTGTTCGACACCGAGGACGTGCTCGCCCGTGCCGGGCAGCTCGCGGACTTCCTGCTCGCCGCGCGGGCGGAGTACGGCCTGGCAGGGCGCAGGCTGGTGGCGGTCGGCTTCTCCAACGGCGCCAACATCGCCGCCGCGACCGTGCTGCTACGGCCGGACGCGCTGACCGAGGCGGCCGCGTTCGCCGCGATGCTGCCGGTGCCCGAGCCGCCCCGGCATGACCTGAGCGGCAGCAGGGTCTTCCTCTCCGGCGGCGAGCAGGACCCGATGGCCCCGTTGCCCTCGGCGGAGGAACTGGTGCGCGTGCTCAGGGATCGTTCGGCCGAGGTGACCACGCACCGGCACCCCGGCGGCCACCAGGTCACCCCGGACGGGGTGCGGGCCGCGAGGGAATGGCTGACCGCGGGCTGAGCGAGTGGTCGTTGCTACGGTGTCCCGTCATGGACGTGCTCGTGGTCGATCACCCGCTGGCCAAGGCCAGGCTCTCCACCATGCGTGACGCTCGCACCGACAGCGCGAACTTCCGCGCCGCGCTGCACGAGCTGACCATGATGCTGATCTACGAGGCCCTGCGCGAGGCGCCGGTGACCAGCGAGCGGATCCACACCCCGGTGGCCAGGACCGATGGCTACCGGCTGGCGAACCCGCCGTTGCTGGTGCCGGTATTGCGCGCCGGGCTGGGGATGGCCGACGAGGCGCAGAAGCTGATCCCGGACGCCAGGATGGGTTTCGTCGGCCTTGCCAGGGACGAGGAGACCCTGCAACCCACGCCGTACATGGTCTCGCTGCCGGACAGCCTCGCCGAGCAGCCGGTTTTCGTGCTGGACCCGATGCTGGCAACCGGCGGGTCGATGGAGTACACGATCCGGCTGCTCACCGAGCGTGGCGCCACCGACGTCACCGCGATCTGCACGTTGGCCGCGCCGGAGGGCGTGCAGCGGCTACGCGGGTCCGGGCTGCCCGTCCGGGTGGTCACGGCGAGTGTGGACGAGCGGTTGAACGACTCCGGGTTCATCGTGCCCGGCCTCGGCGACGCCGGGGACCGGCAGTACGGCGCCGTCTGAGCTACCGGCACCAGCCATCGGCGTTGGCGCGGAGTGCGGTTTCGTATGCCTCGCCGACGTCCAGCCCGGCCTGTTCCGGGATGTTGCCGTTCAGCTCGAGCGAAACCAGGCCGTGCACCAGCCCCCAGCAGCTCACCGCGATGATCTCGGGCGGCTCGTCCCGCAGCACCCCGGCCTCGACCCCGGCGCGCACGGTGGCCAGCAGCGGTTCGAGGGTGGCGGAGGCGAGCTCGCTGGCCTCCCGGTTGGGCTCGAACCCTGGCACCGCCGTGGTGAACATGATCGAGTACAGGTGCGGGTCGGCCAGCGCGCTCTCCCGGTAGGCCAGCCCCAGCCGCACCATGTCCGTCACGGTGTCGCCGGAAGGCTCGACCGCGGACATCCGGGCACCGAACCGACGGAACCCCTCCACGAACAGCGCGTTGACCAGGTCCGGCTTGCTGCCGAACAGGGAGTACACCGCCGTGGTGGAGGTGTCCACCTCGGCGGCCAGCTTGCGCAGGCTCAGCGCCTTGGGACCCTCCGTGGACAGCAGCTCGCCCGCGCGGTCGAGCAACCGCAGCCGCAGGGTCTCATCGTGTGTCTTCGGGCGGGGCATACCGGGACGATATCGCAACGTTGTTACCAAACCGGGTGAGGTGCGCCGGGCAGGATTTGACCTGGAGCGCACTCCAGGTCGTACTGTCGCCGACATGAGCTACTCGATAGCGGAAGCCGCGCGACGTAGTGGACTGTCGATCGACACCCTCCGGTACTACGAGCGCATCAACCTGCTGGAGCCGCCTGCCAGGGACGCGGCGGGCAGGCGCGCCTACTCCGACACCGACCTCACCTGGCTGGAGTTCCTGACCAAACTGCGCACCACCGGCATGCCCATCCGGCGCATGCGGGAGTACGCCTCGCTGCGTAAGCACGGGACCGCCAGCGCGGGCCGCCGTAAGGCGATCCTGGTCGAACAGCGCAGTGCGGTGGCCGCACGCATCGCCGAGCTGCAGGCCTGCATGGAGGTGCTCGACTACAAGATCAGCAACTACGAGCAGATCGAATGCGCGATGGCTGATGTGGCCGCGCAGGAAGCGGAGACGCGGGGGGTACCGGCGTGAGCCTGCCGACACGTGAACTCGGGGAGCTGACGGTCAGCGCGCAGGGGCTCGGCTGCATGGGGATGAGCCAGGCATACGGCGAGGTTGATGACACCGAGTCGATCGCCACCCTGCACCGGGCCGTCGAACTCGGGGTGACCCTGCTGGACACCGCCAACGTCTACGGCAGCGGGGCCAACGAGGAACTGCTCGGCTGCGCGTTCCGGCAGGGCGCGGTGCGGCGGGAGGACATCGTGCTGGCCACCAAGTTCGGCATCATCTTCTCGGAAGAACGCGGCCAGTTCGCCCGCGGGGACGCGGCCTACGTGCGGCAGTGCTGCGAGGAGTCGCTGCGCAGGCTGGGCGTGGACCACATCGACCTGTACTACCAGCACCGGGTCGATCCGGACGTGCCGGTGGAGGAGACCTTCGGCGCCCTCGCCGAACTGGTCAGCGAGGGCAAGGTCCGCTATGTCGGGCTGTCCGAGGCCGGGGCCGAGACCATCCGGCGGGCGCATGCGGTGCACCCGATCTCCGCGGTGCAGAGCGAGTGGTCGTTGTGGACCCGCGGCATCGAGGACGAGGTGGTGCCCACCTGCCGCGAGCTGGGCATCGGCATCGTGCCGTTCTCCCCGCTCGGGCGCGGTTTCCTGACCGGGGCGATCGACTCCACGGAGCAGTTCGGCGCGGATGACATGCGCCGCGGCCTGCCCCGGTTCGCCGAGGGGAACTTCGAGCGGAACCTGGAGATGGTGCGGGCGTTGCGGGAGCTGGCCGAGCGTAAGGGGGTGACGGCGGGGCAGCTGGCGCTGGCCTGGGTGCAGCACCGGGGCGAGGATGTGGTGCCGATTCCGGGAACGAAGCGGCGCAAGTACCTGGATGAGAACGTGGCCGCCGCGCAACTTGAACTGTCCGAACAGGACATCGCGGAGATCGAGGGTGCCGTTCCGGTGAGCGCGATCGCGGGTGAGCGCTACCCCGAGCATCTGGCCCGCAACGTCGGTAACTGAGAACAGGCACTGAGAACAGGGGAGAGGAATGGATGACTGAGCAGACACTTGCCGGCAGGAGGCTCGGCGAGCTCGAGGTCGGCGCGCAGGGGCTCGGCTGCATGGGGATGAGCGAGTTCTACGGCACCGGCGACGACACCGAGTCGATCGCCACCGTGCATCGTGCCCTCGAGCTCGGGATCACCCTGCTGGACACCGCCGATATGTACGGCTACGGGCGTAACGAGGAACTGCTCGGCCGCGCCATCGCCGACCGCAGGGACCGCGTGGTGCTGGCCAGCAAGTTCGGGATCGTCCGGGACGAGGCGGACCAGGACAAGCGCGGGGTCCGGGGCGACCCCGAGTACGTCGGGCAGGCCGCGGAGGCGTCCCTGCGCAGGCTTGGCGTGGACCACATCGACCTGTACTACCAGCACCGGGTCGATCCGGAGGTGCCGATCGAGGAGACCGTGCAGGCAATGGCCGCGCTGGTCAAGCAGGGCAAGGTGCGCTACCTCGGGCTGTCCGAGGCCGGGGCCGAGACCATCCGGCGGGCGCATGCGGTGCACCCGATCTCCGCGGTGCAGACCGAATGGTCGCTGTGGTCAAGGGACATCGAGGACGAGGTGGTGCCCACCTGCCGCGAGCTGGGCATCGGCATCGTGCCGTACTCCCCGCTCGGACGCGGTTTCCTGACCGGTTCGATTACCTCGAAGGCGGACCTCGACGCGGGCGACTACCGGCGCAGCGGCCAGCCCCGCCTTGCCGAGGGGAACTTCGAACGGAACCTGGAGATGGTGCGGGCGTTGCGGGAGCTGGCCGAGCGTAAGGGGGTGACGGCGGGGCAGCTGGCGCTGGCCTGGGTGCAGCACCGGGGCGAGGATGTGGTGCCGATTCCGGGTACCAAGCGGCGCAAGTACCTGGATGAGAACGTGGCCGCCGCGCAACTTGAACTGTCCGAACAGGACATCAAGGACATCGAGGCCGCGGTGCCCGCGGACGCCGTGGCCGGGCAGCGCTACCCCGAGGAGGGGATGAAGCTGCTCAGTCGCTGAGTAGTTCGGTGACGGCGGCAGGCGTGGCGTCCAGCGCGACCTGCCGCTGCTCGCGGGTGGCCAGGCTGCGCACGGTGACGTGGCCCGCGTCCCAGTCCTCCTGGCCGACGATCACCACGGCCCGCGCACCCGCCTTGTCCGCCCTGGACAGTTCCTTGCCCAGCTTGCGCAGCTCCAGCGGGACCGACGCCCGCAACCCGGCGGCCCGCAGCCGGGCCACCACCGTGCGCGCGGCGTCGTAGAGGTCCTCGGTCACCGGGACGGCCACCACGTCCACCTCGCTGCGCGGCCGCGGGGCCAGACCGTGCGTGGCAAGGAAGTCCATCAGGGTCACATCGCCCATGCCGAACCCGATCCCGGGGATCTGCTGCGCGGTGAACAGCCCGGCGAGGTCGCTGTACCGGCCGCCGCCGAACAGCGCCCGGTTGTTCTCCGGGGAGGTGTCGAACACCTCGAACACGGTGGAGGTGTAGTAGGCCAGCCCGCGCACGATCAGCGGGTCGAACCGGACCAGCCCGGCCGACCCGCTTTTCAGCACCCGCACCAGGTGCGAGGCTTCCTTGACCTCGGCAGGCAGCTCGTCCAGCAGCGCCGTGCCCGCGCCGAGTACCTCGCCGAGCCGGGCGAACTGCTTATCGCTCAGCCCGATCTCCGCGGCGTCCGCGGCCAGCTTGTCCGCCTCGTACTTCTCCCAGCGGTCCACCAGCGAGAACACCGGCCCCAGCTGCTCCCCGGTGACCCCCACCACCTCGCTCAGCGCGGCGGTGAGCAGCTGCCGGTCGTTCGCCCGCACCAGGAACATGTCCTCGGTCGCGCCGAGCGCGGTCAGCATCCCGTGGATCAGCTCGAAGATCTCGATCTCGCAGTTCGCGCTGTCCGAGCCGAAGATGTCCGCGTTGATCTGCCAGTGCTCGCGCACCCTTCCACGCTGCGGCCGCTCGTAGCGGTGGCAGTTCGGGTGGCTGTACCAGCGCACCGGGAACTGCAGCGAACCGGCGTTGCCCGCGATGATCCGCGCGACCGTGGGTGTCATCTCCGGCCGCAGCGCCAGCCGCCGCCCGCCCCGGTCGGTCAGGGTGTAGAGCTGCTGGTTGGCGATCTCCTCACCGGACTTGGCCTCGTAGATCTCGGCGGGCTCCAGCAGCGGCCCGTCGTAGCGCAGGAAACCATGCCGCTCGAGGACCTCGTACAGCGTGCCGAAGACCTGGGTCCGGACGGACATCTCCGCCGGCAGGAAGTCACGGGTGCCCCGGTAGGGCGCGGTCGGCAGGTACTCGGGCACGGTCGTCCTCACGTCGCGGTGTGTTACCCGCCCGAGTTTATCGGCCGCGCCCGGAGCCGATGAGCAGGGCGAGCAGGGCGCCCGCCGCGCAGATCACCGCGGTGACCAGGAAGATTCCGCTGTACTGGCTCAGCAGCGCCTCCCGCACCGCGCCGGTGTACTCGGTCAGTGCCTGCTGGTAGGCCGCCTCGGTGGGGAACAGCACCCGGATCGGGGCGTCCAGCGTGGCGGTCATCTCGTGGAAGCGATGCAGGCCCCAGGCCGACAGCGCCGCCACGCCGACCAGCATCCCGGTCATCCTGGCCACCACCACCCCGGCCGAGGCGACCCCGTGCTGCGCCGCGGGCACCACCCGCAGTACCGCGGCCGAGAGCGGGGCGATCACCAGGCCCAGCCCGAGGCCGACTACCGCCAGGTCGACGTCCAGCCGGGGCAGCGAAACCGGGCCCAGGGTGTGCCTTGCGGCGAGTACGTCCATCGGCCAGCCGGAGATCAGCAGGTAACCGCCCGCCGCGAGCAGCATGCCGGTCACGGCCACCCAGCGTTCCCCGATCCGGCCCGCCAGCGCACCGCCGAGCAGCGCCCCGGCCGGCAGCGCGACCAGGAACCGCAACAGCAGCAGGATGGCGCCCTGGTCGTCCCTGCCCAGCAGGGTCTGCGCGAACAGGTCCACGTCCACCAGCGTCACCATCAGCGCGGCCCCGGCAGCGACGCTGGTGCCGAGCGCGGCGAGGAACGGGCGCAGCCGTACCCCCGCGGTGTCGATCAGCCGGGTGCGGGCCCTGGCCTCCCAGGCACAGAACGCCACCAGCGCGACGCCCGCGGCGACCAGGAACGGTACTCCCCAGCTGGGCAGCGCCTGCTCGCGCGGGTCCGGGCTGTACAGGCCGATCACCAGCAGCCCGAGCGTGACCGCCAGCAGCGCTCCGCCGGTGACGTCCACTTTGGCCCGCTCGCCGGGATCGCGTTGCCTGCCGGGAAGGGCGAAGTGCACCGCGATCATGGCCAGGACGGCCAGTGGCACGTTCACCCAGAACACCCCGCGCCAGCCGGCCGCGGCGGCGAGCGCGATGCCGTAGAGCGGGCCGAGCACGCTGCCGAGCTCCTGCGCCGCGCCGACCGCGCCGAGCACGGCCGCCCGCCTGCGTTCCGCCCACAGGTCGGCGACCAGCGCCATGGTCACCGGGAGCAGTGCCCCGCTGGCGATGCCCTGGATCACCCGGCCCGCGACCAGTACCGGCACCGTTCCGGCCACTGCGGTGAGCGCGGAACCGGCCAGGAAACCGGCGAGGCAGACCTGGAGCAAGCGTTTGCGCCCGAACCGGTCCGAGGCCTGCCCCAGCAGCGGCATCGCGGCCACGTAGCCGAGCAGGTACCCGGTGACGATCGGGGTGATCTGCTCCAGCCGGTTCACCGGGATGCGCAGGTCGTCGATGATCTGCCGGAGCAGGCCGATCACCACGTAGGTGTCCAGCGCGCCGAGCAGCACGGCGAGGCCGCCCGCGCCGATGGCCGCGCCCTTGCCGGAGCGGCCGACCTGCGTGGAGATCATTCCGGCGGGTTCACCGTGACGGGCTTGTTCACATCGGACAGCCGCACGTCCACCGACTGGCCATCGCCGAAGGTGGCGGTGGCCTTGACCGGCAGGCGCTCGCCATCGGCCCGCAGCCAGAAGGCGATGTCGGCGTCCGATGGCACCCCCGGCAGCAACTCGCCGAGCACGTCCTTGGTCACCGTGCCGGTGACCTTGTAGGCGGGGGTGCCGTCCACCTCCTCGCGCGCCTCGGTGCTGGGATTCTGCACGCTGCTGAGCACCTTGGCGATGCCGCGCTCGGGGTCGAGCACCGCGGACGGGTCGTAGACCGCCGAGCTGAGCTGGACCGGGATCTCCTGGAAGTCCCCGGTCGGGCCCTTCAGATAGAGCGTGTCCCCGGCGAGCACGAACTCCACCTCGACGAGCTGCCCGCCCTGGTCCAGCGTTCCGGTGCCCTTGGCGCCGCCGGAGGGGCCGCCCTCCTTGGTCAGGTCGCCATCGAGGCCGCGCACGCTCAGGCCCGGGATGTCGCCCTGCACCTCGATCTCGAAGTGCGCGCTGTTGACGCTGGCCATGGCCGTGGCCGCGGCTTCGATCAGGGTGGGGCCGTCCGGGAGCTGCTCCTCCGCTGGTTCGTCGGAGGAGCAGCCCGCCACGACCGCGAGACCGAGTGCGAGCGCCCCGGCCAGGATTCGGCGGGTGAACATGCGTGCATCCTAGGCACGCCGGGCGACGCTCAGGTTACGACTCCGCTTTCCCACCACCAGGACTGTGCGCCGTAGGGGTACTCGACCCTGCTGTCCGCGTGCTGCCAGCTCACCGTGTACCGCTCCAGCCCGGAGAAACCGGAGGTCTCGCAGGCCACGTAGAAGGTGCGGGTGGAAACCCCTGGGGAGACGAAGTCGGCCGCGATCCCGTACATGTGCTGGCTGTTCGATGCGCCGCCGACGTTCGAGTTGTGCCGGATCGAGCGGAAGCCGGAATTGATGGTCATCGGCTTGTTACCGACCTTTTTCCGGACGGCCTCGAGCTTGTACATCAGTCGTCGCACGTTCTCCTTGACGGTGCCCGATCCAACCTTTCCGCCGGAAAAGCCGGAACCGTCGTTGGAGTGGAACTCCGAGAAGTTGAAGTGCGTGGTGGAGCCGTCGGAGTCCTCCAGCGCGTTCAGCCTGGTATGCGTCTCCTGACCGGCAACGCCGGTGTCGGCGAGGCCGTAGGCGCGCTGGAACCGGCGCAGCGCGGCCTCCGTGGCCGGGCCGAACTGGCCGTCCACCGCGACATAGGTCTTGCGCGGGGAGTCCGCGGCCCAGCCCGCGATCCGGATCTGCAGTTCCCGCACGTCAGCTCCGCTGTCGCCGGTGCGCATCGTGCGGGTCCAGTTGTATGCCTGCGCGGTACCGGCGGCGAGCAGGCCGAAACCGGCCGCCAACGGCGTTACCGCGGCGATCCGCAGAAATGCCCTCCGGCCGTGTCCAGGATGGTGTTCGAACGAGGTCGGCATCGTGCCTCCAGCTGAGTCCGGCGTGGACGCTCGGCCAGATACTCACCGATCCGGTGAGATGTTGACAATGCCTCGGTGGAAATTGGGAAAATGTTGGCCGCGGGGGTTACGAGGCTTCGTTCGGGGCGATCACGCTGAACACGGCGCCGCCCGGATCGTTCAGTACGGCGAACCGGCCCACCGGGATGTCGGTGGGCGGTACGGAGACGGTGCCGCCGAGTTCGGTGACCTTCGCCGCGGTCTCGTCGGTGTCCGCGACGGCGAAGTACACCATCCAGTGCGAGGGCAGGTCGGCTGGCCAGCTGTCGTCCATCGGCATCATGCCGCCGATCGTGCGGCCGTCCAGCTTCCACTCGGTGTAGTCCACCCCGTCCATGTCCCTCGTCTCGGCCTCCCAGCCGAAGACCTCGTGGTAGAAGGCCTTCGCGCGCTCGGCGTCGCGGGTGGTCAGCTCGTTCCAGCACAGCGCGCCCGGTTCGTTCACAACGCCCGCGCCGATATGTGCCTTGGCCTGCCAGACCGAGAAGGGGGTGCCCGCCGGGTCGGCGAAGACCGCCATCCGGCCGAAATCCATGACGTCCATCGGTTCCACCAGCACCTGGCCGCCTGCCTTGCGGACCAGTTCGGTGGTGTCCTCGGCGCTGGCGACGGTGACGTAGGTGGTCCAGTACGGCGGGATGTCAGGCTGTTGCCGCGGCCCGATCCCGGCGACCGGGTGACCTTTCAGGGTGGCCATCCGGTACCCGCCGGCCGCCGCATCCGGCTCGCTGGTCTCCCAGCTGAGCAGGGCGGCGTAGAACTCGGCGGCCGCCTGCGGGTCGGGTGCGCCGAGGTCGACCCAGGATGGGGTCCCCGGCTGGTGCGCGGTGACGATCATGACAACGACTCCGTCCGCGATGGTGCTGCTGCGCTGACGCGGCCAAGCATTCTCCGCCCGCAGGCAAAAATCCAGCGCTGAATCCGCGGGCTACCCCATCAGGAGTGCGGCCACGGTCGCGCCCAGCTCCCAGCAGTTCTCCAGGTCCTGTTTGCTCGGTTCACCCGTCACGGTGACCGCGGCCGCGCCCTGCTCCCAGCCCAGCCCGCCGGTGATCGACTCGAGGCCGCGCACGGTGCCGGAAACGTCACTGGCGCCGTGCACGTAGTAGCCGAACGGCCTGCCCCGGGTGGCGTCCAGGCAGGGGTAGTAGATCTGGTCCAGGAAGTGCTTCATCGCACCGGACATGTAGCCGAGGTTGGCCGGGGTGCCGAGCAGGTAGCCGTCGGCCTCCAGCGCGTCCGGCACGGTGGCGGCGAGCGCGGGCCTGCGGACCACCTCGACGCCCTCGATCTCGTCCGTGGTCGCGCCGGAGATCACCGCCTCGAACATGGACTGCGTGTTCGGCGACGGCGTGTGGTGGACGATCAGCAAGGTGGGCACGCCGCGAGGGTGCCGCCGTGGCGGTTGCCGCGCAAGTGCGCGTGGGGAGCCAACGCGTGCGCGTGGACGGCCAACGCGTGCGCGTGGGGAGCAAACACGCCGGGTGGGTCAGGGGGTGAGCAGGGACTCGATCTCGGTGCGCAGGCGGGTGAGCCGGTCCTCGGCGCGGGTGCGGGCCACGGGCAGCTCGCCTTCGTCCGCAACGGGTTCGGTCACCTCGAGGTAGGCCTTCAGCTTCGGTTCGGTGCCGGAGGGGCGGATCACCACGCGCAGGCCGGGGCCGCGCAGGCGCAGCACGTCGGCGTCCGGCAACAGGTCCTCGGCCCGCACCCCGGTTCCGGCGAGGGTGCCCGGCGGGTCTGCCCGCAGCCCGCTCATCAGCTCACCGATCCGGCCGAGCTCGGTCACCCGCAGGGACACCTGTTCGGTGCGGTGCACCCCGTGCCGCACGGCGAGCTCGTCCAGTGCCCCGGGGATCGTGCGGCCGCGTGCCCGCAGGGTCGCCGCCAGGTCGCAGGCCAGCACGGCCGCCGCGATCCCGTCCTTGTCCCGTACGAAACCCGGGTTCACGCACAGGCCGAGCGCCTCCTCGTAGGCGAACACCAGGCCCTGCCCCGCCCGCGCCAGCCACTTGAACCCGGTGAGCGTCTCGGCGTACCGGGCGCCGTGCGCCGCGGCGATCTCGGCCAGCATGGCCGAGGAGACGATCGTGGTGGCCACCAGTGGATCTGGTTCCTCCACTGTGGACAGCACGTACTCGCCGAGCAGCACCCCGGCCTCGTCCCCGCGCAGCATCCGCCAGGAGCCGCCATCCCGCACCCCGAGCGCGCACCGGTCGGCATCCGGGTCCAGTGCGATCGCAAGGTCGGCTTCCTCCCGCTCGGCCAGCTCCAGCAGCAGGTCGGTCGCCCCCGGCTCCTCCGGGTTCGGGAAGGACACCGTGGGAAAGTCCGGGTCCGGCTCGGCCTGCGGGGCCACCAGCACCGGTTCGGCGAACCCGGCGCGCAGCATGGCCTGCCGCAGCGTCTCGGCGCCGACTCCGTGCAGCGCGGTGGCGACCACCCGTAGCTCCCGCGCCTGCCCCGCTGGCAGCCCTGCCACCCGCTCCAGATAGGCCAGCGGCACCTGCGTGGCCTCGGTTGCGCCCTGCGACCTCGGCACGCTCCTGGCGCCGGGAGCCGCCGCGATCTCGGCCTCGATCTCGCCGTCCGCGGGCGGCACGATCTGCACCCCGGTGTGGTCGTAGAGCTTGTACCCGTTGTCCGCTGGCGGGTTGTGCGATGCGGTGATCTGGATCCCGGCCACCGCACCGAGCTGTCCGACGGCGAAGGCCAGCACCGGGGTGGGGATCGGCGCGGGCAGCGTGCGGACCACGAACCCGGCCGCCGCGAGCACCTCGGCCGCCGCGGTGGCGAAGGCGGCCGAACCGTGCCGCGCGTCCCTGCCGAGCACCACGATCCCGCCCGCGTGCCCCTGCTTGGCCAGCCAGGAGGCCACCCCGGCCGTGGTGCGCACGACCACCGCCGTGTTCATCCCGTTCGGCCCGGCCCGCACCGGGCCGCGCAGCCCGGCGGTGCCGAACCGCAGCGGGCCGGACATCCGGTCCGCGAGCTCGCCGACCGCGGCGGCCTCGCCGCCCATCGCACTGGCGAGCACGCCCTGTAGCTCCGCCCGCGCCGTCTCGTCCACGTCCTCGGCGATCCAGCGGTAGGCGCGGTCGCGCAGGTCGGGGGTCAGTTTCGCCGGTGCGGTCACGGGCTCAGCCTACGGGGGTCTTGGTCTGGTGGTTTCGCGCCGGCACACGGTTTTCCTGGCGCGGCACCCTGCCGGAGATGACAAAACCGGCCACGATCGCTCCTGGTGATCATCTCGGTACCCGAACGGGCGATTGTTCACAACGCGGAAGTTCGAGAAGTTGATTTCCGTCGATTACTACCGACGAGTAGGTAACCGTCCACCGTCTCACCGGCGAGACGAACTCACCCCCTGCGATGCGGCCCCGCCCCGGCCACCGCATCTTGTTCGAGAGGTCGCGATGAAGCAGCAGTCGTTCCCCGGCAACGGCATCCGGCTGGCCCCCGAGGTCGCCCCGGAGGTCACCGACGTACCGATCACATCGGACGAGCCGATCCCGCCGGTCAAACCGGTCCGGCAGTGAATCGGGAGCCGGCCCGCGGCCGCGGGCCGGCCCGGGTTCAGGACTGCGCGACCAGCTCGCGCAGCAGGCTGCCCATCCGCTCGGCGGCTGCCCTGCCCGCCTCGAGTACCTCCTCGTGGTTGAGCGGTTCCCCGGTGATGCCCGCGGCCAGGTTGGTCACCAGGGAGAGCCCGAACACCTCCAGCCCCTCGGCCCGCGCCGCGATCGCCTCCAGCACGGTGGACATGCCGACCAGGTCGGCGCCCAGCGTGCGCAGCATCCGGATCTCGGCGGGCGTCTCGAAATGCGGGCCCGGCAGGCCCGCGTACACCCCCTCGGCCAGCGAGGGGTCGATCTCCCGTGCCAGCGCCCGCAGCCTGCCGGAGTAGGCGTCCACAAGGTCCACGAACCGCGCGCCGGTGATCGGCGAGGTGGCGGTCATGTTCAGGTGATCGGCCACCAGCACCGGCTGGCCGACCTGGAAGCCCTCGCGCAGCCCGCCTGCCGCGTTGGTCAGCAGCACGGTCCGCACCCCGCAGGCCGCCGCGGTACGCACGCCGTGCACCACCGGGGTCACGCCCTTGCCTTCGTACAGATGGGTGCGGCCGAGCAGCACCAGCGCCCGCTTGTCCCCGACCTGAACCGAGCGCACGGTACCGCCGTGCCCCACCGCGCTCGGCGGCTCGAACCCGGGAAGCTCGCCGAGGCTCACCTCGGCGTCCGGGGTGCCGAGTACCTCCGCGGCCGGGCGCCAGCCCGAGCCGAGTACCACCGCGACATCGTGCTTCGCGTAACCGGTGCGCTCGGCCAGCACGGACGCCGCCGCGCCGGCCAGCTCCGCCGGTTGATCAACGTTCTCAGTCACCCGCGCAGACTAGCTTGCGGTTAGCAGTCCCCGGTGGGGCAGCGCAACTTGCTCAGGGTGGAGAAGAAGATGTCCTCGATATCGGTGACCTGCGGGGCCAGCGAGACGAACCCGCCGGTCGCCTTGGCGATGTCGTTCAGCTCCGCCGGGTCGACATCGGTGCCGAGCCCGATGAACACGATCGGCAGCGGCCGCTGCGGCGAGCTCAGCTTCCGCAGCTCGCCGAGCAGTTGCTCCCTGGTGATGCCGTCGTCCTCGTTCCGGCCGTCGGTCATGATGATCACCACGTTGGTGCGGCCGGGTTTCCACGACTCGGTGGCCTCCCGGTATGCGGCCAGCGTGGTGTCATACAGCCCGGTGGCCCCCTGCGGCTGGCTGAGCAGCGAGTCGAGCTTGGTGGTCAGCCCGTCCTCGGCGTGCTTGCTCATCGGTTTCCACGGCGCAACCTGGCGGTAGTCCCTGTCCCCTTCCAGCTTGGTCGAGAACTCCCACAGGGCGTACTCGGTACTCGGCTTGAACAGCCCGGTGCCCCGCTTGGCCGCCTCGATGGTCACCTGCATCCGGGTCCTGCCGGTGCCCGGTACCTCGGTGGCCATCGAACCGGAGACGTCGATCACGGTGAGCACCCTGCCGCTGGCGTCCACGGCCGCCCACCGCTCCAGTGCCGCGCCGGTGTCCTTCTTGCTCGGCTGTGGGCTGGGGGAGCGGGGCGCGGCGTCGATCCGGTTGTCCGCATCGCGGGAGCCGGTCAGCCTGCCGTCCGCGGTCCGCAGCCCCTGCCTGCCGAGCGCCTCCTCGAACGCGGGCTCGCGCAGCCTGCTCAGCAGCCGGTCGGCCGCCCTGCGCTGCGCCTCCTCGGCGCCGGGCAGCACCACGAACGGGAAGTCCAGCCAGGGGGTCGGCTGGGCGGGGTAGCTGGCCACCACGGACAGCGCCGAACCCCGCTCGTGTTCCTGGTTGTGCCGCAGCACCCGCTGCTCGGATGCGGGGAACGCGGACAGCGCCGGTTCCAGCTCGCCATCGGGCAGATGCTCGAACAGCCTGCGGCTGTCGTCCACCCGGTGCTTGGAAAGCGAGCGCAACGCGGCGGTGGCCGCCGGCGCGTCTGGCACCGCCGCCTGGATCCCGAGCAGGGCCGCCGCGGCCGCGGGATCGTAGGTTGGGTCGGTGGTGCCGGCAACGACCTGGCCGCCCTCCGGATCGACCAGTTCGGACCAGTCCGGGCGTGCTCCCGGCCAGCCCATCTCCTCCGCATCGGCCTCGGCGACGGCGAACACCACCGGGGTGCTGGCCAGCGAGGGGTTCTGTGGCTGGATACCCTCCCGGCGTTCGGCGGCCCGCCGCACCTGCATGGTCGACTCCGGAATCCACACCGCGGCCCCCGGGTCCAGGTTGGGAGTGGCCAGGGTGGCGGCCATGGTCGAGGAGTCGTGCGCCTGGACGTCCACCTGCACGCACCGGCCGTCCAGCCGTTCCGGCTGCTCCCCGGCGAGTTCGGCCACGGCGGGCTCGATGCCGGGCGCCGCGGCGACGGTGAGCGTGACCTGGCCTTCGCACCGGTCGCCGAAGCCTCCGGTGAGCAGCATGACGCCGGCCCAGCCGGCCAGTACGACCACCACGGTGACGCCAAGTGAGCCCAGGATCAGGCCGTACCGGCTCCTGCGGTGCGCTGCCCGGTGCTGTCCCACCACCTGCCTCCCGGAAGTCGTCGCTTGAATTTACGCCACTCGAATGGGTGACACCAGGACAACGTGCCGGGCGGTGCGGGCGTTACTGAGCGCGCGATCACTCCATGATCTGGAAGGTGGGCATGATCCGGTCGAACAGCTGGGTACGTGCGGTTCCCTCCTGGTCCGTTGGCACTGTGAGCCCGACCACCCACAGGCTGTCCTGTGCCAGGAACACGTGCGCGACGGTCGCCCGGTTCAATGGTCGCTCCGCGTGTTCGTCCGGTCGTACCGGGCTGGACTCCACCGTGCGGTAGCTCAGCAGCACCCCCTGCCTGCCCTCGGTGAGCGGGGTGAACTCCACCTGTCGCAGGTTGCCGCCCCAGAGCTTGCCCAGCGCGTTCCAGTAGGCAGTGGGGGACAGCGGGGGTTCGCTCTCGAATCGGGCCACGTCGAAGGACTGGGTGCCGTCGGCGGAGACGAACTGCACCAGGGTGCGCGGGGGCAGGCCGCCGCCGGTCTCCCTGCTGACGAACTTCGTCCAGTCCTTCGGCACCTGGACCGAGAACAAGCCGCCGCGCGCCCCGCGCAGGTTGGTGGCATCGCCCTGGCGCGGGGCGAGCTCGCGCAATGGTGGCGCGGCCGGGCCGGCATCCGAGCGCTGCGGCGGCGCGAGCGGCTGGGCGGCGACCACCCTGGTCAGCACGAAACCTCCGGCCGCGGCGGCGAGGAACAGCAGCACCGCGGCCACCGTCACGGCCACGCTTGGCAGCCTGCGCCGCGGCCGCCCGCCCGCCGGAGTGCCCACCGGTTCCTGGCCCACCGGCCCGCTCGGCGTGGCGAAGGGCAGCGGGCCGGGGTCGGCGGCCAGTTCCCCGCCGGCCCCGGCTTTCTCCTGATCCGGCAGCGGCGGCCCTGGCGACACCGGCGCGGTGATCACCTGGGTGGCCGTGGTGTCGGCACGGTCCGGCGCCGTGCTCGCCGGGGTATCGGCGAACAGTTCCGGCCCGAACAGGGTGTGCCGCGGCTGGGCCAGCAGGGGATACAGCCTGCGCCGCACCTCCCGCAGCGGCATCCGGGCGCCGGGTTCCTTGGCCATCAGCCCGCGGATCACCGGGGCGAGGGGGCCGGGACCAGGCTCCGGCACCTCGCCGTGCACCACCCGGTTCACCGTCTCCAGAGGGTCCCCGTTGGCGTCGTACGGCGGCCTGCCCAGCACGGCCGCGAACAGGGTCGCGCCGAGCCCCCAGAGGTCGGCGGCCGGGGTCACCGCGCCGCCGGAGGCCACCTCCGGAGCGATATAGGCGGGTGAGCCCAGCATCATCCCGGTGCGGGTCATGGTCGCCTCGGACACGTTGCGTGCGATGCCGAAGTCGTTCAGCTTGATCCGCCCGTCCCTGGCCACCAGCACGTTGCCCGGTTTGACATCGCGGTGGGTGATGCCCGCCGTATGCGCGGCCTCCAGTGCCGAGCCCACCGCGTCGGCCACTGCGGCGGCCTGCGGCGGGGTGAGCGGGCCGTGCCCGCGCAGCAGTCCGGCGAGGCTGCGGCCGGGCAGTAACTCCATCACCACGAACGGTTCGTCGTTCTCCCTGGCCACGTCGTGCAGGATGATCACGTTCGGATGGGAGAGCACGGCAATCGCCCTGGCCTCACGCAGGGTGCGCTCGCGCAGCTCGGCGGCGCGGGACGGGGGAACCCCCGGTGGCAGCCGGACCTCCTTCACCGCCACCGGGCGGTGCAGGAACTCGTCGTAGGCCGACCACACGGTGCCCATCGATCCCGAGCCCAGCACCGACTGCAGCCGGTACCGGCCTGCCACCACGCGCGGTTGGGCCGGTTCCGGTTCGGCCGGTCCCACCTGGGCCTGGGTGGGGTCTGCCGCGTCCGCTGGACCGTGCTCGGAGGTGGACACCCGCCTATTGTGGCGTAGCGTGCGTACCCGCTCCCGCGCGGCAGCGGCGGCGCAAGGATGTGAATGGCGATTAGCCTCACATGTCGTGCAGGCCCTGCGGCCTTACCATCGAAAGGTATGACCCAAGTGGCTGGTGGGACGACGTCGTCCGAGCCAGGGGGCGAGCAGCCGGATGAGCTGAGTCTCGCCGCCGAGTTCGAGACCCCGAGCCGGGACCGGTGGCAGGAGCTGGTCGCCGGGGTACTGCGCAAGACCGGCGCGCTGCCGGAGGACTTCGATGGTGCCCCGGAGAGCCTGCTCACCACCCGCACCTACGACGATATCGAGATCCAGCCGCTCTACACCGCCGAGGACACCGCGCCACCGGCCGGGCTGCCCGGCCTGCCGCCGTTCGTGCGCGGCGCCCGCCCGGAAGGCGCGGTGAGCACCGGATGGCAGGTGCGCACGCGATACGCCGACCCCGATCCGGCCGCGGCCAACCGCGCGATGCTGGCCGACCTGGACGGCGGCGCGAGCTCGCTGTGGCTGCGGACGGGGCGGGGCGCGCTGCCGCCTGACGCGCTCGCCGACGCGCTGGCCGGGGTGTACGTGGAGCTGGCACCGGTGGTGCTGGACGCGGGGGCGGACTACCCGGCCGCCGCTGCGGCGCTGCTGGAGGTCTTCGCCGAGCGGGAAATCCCGGCCAGCGAGGCCGCCGGCAACCTGGGTGCCGATCCGATCGGGCTGTGGGCCCGTACCGGCGTGCGGCAGGAGGTCGCCCCGGCCGCCGAGCTGGCCGTCCGGATCGCGGGCACGCATCCGGCACTGCGCACCATCGTCGCCGATGGGCTGCCCTTCCACGAGGCCGGCGGCTCGGACGCGCAGGAGCTCGGCGCCGCGATCGCCGCGGGGGTCGCCTACCTGCGCGCCCTCACCGCGGCCGGGCTGAGCGTGGACGCTGCCTGCTGGCAGCTGGAGTTCCGGCTCGCCGCCACCGCGGACCAGTTCCTGACCATCGCCAAGTTCCGCGCGGCGCGGCGGTTGTGGGCCAGGGTCACCGAGGTCGCCGGCGCGGGGAACGAGGCCCGCGCGATGCGCCAGCACGCGGTGACCTCGGCGGCCATGTTCACCCAGCGTGACCCGTGGGTGAACATGCTGCGCAGCTGCGTGGCCTGCTTCGGCGCGGGCGTCGGCGGCGCCGACGCGGTGACCGTGCTGCCCTTCGACAACGCGATCGGCCTGCCGGACGCCTTTTCCCGCCGGATCGCCCGCAACACCCAGGCGATCCTGCTCGAGGAGTCCAAACTGGCCGGGGTGATCGACCCGGCAGGCGGTTCCTGGTACGTGGAGAAGCTCACCGACGAGCTCGCGCAGGCTGCCTGGCGGGAGTTCACCGAGATCGAGCGGGCAGGCGGTATCGAGTCCACTGTGGAGTCCGGGATGCTCGCCGAGCGGCTGGCGGAAACCTGGCGGCGGCGCTCGGAACGGATTGCCACCAGGGCCGATCCGATCACCGGGGTCAGCGAGTTCCCTGACCTGGCGGAGAAGCCGGTCGAGCGCGCCCCGCTGCCCGCCGAGCGGGACCGTGGCGGGCTGCCGAAGGTGCGCTACGCCAAGGACTTCGAGCGGCTGCGTGACCGCTCCGACGCCCACCTCGCCGAGCACGGCGCCCGCCCGCGGATCTTCCTGGCCACCCTGGGGCCGATCGCCGCGCACACCGCGCGGGCCACCTTCGCCGCGAACCTCTTCCAGGCCGGCGGGATCGAGCCGGTCAACCCGGGTGCCACCGCGGAGCTGGTCGAGGCGTTCACCGCCAGCGGCGCCAGGGTGGCCTGCCTGTGTGGTAGCGACTCCGGCTACGCCGAGCAGGCCGCCGAGGTGGCCACCGCGCTGACCGAGGCGGGTGCGGAAGCCGTGCTGCTGGCCGGAAGACCCGCCGACCACCCCGGGGTGACCGGTTACGTCTACACCGGCTGCCCCGCGCTGGAGATCCTGACCGGCCTGCTGGACACGCTGGGAGTGGCGCAATGATTCCGAACTTCGCCGATGTCGAGCTCGGCACCCCGGAGCAGGGCGGCCAGGCCGAGTGGGCCGATGCGCTGCACGCCAGTATCGGCAAGGGGCCGGACGCGCTGTCCTGGGAGACACCGGAGGGTATCGGCGTCAAACCGGTCTACACCGCCGATGATTTGTCCGATGTGGACTTCCTGCACACCTATCCCGGTATCGCGCCGTTCCTGCGCGGGCCGTACCCGACGATGTACGTGAACCAGCCGTGGACCGTGCGGCAGTACGCGGGTTTCTCCACCGCGGCCGAGTCCAACGCCTTCTACCGGCGCAACCTCGCGGCCGGGCAGAAGGGCCTCTCGGTGGCCTTCGACCTGGCCACCCACCGCGGTTACGACTCCGACCACCCCCGGGTTTCCGGCGATGTCGGGATGGCGGGCGTCGCGATCGACTCGATCTACGACATGCGGCAGCTGTTCGACGGCATCCCGCTGGACAAGATGAGCGTGTCGATGACCATGAACGGCGCCGTGCTTCCGGTGCTGGCGCTGTACGTGGTGGCGGCCGAGGAGCAGGGGGTCCAGCCGGAGCAGCTGGCCGGGACCATCCAGAACGACATCCTCAAGGAGTTCATGGTCCGCAACACCTACATCTACCCGCCGCAGCCCTCGATGCGGATCATCTCGGACATCTTCGCCTTCACCTCGCAGCGGATGCCGCGGTTCAACTCGATCTCCATCTCCGGCTACCACATGCAGGAGGCCGGGGCGACCGCCGACCTCGAACTGGCCTACACCCTTGCCGACGGGGTGGAGTACATCCGGGCCGGGCTGGAAGGCGGGCTGGACATCGACTCCTTCGCCCCGCGGCTGTCCTTCTTCTGGGCCATCGGGATGAACTTCTTCATGGAGGTCGCCAAGCTGCGCGCGGCCCGGCTGCTGTGGGCCAAGCTGGTCAACCAGTTCGGGCCGAAGTCCAGCAAATCGCTCTCGCTGCGCACGCACTGCCAGACCTCAGGCTGGTCGCTGACCGCGCAGGACGTCTACAACAACGTCACCCGCACCTGCGTGGAGGCGATGGCCGCCACCCAGGGGCACACCCAGTCCCTGCACACCAACGCGCTGGACGAGGCGCTGGCGCTGCCGACCGACTTCTCCGCCCGGATCGCGCGCAACACGCAGCTGCTGCTGCAGCAGGAGTCCGGCACCACCAGGGTGATCGACCCATGGGGCGGCAGCGCGTTCGTCGAGCGGCTGACCTACGACCTTGCCCGCCGGGCCTGGGCGAACATCTCCGAGGTCGAGTCGGCTGGTGGGATGGCCCGCGCGATCGACGCCGGTATCCCGAAGATGCGCATCGAGGAGGCCGCCGCGCGTACCCAGGCCCGGATCGACTCCGGCCGCCAGCCGGTGATCGGGGTGAACAAGTACCAGGTCACCGGGCAGGAGGAAGAGGTCGAGGTGCTCAAGGTGGACAACGCCGAGGTGCGGGCCCAGCAGCTGGAGAAGCTGCGCAGGCTGCGCGCGGAGCGGGACGAGTCCGCCACCCAGGACGCGCTGCGCGCGCTCACCGCGGGCGCCGAGGCCGACGGCAACCTGCTGGCGCTCGCCATCGACGCGGCGAGGGCGAAGGCGACCGTCGGCGAGATATCCGACGCGCTGGAGCGGATCTGGGGCAGGCACTCCGGGCAGATTCGTACCATCTCCGGGGTGTACCGGGACGAGGTCGGCAAGTCCGCGAACGTGGAACAGGTGCGCGAGCGGGTCGCGGAGTTCGCCGAGGCCGAGGGGCGCCGCCCGCGGATCCTGGTGGCCAAGATGGGCCAGGACGGGCACGACCGTGGGCAGAAGGTGATCGCGACGGCCTTCGCCGACCTCGGTTTCGACGTGGACGTCGGCCCGCTGTTCTCCACCCCCGCCGAGGTCGCGCGCCAGGCGGTGGAGGCGGATGTGCACATCGTCGGGGTGTCCTCGCTGGCCGCGGGGCACCTTTCCCTCGTCCCCGCGCTGCGGGCGGAACTGGCCGAGCTCGGCAGGGAGGACATCATGGTCGTGGTCGGCGGGGTCATCCCGCCGGGTGACTACGAGGACCTGCGCAAGGCGGGCGCCGCGGCCATCTTCGGGCCGGGGACGGTGATCGCGGACGCCGCGATCGGCCTGCTCGACCAGCTCGACGCGCGCGACTAGGGGCCTTGCGGTGGCGCGGCGGATCGACGTCGGCGAGTACGCCAAGGGCGTGCTCGCGGGGGACCGGGGCATGTTGTCCAGGGCGATCACCCTGGTGGAGTCCAGTAGGCCGGAGCACCGCGCGCGGGCGCAGGAGCTGCTGGTCGAGCTGCTGCCGCACTCAGGGGGCGCGCACCGGGTGGGGATCACCGGCGTGCCCGGTGTCGGCAAGTCGACATTCATTGACGAGCTGGGCACGACCCTGACCGGGTCCGGGCACCGGGTCGCGGTGCTGGCGGTGGATCCCTCCTCCACCCGTACCGGCGGCAGCATCCTTGGCGACAAGACCCGGATGGGCAGGCTCGCGGTGGATGCCTCGGCGTTCATCCGGCCCTCGCCGACCGCGGGCACGCTCGGTGGGGTGGCCCGCGCCACCAGGGAGACCATCGTGCTGATGGAGGCAGCAGGCTACGACATCGTGCTGGTGGAGACGGTCGGCGTCGGGCAGTCCGAGGTCACCGTGGCGAATATGGTCGACTGCTTCCTGTTCCTCACTCTGGCGCGTACCGGTGACCAGTTGCAGGGCATCAAGAAGGGTGTGCTGGAGCTGGCCGACGTGATCGCGGTGAACAAGGCCGACGGCGAGCACGAGCGGGAGGCCAAGCGGGCGGCGCGGGAACTGTCCGGCGCCCTGCGGATGATCTACGGCCCGGATGCCGAGTGGACCCCGCCGGTGCTCACCTGCAGCGCGCTGACCGGCAACGGGCTGGACACGGTATGGCACCAGATCCGGCGGCATGACGAGATGCTCTCCGCGTCCGGGCAGCTGGCCGCGAAACGCAGCGCCCAGCAGGTGGAGTGGACCTGGTCGATGGTGCGCGAGCAACTGCTCGGCAGGCTGGCCGCCGATCCGCGGGTGCGATCGGTGGTGCCGGAGGTCGAGCGGGCCGTGCGCGCTGGCGAGCTGACCGCGACACTCGCCGCAGAACGAATCCTCGGCGCCTTCGGCCTGGACCCGGCACACTAGTGCGCATGCGCCCCCGTGTGTTTGCCGTCTGTGTGGCCGTTCTCGCCACCCTCTTCGCCATGCTGATCACCGGCGTATCCGCCGCCGCGCCCGGCTCGGCCGGCTCGGCCGCCGAACCGCTCACCGCGACTGCCGGACCGGTGCTCGTCCAGGAGACCACCGGCCCGGAGGACGGACCCACGCTGGACCCGACCACCGAGGCCGATGCGGACAAGAGCAAGAACAAGATCATCGTTGGGGTGATTGCCGCGGTGCTGCTGGTGATCGTGGTGCTGGGGCGGAGGGCGAGGAACAAGAAGAAGAGCGGCTAGTAGTCGATGAGCTACGGCCTGGGTACAGCTAGGCCGAACTCGTAACCGCCGTTCAACGCAGATCAACTACCGGCTGTCTCGCACTCTGGACCAGGACTCCCAGATGTCACCTGGATGGTGCAACACTGGTGGCAAATGCGTAGGACACCGATCACTCAGCGAACGAACGCTCCGGCCGTCGTGCATGCGACTGCTGCAATCGTGGGGCCGTTCGCGAATGGGGGTACGGCGTGGAACGGGGGTACAGCGTGACTGTGCTCGACTCGCGTCGGGAACGGCCGGACGAACGCGACAAGCGGCAAGCCGGGGTCTCCGAGCACGGCGCGTTGATCACTGAAGCCGGCGTGAGCATGGCACCGATACCGGACCTCGGCGCGGGCCGCGGGCCCTTCTGGCTGGACGAGTGGATCCGGGCGAACGCCGCCGACGTGGTCTCCTGGCGCCGCCGGATCCATGCCAACCCGGAGCTTTCCCGCAGGGAGTACGCGACCACCGAGATGATCGTCGGCCTGCTGCGCGCGGTCGGCCTGCGGCCCTCGGTGCTGCCCGGCGGCACCGGGGTGATCTGCGACATCGGCAGCGGGCCCACCTGCGTCGCGCTGCGCGCCGACCTGGACGCGCTGCCGCTGACCGAGGCCACCGGGCTGCCGTTCGCCTCGACCGTGCACGGCGCCGCGCACGCCTGCGGGCATGACGCGCACACCGCCATCCTGCTGGCCACCGCGCGGGTGCTGGCCACCGCGCCGGAGCTGCCCGGCCGAGTGCGGCTGATCTTCCAGCCAGCCGAGGAGGTCATGCCAGGCGGCGCGCTGGACGCGATCACCGCGGGCGCGCTGGAGGGTGTGGACCGGATCTTCGGACTGCACTGCGACCCGCGGCTGCCGGTCGGCAGGATCGGTACCAGGGTGGGTGCGCTGACCTCGGCGGCCGACCTGATCGAGCTGCGGCTGACCTCGCCGGGCGGGCACACCTCCCGCCCGCACCTGACCGCCGACCTGGTGCACGCGCTGGGCACGGTGATCACCTCGCTGCCCTCGGTGCTCTCCCGCCGGGTGGACCCGCGTTCCGGCACGGTGCTGGTGTGGGGCGCGGTGCACGCGGGGGAGGCGCCGAACGCCGTCCCGCAGGACGGGAAACTGCTCGGCACCCTGCGTACCGCCGACCATGCCGTGTGGTCGGAGCTGGAACCGCTGGTCGCCGGCGCGGTGGAGTCCCTGCTCGCCCCCACCGGGGTCGGCTTCGAGCTGGACTACCGCCGTGGCGTGCCCCCCGTGGTCTGCGACCAGGACAGCACGTACCTGCTGCGTGCGGGCGCCGAGGCCGCCCTCGGCGAGGACGCCCTCGCCGGAACCGAGCAATCCTCCGGTGGCGAGGACTTCGGCTGGTACCTGGAGCACGTCCCCGGAGCGTTCGCCCGCCTCGGCGTGTGGCCCGGCGAAGGCGCCCAGCGCGACCTGCACCAGCCCACCTTCGAACTGGACGAACGCGCCCTCCTGGTGGGCGCCCGCGTCATGGTGCACACCGCCCTCGCCGCCCTCTGCTGAACCGTGTTTGCCCCCCACGCGCACGTGTTTGCCCTCCACGCGCACGCGTTGGCCGTTCACAACCATGGACTTATCCACAAGGTGTCCACAAAGCGCTGAGTTGTCCACAGATCGACTCACGGCCTCCCGCGCGCGGTTCCGTTGACGCAGCCTGGAGTGCGTGTATCAGATAACGGGAGCCCTGCACGGGGTAGCGGCTCGCGCGGATGTCGCGCAGGCCATGGGTGAACGTCGACTGCAAACCGCCCTTCGCCAGGGCGCCCTCCTCCAGCCGTGGCGAGGCGTGATCATGCGGGGCGACATGGCCAGCGATCCGATCTCGCGGGCCACCGCCGGGCTGCTCGCCGCCGGACCTGACGCGGTGCTCTCCCGGAACACGGCAGCGTCGATTCACGGGTGCACCGCGGCCGATTGCGCTGAGGTGCACGTCACTGTGCCGTACTCGAAATGGGTGCGGTCGAAGAGGGGACTGATCGTCCATCACGATCGGTTCGACTCGGCCGATGTCGTTCGGCGCCACGACCTGCCGGTACTTTCGCTGCCCGCGACGATCACCGAGATGTTGTGTACCGCGCCGCGATGGGTGGCACTCGCCTGCCTGGACCAGGCTTTGGCCTCCCTGCCCGGAGGGGAAATCGGTGAGTTCCGAACCGACGTCGATCAGCGGCTGGCCATGCGAGACGAGCGCAAGGGTGTCTCGGCTGCGCAAGCCCTGCTTTTCATGGGCACGAACAAGGCCGAATCACCATGGGAAAGCCGGTTGCGCCTGACCGTCATCGACGCCGGGTTCCCGTGGCCGGAGCCGCAGTACGAGATTCGGACCTTGAGCGGGCGGCGGCTGTATGTGCTGGACCTGGCCTGGCCTGACTTACGCATCGGGCTGGAGTACGACGGGTTCGAGGCGCACGAGGAGCGCGCGGAGTACGACGCCGAGCGGGATCGGCGGATGACTGAGCGCGGCTGGTTGATGATCCGGGTTCGTAAGGACGACCTGGCCGATTCCGCATCATTTCTTGCCCAATTGCGGACGGCGTTCGCGCGCCGCGGGCACGCGATCTCCGCCTGACCGTGTGGGAACGGCAAAAGCGTGCGCGGGAACAGCCAACGCGTGCATGTGGAGGGCAAACACATGCGCGTGGGGGGCAAACACGGTTAGGGGCCGATGCCTCGGCAGGGGCGGGTGCGCAGGCCGTCCACGTAGTCGGGTGGGGGCGCCGGCGGCCTCGGCGGCGTCGGCGAGCACGCCGAGGTACCGCGCCGAGGGGAGGCCGCCCTCGTAGGCGTGCAGCACGTACAGCCAGGCCAGCACGGAGCCGTCCATGGTCTGCACCCGCAACCGGATCTTGTTGTGCATCCCCAGGTCGCCGCCCTCCCAGCTGTCCAGCAGGCTCTCGTCGAGCGGGGTCACGTCGTAGAGCACCACGAACACCCGGGATCCGGGGTCCTCCACGATCGTGGCCAGGGCGCCTTCCCAGCCCAGATCCTCGCCCCCGAAGGTCAGCCGCCAGCCTTCCAGCCAGCCGGTGCCCGCCATCGGCGAGTGCGGGGCTCGCTCCATCATCTGGGCGGGTTCCATGTTGGACCCGTACGCGGCATACAAAGGCACGGCGACAGCCTAGCGACCATCTCGTCACCTGTTCGGACGCATCCGGGCGTGTCTGGGTCACCGGCCACCCGACCGCCAGCGGACCGGCCCGCGTACGGTGGATGAGGCAGTCGTGTGGAGGAGGAAGGTCAACGTGACCAGGATCGTGATCATGGGCGGCGGGCCTGCGGGTTACGAGGCAGCACTGGTCGCCGCGCAGCACGGCGCCGACGTCACCGTGGTGGAACGGGACGGCCTCGGCGGCGCCTGCGTGCTCTACGACTGCGTCCCCTCCAAGACCTTCATCGCCTCCTCCGGGGCGCGCGCCGGGATGCACGGACTCAGCGAGCTCGGCATCGTCACCGACCTCGCGAAAACCCGCATCGACCTGCACACCGTGCACGGCAGGGTGAAGGGCCTCGCCCTCGCCCAGTCCGCCGACATCCGGGCGCGGGTGCAGCGCGAGGGGGTGCGGGTGCTGAGCGGGACCGGCCGGTTCTGCGACGCCGAGCCGGGGCTGGCCACCCACCAGATCGCGGTCACCACGATGTCCGGGGAGCAGGAGATCCTGGACGCCGACGTGGTGCTGATCGCCACCGGTGCCACCCCGCGGGTGCTGCCCGGCGCGGTGCCGGACGGCGACCGGATCCTGGACTGGCGCCAGCTCTACGACCTGCCCGAACTGCCGGAACACCTTGCCGTCATCGGTTCCGGGGTCACCGGGGCCGAGTTCGCCTCCGCCTACACCGAGATGGGCGTCAAGGTCACCGTGGTCTCCAGCCGGGACCGGGTGCTGCCGCACGAGGACGCCGACGCCGCCGCGGTGCTGGAGGAGGTCTTCAGCCAGCGGGGCACCACCGTGGCCAAGCACGCCCGCGCCGACCGGGTGGAACGCACCGAGAAGGGCGTCGAGGTCCACCTCACCGACGGCAGGGTGATCGAGGCCAGCCACGCCCTGATGACCGTCGGCTCGGTCCCGAACACCTCGGACATCGGCCTGGAACGGCTGGGCATCGAGCCCGGCCCCGGCGGGTTCATCGCGGTCGACCGGGTGTCCCGGACCAGCGCGCCCGGGGTGTACGCGGCCGGCGACTGCACCGGGGTGATGATGCTCGCCTCCGTGGCCAGCATGCAGGGCCGGATCGCCATGTGGCACGCCCTCGGCCAGGGGGTGGCGCCGATCAAGCTGAAAACCGTGGCGGCCAACGTGTTCACCCACCCGGAGATCGCCACGGTCGGGATCAGCCAGCAGGCCATCGACAGCGGCGAGGTGCCTGCCCGCACCATCATGCTGCCGCTGGCCACCAACGCCAGGGCCAAGATGGAGGGCCTGCGGCACGGCTTCGTCAAGCTGTTCTGCCGGCCGGCCACCGGCGTGGTGGTCGGTGGCGTTGTCGCCGCGCCCACCGCGAGCGAGCTGATCCTGCCGATCGCGCTGGCCGTGCAGAACCAGCTCACCGTGGAGCACCTGGCGCTGACCTTCTCGGTCTACCCCTCACTGTCCGGGTCGATCACCGAGGCGGGCCGCCAGCTCATGCGGCACGACGACCTCGACTGAGCTCGACCGAGGTCACTCGTCCTCCACCCAGTCGAAGGTCTTGGTGACGGCCTTCTTCCAGTTGCGGTACTCGCGGGCCCTGCGGGTCTCGTCCATTGCCGGGTCCCACTGCCGGTCCTTGGCCCAGTTGCTGCGGATGTCCTCCTCGCTGCCCCAGAAACCGACCGCGAGCCCGGCGGCGTAGGCGGCGCCGAGCGCGGTGGTCTCGTTCACCACCGGCCGGATCACCGGTACGCCGAGGATGTCCGCCTGGAACTGCATGAGCAGCTCGTTCACCACCATGCCGCCGTCCACCTTGAGTGACTTCAGCGGCACCCCGGAGTCGGCGTCCATCGCGTCGATCACCTCGCGGGTCTGGAACGCGGTGGCCTCCAGCACCGCCCGGCACAGGTGGCCCTTGTTCACGAACCGGGTGAGCCCGACGATCGCCCCGCGCGCGTCCGAGCGCCAGTACGGGGCGAACAGTCCGGAGAAGGCCGGCACGAAGTACGCTCCTCCGTTGTCCTGCACCGTGCGCGCGTGCTGCTCGATCTCCGGGGCCGAGCCGATCAGGCCGAGGTTGTCCCGCAGCCACTGCACCAGCGAGCCGGTGACCGCGATCGAGCCCTCCAGCGCGTACACGGTGCGGCTGGAGCCGATCTTGTAGCAGACCGTGGTGAGCAGCCCGTTGTCCGAGAGCACCTTCTCGGTTCCGGTGTTCAGCAGCACGAAGTTGCCGGTGCCGTAGGTGTTCTTCGCCTCGCCGGGGGAGAGGCAGGCCTGGCCGAAGGTGGCCGCCTGCTGGTCACCGAGGATGCCGGCGATCGGCACCCCTGCGAACGCGCCCCGCGCCCTGACCTTGCCGTACTCCTCCGAGGAGGACCGGATCTCGGGCAGCATGGACAGCGGGATGCCCATGTCCGCGGCGATGTCCGCGTCCCAGGACAGGGTGTCCAGGTCCATCAGCAGGGTGCGGGAGGCGTTGGTGGGGTCGGTGACGTGCACCCCGCCGTCCGGGCCGCCGGTCATGTTCCACAGCACCCAGGTGTCCATATTGCCGAACAGCAGCTCACCCGCCTCGGCCCGCTCCCTGACACCGTCCACATTGTCCAGGATCCACTTGATCTTCGGGCCGGAGAAGTAGGTGGCCAGCGGCAGCCCGGTCTTGGCGCGGTAACGCTCCTGCCCGCCGCCGAGTGCCCCGAGCTCGGCCACGATCCGGTCGGTCCTGGTGTCCTGCCAGACGATCGCGTTGTACACCGGCTTGCCGGTTTTACGGTCCCACACCAGGGTGGTTTCCCGCTGGTTGGTGATTCCGACCGCGGTGATCGAGCTGGGCTCCAGGTCCGCCTTGGCCAGCGCGCCCGCGGCCACGGTGCGGGTGTTGGACCAGATCTCCTCGGCGTTGTGCTCGACCCAGCCCGCCTGCGGGAAGATCTGCTCGTGCTCGCGCTGGTCCACCGCCACCACCCGGCCGGAGTGGTCGAAGATCATGGTGCGGGTCGAGGTGGTGCCCTGGTCGATCGCGGCGACGTACGAAGTCATATGCGCTCCTCGTGAGTTGGCGTGGATCAGGTGGGCAGGACCAGGTACAGCAGGGCGGCCAGCGCGCCACCGGCCAGCGGGCCGGCCACCGGAATCCAGGAGTACCCCCAGTCGGCCCCGCCCTTGCCCCGGATGGGCAGCAGCGCGTAGGCGATGCGCGGGCCAAGGTCGCGGGCCGGGTTGATGGCGTAGCCGGTCGGGCCGCCGAGTGAGGTGCCGATCACCAGCACGACGAAGGCCACCCCGGCGTAGCCGAGCGCGGCGTTGCCGAACTGCGGTACCCCGTTCGGGCCCTGCTCGAAGGTGGGGGTCAGCAGGATCCAGGCCACCAGCACGAAGGTACCGATGATCTCGGTGACCAGGTTCCAGGTCGTGTTCCGGATCTGCGGGACGGTGGAGAAGATCCCGAGCGTGCCCTCCGGCTCGGGATGCTGGTCGAACTGCAGCTTGTAGGTCGCCCAGCACAACACCGCGCCGAGTACACCGCCGACCAGCTGGCCCGCGAAGTAGATCGGCACGTCGGCCCAGGCGGTCTTCTCCGCGATGGCCAGCCCGAGGGTGACGGCCGGATTGATATGCGCCCCGCTGGGCGCGGCGATGCTGGCCCCGGTGAAGACCGCGAACCCCCAGCCGATGGTGATGAACAGGAAGCCGGTGCCGGTGCCGTTGCTCTTGCGCAACACGTTGTTGGCGACGACACCCGTGCCGAGCAGGACCAGAATGGCGGTCCCCAGCAGTTCCCAGACGAAAATCGAACCCGCACTCATTCGTAGCCCTCCACACTGGACTGGGTCAGCGCAGGGTCGACCGCGGTGCGCCGCGTCGGCCCCGGTGCCGACCCACGATCTCCGCACGCTACTGCGTCGCCGACGATCATTCCAGGAGCCAACCGCAGCAATCGGCCGAGACCGGATCTTTCACCGGTTCCGGGGTGGGCTCGCCCACGACGACGTGCGGTCTCGGCGGGACGTGCGATGCTGGGGGCATGAGGGTTAAGGAGGTGCGCAGGTGACTGGGTCGCGGCCGGACAACCCGGCACAACTGGGGCCGGAGAAGCGGGAGGAATCCTGGAGGCGGCTCGGCGAGGAGACCTTCGACCTGGTGGTGATCGGCGGCGGTGTGGTCGGCGCGGGGACCGCGCTGGACGCGGCCACCCGGGGGCTGCGGGTCGCCCTGGTCGAGGCGCGTGATCTCGCCTCCGGCACCTCCAGCCGCTCCAGCAAGCTGTTCCACGGCGGGCTGCGCTACCTGGAGCAACTGGAGTTCGGGCTGGTCCGGGAGGCGCTGCGGGAGCGGGAGCTGATGCTCAACACGATCGCGCCGCATCTGGTCAAGCCGGTGAGCTTCCTCTACCCGCTCACCCACCGGGGCTGGGAGCGCCCGTACACCGCGGCCGGGCTGTTCCTGTACGACACCATGGGCGGGGCGCGCTCGGTGCCGGGGCAGAAACACCTGACCAAGGCCGGTGCGCTGCGGATGGTGCCCGCGTTGAAGCGGGACGCGCTGGTCGGTGGCATCCGCTACTACGACGCGCAGGCCGATGACGCCCGGCACACCATGACCGTGGCCCGCACCGCCGCGCACTACGGGGCCGTGGTGCGCACCTCCACCCAGGTGGTCGGGTTCCTGCGCGAGGCCGACCGGGTCTCCGGGGTCCGGGTCCGCGATGTGGAGGACGGCCGCGAGACCGAGGTGCGCGCCAGCGTGGTGGTCAACTGCACCGGGGTGTGGACCGACGAGCTGCAGCGGCTGTCCGGCAGCAGGGGCCGGTTCCGGGTGCGGGCCAGCAAGGGCGTGCACATCGTGGTGCCGAGGGACCGGATCGTCTCGGACTCGGGGCTGATCCTGCGCACCGAGAAGTCCGTGCTGTTCGTGATCCCGTGGCGCAACCACTGGATCGTCGGCACCACCGACACCGACTGGAACCTCGACCTCGCCCACCCGGCGGCGACCCGGCACGATATCGACTACCTGCTCGAGCATGTGAACACCGTGCTGGCGACCCCGCTGACGCACGAGGACATCGAGGGGGTCTACGCCGGTCTGCGGCCGCTGCTGGCGGGGGAGAGCGAGGAGACCTCGAAGCTGTCCAGGGAGCACGCGGTGGCCAGGGCGGCGCCGGGGCTGGTGGCGATCGCGGGCGGCAAGTACACCACCTACCGGGTGATGGCGGCCGATGCGGTGGAGGCCGCGGCCGCGGACCTTGCGGGCAGGCCGCAGCCCTCGATCACCGACAAGGTGCCGCTGATCGGCGCGGACGGCTATCACGCCCTGGTCAACCAGGCCGATCACGTGGCCGCCGAGCACGGGCTGCACCCGTACCGGGTCCGGCACCTGCTGGACCGCTACGGCTCGCTGGTGCACGAGGTGCTGGCGCTCGGCGATGGCCGTCCGGACCTGCTGCGCCCGCTGGACTCGGCTCCGGACTACCTGGGGGTCGAGGTGATCTACGCGGTGAGCCACGAGGGCGCGCTGCACCTGGAGGACGTGCTGGCCCGGCGCACCCGGATCGCCATCGAGTACCCGCATCGCGGGACCGACTGCGCCGAGCAGGTGGCCCGGCTGATGGGTGAGGTACTCGGCTGGTCGGCCGAGACGATCACCCGCGAGGTCGAGGTGTACAACGCGCGGGTTGAGGCCGAGCGGGACTCCCAGTCGCAGCCGAACGACGAGTCCGCCGATGCTCGCCGCTCCGCCGCCCCCGAGGTCCGCTCCGGCATCACCGAACCGGTCAGCTGAGTGCCTTCCTGTCTGGTTTGCCGATTTCGGTGAGCGGGAGGGCGGGGGTGAACATGACCTCGGCGGGGACGAAGTGTTCCTGGCCGAGGGTGGCGCGGGCATAGCCGCGGACGTCCTCGGCGCGCACCGCATCCGGCTCGGTGGGCACGACGACCGCGCGCAGCACCGTGCCCTCCGGGCCGGGCACCCCGACCACGGCGACCTCGCGCACCCCACGGCAGCCCGTCAGTGCGTTCTCCACCATCGTGGGGTGCACCCTGGTTCCGTGCTCGCCGGTGACGATCACGTCGTCGGCCCGGCCGAGCAGGTACAGGTAGCCCTCGGCGTCGAACCGGCCGATGTCGCCGGTGCGCAGCCAGCCGTCCACGACGACGGCCGCGTTCGCTCCCTGCCGCCCCCGGTAGCCCGCCATCAGGGCCAGCCCGCGCACCAGCACCTCGCCGATACCGGTGCCGTCGCCATCGTCGTCGATCCGGGCCTCCATCCCGGGCACGATCCGGCCGACCGACTCCAGCCGCCCCGGGTGCCCCGCCAGTTCCGCCGCCGAGATGCTGGCGATCATGGGCGCCTCGGTGAGCCCGTATCCCTGGCCCACCACCGGCCCGAACACCGCCAGCGCCTGCCGCAGCCGGTGCGCGGGCAACGGGCTGGCGCCCAGCGACAGCGACCGCACGCTGCTCAGGTCGGTGCCGGGCCGGGCGGGGTGGTCCAGCAGGGCCGCGAGCCGCGGCGGGGTGAGGGACAGCTCGGTGACCCGCTCGGCGGCGATATCGCGCAGCACCGCACCGGCGTCGAAGCCCTCGTGCAGCACCACGGTGTCCCCGCGCAGCAGGGCGCCGAGCACGGCCGCGTTCCCGGTCAGGTGCGACACCGGCGCCACCACCAGCACCCGGCCCGGCCCGGCGGGGTCCGGCCGGAAGATATGCGCCATCCCGTCGTAGATCCCGCTGTGCTCGATCAGCTTCGGCGGCCCGGTGGTGCCCCCGGACGGGAAGATCGTGCGCACCGCGTCCGGAAGGTCGGCAAGGTCCGGATCGGGCCAGTGGGACGGGTCTGCCAGCAGGTCGTGGGCGCCGGGCCACGGCCCGATGGACAGCAGCCGCTCTGGGCGGGCGGCCTCGGCCAGCGCGCGGGTCTGCTCCCGGCGCGGGTCGACCACCAGCGTCCGCACCCCCGCCGTGTGCAGCGCGGCGGCCCGGTCCGGCAGGCTTGCCGAGGCCGCGACCAGCAGCACCGGTAGCCCGCGCAGCTGCGCGGCCAGCTGGGCCAGCACGGTCTCCGGCCGGTTCCCGCCCATGACCGCCACCGGGGCGTCAGCGCATTCGGCGCCGAAGCCCGCGGCCAGCCCGCGCAGGATCTCCCCGGCGGCCCGGTAGCTCAGACTGCCGCCCCGGTGCCGGAACGCGGTGCGCCCGCCGTAGTCCTCCAGCGCCGCGAGCAGCCGGGAAAGGAACGCCGAGGCCATGCTTACTCCGGTCCCGGCAGGCCGAGCCGCCGGTAGGCCTGGCGGACGAGTTTCAGCCCCTGCCCGGCGAGCCGTTCGGCCATCTCGAAGTCCTTTTCGGACGAAGCGGTGGCCAGGATCGCGCCTGCCGAGTGCCAGCGCTCCCTTGCCTTGCGCAGCAGGGTGGCCGCCTCCGGGTCGGTGCTGGGTTCGGGGATGTCCACATAGTGCCCGAGCCGCAAGTACCTGGCCCTGGCCGAGATCTCCTCGTCGCCCGCGGTGTGCCTGCGCCGCACCAGCACCGGCAGCAGGGCACCGCAGGCCAGTACCGCGGCGGCCAGCCCGATCCACAGCCAGGTCATCGCAGCAGCACCCGTTCCAGCTCGGCCAGCCGCCGCTCCACCTCGGCCAGCTCGTGCGGCTCTCGCGCCTGCTCCAGCAACCGCAGCACCTCGGTGTACTCGCGGGCGGTCGTGGCCACGGCGGTGGAGTCCCCGGGATGCAGGATCTCCCCGGCGAGCCGGTTCAGCCGCGACTCGGCGTCCCGGCGGCGACGGGCCCGCGCGCGCTCGGCCCGCCTGCGCCCGCGCAACGCCAGCGCCGTCGTCCGCAGCAGCAGGAAGAAGGCGACCGAGGCGGCCACCATGCCCGCGCAGGCCAGCGCGATCTGCCCGCGGGCCAGGGTGTCCGGCAGCTCCCCACGCCGCGGCAGCTCGCCGTAGTACCCGGCGGCCTCCGCGTCGAAGGTGAGCACGAACTCCTCGATCTCCGGGGTCAGGTTGGCCGGGGTGGCGCGGTACTGCGCGGACAGCTCGGCCGCGGTCAGCAGGCTCATCTCGAACTCGGCCAGGCTCGCCCCCGGCTTGGCCGGGGCCGGAAACTCCGGTCCGGTGCAGTACGAGCTGCCGTACTCGCCATCCTCCCCGGTGGCGAACAGGATCACCATATTGGTCGGCACCCGCGCCGCGATTCGCTCGCACATCGCGTAGTCCGGCCCGTTCACGTGCTCCGTGGCCGGCAGCGGGCCCGGGGTGAGCAGCACCGCGACGACCGCCCGGTCGCCGATCACCTCGGTGGCCCTGCGCGCGTCCACCGAGTCCGGCGCGCCCCGTTCCTGGTACACCGGACCGGCACGCAGACCCTCGACGATCGTGCGGATCCGGTCGTCAGCCGAGGACCACGGCCGGAAGACCAGCAGGAAAGCGGCGAGCCCGATGGCGGCCGCGAAACAGGCCCACAGCGGGATACCGAGCCAGGTCCTGGCGCCTTTCACGAGCCGCCCCCGCGCAGGATCCGCTTGCCCTCGGCCGCGATCCCGCGTACCTCGCGCATCGCCTCGGTGGTGCGGGCGTGCGCGAACATCTCGGCGGCGGTGCCGTGCCGTTCGGCCGCCGCGGCGACCTCCGCACCGCCGCGGTCCGCCCCGGCCACCAGCGCACCGAGCTCGGTGATCTCGGTGACCGCCTCCCCGCTGGCCACCCGCAGGTCCGTCCGCTCGGCGCGGACCCACTCCGCCCGCCGCCGGTGCCAGGACAGCAGCGGCGGGCCCGCCAGCAGCACCGCGGAGCCGAGCAGCACCCAGGGTGCCAGCGCGCTGATCCGCTGCCGCAGGTCGAACGGCGCAGGCTGGGGGCGGCTGAAGGCCTGCTCGGTCCGCAACTCGTCGAACCTGGTCAGCACGGTGCCGATCCGGTCGTTCATCGGGCTGCCCTGCCGGAAGCTGGCGTTCTCGAACCGGCCGTAGGCGTAGTCCCTTGCCGAGATCAGCTTGCCGTGGTCCGACCCGCTGACCGCAACGTCCAGCCAGCGGCCATGCGCCACCAGCACAACGTCCTTGGGGAACTCGCTGGCCAGCGCGTGCGCGTAGTCCACGAGCGGCTGCCCCCGTTCCAGCGCGGGGAAGGCCGCCACCCGCAGGGTCAGCCCGGTGCGCTGCTCGACCCGCTCCAGCGGCAGTTCCACCGGGTCGGCGCGGCCGGGGGCGTTGTAGATCCGGTCGGTCCGCAGCCGTGCGGTCAGCGTGGCGAGCTGGTCGCTGGTGGGCGCGATGACCGCGTCGTGCGGGTAGCTCACCGCGGTGTCCTCGTCCTTGCTGTGCCGGATCAACGACCACAGCGCCTCGGTCACGTCGAGGTACGCGGTCTGCTGCCGCAGCTCGCCGAGATCGGAAGGGCCGGCCGCGGATCCCCCGTAGGCGCGGACGCCGATCCCGGCCACCTCGATCAGGGTGTGCCCGGAACGCTCGGCCCACTCCTTCAGCGGCTGGTAGACCCGCTCGTGGTAGTCCTCCCCGCTGGCGTAGTGCGCACCCTGCTCGTACGGGCCGGTGTAGGGGCTCACCAGCAACCGCATGCCGGGGGTGAGCTCACCGCGGATCAGTTCCTCGTCGAACCGGGCCACCGCGCCCGGGGCGCGGTAGACCTGCCGCTGGGACAACGCCTGCATGGCGGCGTCCACGTCCAGCTTCGGCGGCAGCTCGCGCGGCTGCGCCGCGGCCGGAGCCGGGACGAGAACGGCCAGCACGGCGACGAGCGCCAGCGCCGTGCGCCCAGTCATAGCCCTGCCACCTCCGGGCCGCGGGTCAGGAAGATCTCCCGGTCCCCGTCGCGGGTGTCCTCCGCGCGGGCGAACCGGAAACCGCAGCGCCTGGCCACTGCGGCCGAGGCGGCGTTGCTCTCCGTGTGCTGGTAGGTGACCTGCCGCAACTCCAGTGCGCCGAAGCCGAACCGGAGTGCCGCGCCCAGCGCGTCGACCGCGACCCCCTGGCCGCGGGCCTGCGGATGCACCCACAACGCGACCTCCGCGGTGCCCGCGGGCAGGTCCAGCTTCTTCAGCCCGACCTCGCCGAGCATCCGTCCCGTCGTCGGCTCCGCGATACACCAGGAGCAGCGCCGGCCTGCCGCCCATTCCTCGGCCCGCTGGGTGACGTAGGCACCGGCCTCGGCGAGGGTGTCGATGCGCAGGTCCACGTATCGCCGGTGGGCGGCGTCGGCGAAGGCCTCCAGCAGGACAGGCCGGTCGTCCAGTAGTTCGTCAGCGCGTAGCTGGCGCAGGTAGTAGTTACCCGCGTTGATCTCGACCGGTTCCACTCGCGGGAGGATACCGTCGGTCGGTTCGCGGGATTTCCGGCGCCACCGGGGCGTTCAGCCCGCCCGCCGCCCGGCGAGCAGCCACAGCACCACCAGCACCAGCGCCACCGGGACCAGCAGCAACAACACCGGTACCCGGGGGATCAGCAGCAGCGCGGCGACCACTGCGATCCCGGCGATCGGCACCACCGCAGCGGGCAGCCTGCGCCCCAGCGCCCTGGACGGGGCGAACGCGGGCTGGTTCGGCAGCACGAACGCCGGCCGGGGCTCGGGAAGGTCGGTGAACAGCTCGGCGACCTCGCCGCGGGTCTGCGCCGCGGTGGCCTGGCTGGATCGGTCGCCGAACTCGGTCACGTCCAGGCGGCCGGTCCGCATGTGCTCGGCGAGCGCGTCCAGGGTTTCCTGGCGCTCGTCGTCGCTGAGCCGGAGGTGGGGCTGGTCGGCGCGCACACCATGATCCTACGGCTGGTGCCGGGGTGAGCGATGCCAGCGCCGCCTGCCGCAGCCTGCTCCGTCCGCCCAGTCCTGCCCCCACAGGCCGCTGCCGATCGCCGTGACCACGGCGGGCAGCAGGAACCACCACCACCAGCCACCGGTGGCGAAGAACAGCACCATCCCGACGATCGCGCTGATCGGCACGGCGCTGGCGGCGATCCGTTGGCCCAGTGGGCGGTCCGTCCAGGTGCCGCCGCGGCCGGCCGGTTCCTGCTGGGGCGCGTGCGCGGGCATGGCGCCGGGCGCGGGCCGGCCTGGATGCGGTGCGGGCAGGTCGGCGAAGATCGTGCCGAGCTCGCCTGCGGTCTTGGCCATGGTGACCCGGGCCGAGCGCTCGCCGTACTCGTCCACGTCGAGACGCCCCGCGCTCAGGTGCTCACCCAGCGCCTGCATCGCGGACTCGCGCTCGGCATCGCCGATCCGCAGCTCGGGTACGGTGTCGTCGGTCACCACTCGATGGTAGGGCCGACAGCGGCCCGGTGGCCGCCGAGGCTGAAAAACTCTCAGTCTTGCGACTCACTCAGTCTTTCAGCTCCAGCAGCACCGCGCCCTGGTTCACCGCCGAGCCGACCTCGACCGTGAGCCCGGTGACGGTGCCCGCCTTGTGCGCGGTGACCGGGTTCTCCATCTTCATCGCCTCGAGCACCACGACCAGTTCGCCTGCCTCGACCCGCTGGCCCTCCTCGACCCCGAGCTTGACGATGGTGCCCTGCATGGGCGCGGTGACAGCGTCCCCGCTGACCGCGGTCTTCTGCCCACCGGCCCGCTTGCGCGGCTTGGCCTTGGCCGCCCCGTTGCCGTTGCCGTTGCCGCCCAGCGCCAGGTCGCCGGGCAGCGAGACCTCCAGCCTGCGCCCGCCGACCTCGACGATCACCTGCCTGCGCGCCTCGGCCTCCTCCTCGCCGGTCTCGGCCGGGCCGGGGTGGGGCTCGATCCGGTTGTCGAACTCGGTCTCGATCCAGCGGGTGTGCACGGCGAACCCGTCCTCGTCCCCGACGAACATCGGGTCCCGCACCACCACCCGGTGGAAGGGGAGCACGGTGGGCAGCCCCTCGGCGACCATCTCGTCCAGGGCACGGCGGCTGCGTTCCAGCGCCTGCCTGCGGTCCGCGCCGGTGACGATCAGCTTGGCCAGCATGGAGTCGAACTGGCCGCCGATCACGCTGCCGCTCTGCACCCCGGAGTCGACCCGGATGCCGGGGCCTTCCGGGAACACCAGCCTGGTCACCGTGCCGGGGGCGGGCAGGAAGTTGCGGCCCGCGTCCTCGCCGTTGATCCGGAACTCGATGGAGTGCCCGCGCGGGGTGGGGTCCGCGGTGAACGGCAGTACCCCGCCCTCGGCGATCCGGAACTGCTCGCGGACCAGGTCGATGCCGGTGGTCTCCTCGGAGACCGGGTGCTCCACCTGCAGCCGGGTGTTCACCTCCAGGAAGGAGATGGTGCCGTCCACGCCGACCAGGTACTCCACCGTGCCTGCGCCGTAGTAGCCGGCCTGCTTGCAGATGGCCTTGGCCGACTCGTGGATGGTGGCGCGCTGCTCCTTGGTGAGGAACGGGGCCGGGGCCTCCTCGACCAGCTTCTGGTGCCTGCGTTGCAGCGAGCAGTCCCTGGTACCGACCACCACGGCGTTGCCGTGCATATCGGCGAGCACCTGCGCCTCGACATGCCGCGGGCGGTCCAGGTAGCGCTCCACGAAGCACTCGCCCCGGCCGAAGGCTGCCACCGCCTCGCGGGTGGCCGACTCGAACAGCTCGGGGATCTCCTCCTTGGTGCGGGCCACCTTCAGGCCCCTGCCGCCACCGCCGAAGGCCGCCTTGATGGCCACCGGAAGGCCGTGTTCCTCGGCGAAGGCGACGACCTCATCGGCGCTGGCCGCCGGGTCCTTGGTTCCCGGCACCAGCGGGGCGCCTGCCTGCAGCGCGAGATGCCGCGCGGTCACCTTGTCCCCGAGGTCCCTGATCGCCTGCGGGCTCGGCCCGATCCAGGTCAGGCCCGCGTCCAGCACGGCCTGCGCGAAGTCGGCGTTCTCGGAGAGGAAGCCGTAGCCGGGGTGCACCGAGTCCGCGCCAGCGCGCTTGGCCACGTCGAGCAGCTTGTCGAAGACCAGGTAGGTCTCGGCCGCGGTGCTGCCGCCCAGCGCGAAGGCCTCGTCGGCGAGCCGGACGTGCGGCGCTTCCCGGTCCGGGTCGGCGTAGACCGCGACGGTGCCAAGACCGGCGTCCTTGGCCGCGCGGATCACCCGTACGGCGATCTCGCCGCGGTTGGCGATGAGCACCTTCGTGACCGGTCCGCCCTGAGTCGCCTTGGCTGGTTCGGGCACGCCTGCCTCCTGTTCGTGAAACTCCGGCCTCGACTCGCCGGTGCGCCCTTGCACCGGTGGGCCTCGCAGCAGTTTACGGACAGAAGTGCCGGTTTGTGCCCGCGCGGTGATGAGAGGCGGCTCACCCGGAGGCGGCGGCGTCGTGCCTTAGCCGCTCGGGCAGTTCGGTGTCCAGCAGGATGGCCTCGTAAGGCTGGGCCTGGTAGATCCGGCTCAGCTCCTCGCTGCGCACCAGCACCCACGGCTGGTGCTGGCCGCAGCAGCGCACCAGCCGGTCCAGTGCGGAGTAGGCCAGCAGCGCGAGCTTGCCGTCCTCGGTGCGGCGCAGCTCGGCGGCCATGGTGCTGCCGCCCTCGCCGGTCGGGTACTGCCCGCATGGGACATAGACCATCGGCGGGAAGCCGGGCGGCACGGGCTGCGGGGCGGGCTTGCCGGCGTTCGGGTTGCTCATGGTGTCCACGTTGCTCACAGGGTTGCTCACAGGAACAACATAGTCGGGCACTTTGAGCTACCTCGCCGGGTGGTGCGGTTGGATTTACCCTGATCATGTGACCACCCCGCAGCCGCCCCGAGCTTCTCGCTCCGTGCTGCTGACGGTGGTGCTCGCCGCCGTGGTGACGGCGGGAGCGCTGGTGACGGCGGTGCTGCTGCGGCCGGAGCGCACCGAGCCCACCCCCGCGGCACCCATGCCCGGCCCCAGCACCGCGGCGCAGGAGTGCGGGGACGGTGCCTGCCGCGAGCTGGCCTCGGCGCGGGTGCACGGCACCGAGGTCGCGCTGCTGGCCGGGCAGGACGGCCGTGCGGCGCGGGTGCGGGTCGGCGGCCCCGGTTCGGACACGGTGCTGGAGACCACCATCACCGCGATGGGTGCCCGGCTGGACGAGGACTCACTGGACTGTGTCGAGGCGGTGACCTCGGAGGCCTCGGCCTGCCTGGTACGCGGGTCAATGGACGGTGCCGAGATCGGCGAGGTGCTGATCTCCAGGGGGGACGGCTGGCGGCAGGCGGAGCGGCCGTACTTCTCCGACGCCGGGCTGATCGTGCTGGACGACGTGACCGGCAGCGGGGAGCCGGAGGTCGTGGTCGTCCAGCACATCTGCTCGCAGTCCGGCTCGGCGGCCTGCCAGGTGCGCCCGGTGCGTGCCGAAGTGTTCGGCCTTGGTGGGGAGCACTACGGCTGCACCGGCAGCTACACCGCCCCCGGCCACATCCGCGGCTGGCCGGATATCAAGGTCTACCCCCGTCAGCTCCGCCCCTGCCGCTGACGTTCCGTCAGTCCCAGGTGACCGGGAGCCGGTGCACCCCGTAGATGTTCGCCTTGTCCCGCATCGGGACCTCCTCGGGCGGGACGGCCAGCCGCAGCCTCGGGAACCAGCCGACCAGCGCGGGAAAGGCGATCCGCATTTCCACCCTGGCCAGCTGCTGGCCGAGACACTGGTGCACGCCGTGCCCGAAGGCCAGGTGGCCGGTGGCCTTCCGGTGCAGGTCGAGGGCGTCCGGCGCGGGGAACTGCCCGGGGTCCCGGTTGGCGGCCTGCACGGACAGGATGACCGTTTCGCCCGCCCTGATCAACTGACCGCCCAGCTCGACGTCCTCGAGCGCGGCCCGCGCGCCGGGGTCGGCGATGCTCAGGTACCGCAGCAGTTCCTCGACGGCGTTCTCGGCGAGGTCCGGTTCGGTGCCCAGCGCGGCGAACTGATCCGGATTCCGCAGCAGCGCGAACGTGCCGAGGGCCAGCATGCTGGTCGTGGTCTCGAATCCGGCACCCAGCAGGAAGTTGGCGATCCCGGCGAGCTCGTCGTCGGTGAGGTCACTGGTGGTCAGGTCGCTCAGCACGTCGCCGGTGGGTTCGGCGCGCTTGGCCAGCACCAGTTCGTGCATGTAGTCCTGCACGGCCTGGTAGGCAGCGCCCTTCTCTTCCATGGTGGCCTCGTAGCTGGTCACCGTGGTCGCGTTGCGGTGGAAGAACTCCCGGTCCGCGTACGGCACGCCGAGCAGCTCGCAGATCATGCGCATCGGAATGGGCTCCGCGTACGCCTCGACGAGATCGACCGGCGGCCCCTGTCGCTCCATCGCGTCCAGGCACTCGGTGGTGATCTCCTCGATCCGCGCGGTCAGCTCGCGCATCCGGCGGGTGGTGAACTTTCCGGTGAGCAGCTTCCGGTAGCGGGTGTGCTCGGGTGCGTCGACGCCGCTGGGGTCACCAGGCGGGGCCGGGGGCAACTCGGCGGGCGCCCCGGGAAACGGAAGGTGCAGGAGTTCGTACCGGGAGCTGAACCGGCTGTCGGCGAACACCGCGCGGACCAGGGCGTGACTGGTCACCAGCCAGCCCACATGCCCGTCAGGGAAGGCCAGCCGGGTGATCGGTTCGCGCTCGCGGATCCGGCCCAGTTCCGCCGGCGGGTCGAAGGGGCAGCCCGTGGCGCGGCCCGCGGGCAGTGACTGCACGGTCATCGTCTTCTCCTTTGGGTTTCCGGGGTCACCGGCTGTACTCGCGGTTGAACAACTTCTTGGACCAGGCGTAGCCGCCGACCGCGATGACGAGGCACCAGCCGAGGGCGAACAGTGCGTGGTTCCCGATCGGCGTGCCCATCAGCAGGCCGCGCAGGGTCTCGATGATCGGCGTGAACGGCTGGTACTCGGCGAACCAGCGCAGACCGTCCGGCATGGACTCGGTTGGTACGAAACCGCTGCCGAGGAACGGCAGGAAGATCAGCGGCATGGGCAGGTTGCTCGCGGTCTCGACGCTCTTGCTCACCTGGCCGAGCGCCACCGAGAACCAGACGAGCGCGAATGTCACGGCGGCGAGGACGCCGGCCACGGCGAACCATTCGCCCACGCTCGCCGACGGCCGGAAGCCGACCAGCAGCGCGACCCCGATCACGATGGTCAGTGCGAAGGCGGCCTGGATCATGCTGCCGAGGACGTGCCCGGTCAGCACCGACACGCGGGCGATGGCCATGGTGCGGAAGCGGGCGATGATCCCCTCGGTCAGGTCCATCGCGACCGAGATCGAGGTCCCCTGGATCACCGCGGTCACGGTCATCAGGATGATTGCCGGTGCGACGTAGTTGACGTACTCGGCGCGCCCGCCGGAAGCACCGCCGAGGCCGTCGCCGAGCGTGCCGCCGAAGACGTAGACGAACAGCAGCAGGAAGACGACCGGCATGCCGACGAGCAGCACCGTCATCGACGGGTACCGCAGCATGTGCCGGAGATTTCGGCGCAGCATCGTCGCCGAGTCGGTCAGGGCGTGGGTGGTCATGGCGTGGTCACCTTCTCGTTCTGGGGTTGGCCGGTGAGGGCGAGGAAGACGTCATCGAGGTCGGGGGTGTGCACGGACAACTCGTCCACCTCGACCGACTCGCGATCGAGCCGGTCGAGCAGATCCTTGAGGGACCGGAGGCTGCCGTCGTTCGGCACGCGCAGGGTGAACGTGTCCTCCTCGCGCGTCGCCCGGTCGAGCAGGCGCGCGGCCGACTGAAGGCGCTGCGCGTCGGCGAACCGGAGGCTGACGTGGCCGCCGGGGATGCGGCGCTTCAGCTCGGCCGCGGTTCCCTCGGCGACCAGCCGCCCGTGGTCGAGCACCCCGATCCGGTCGGCGAGTTCGTCGGCCTCCTCGAGGTACTGCGTGGTCAGCAGGATGGTGACGCCCTCGGCGACGAGCTCGCGGACGATCTGCCACAGGCCGCGGCGGCTGCGTGGGTCGAGCCCGGTTGTCGGCTCGTCCAGAAAGATCACCTGCGGGCTGCCGACCAGCGTCATCGCCAGGTCGAGCCGCCGCCGCATGCCACCGGAGTACGTTGCCGCCTGCTTCCTGCCCGATTCGGCGAGGTCGAACTGCTCCAGCAGCTCGGCGGCCCGCCTGCGGCCCCGTGCCCGGCCGAGATGGTGCAGGTCGGCCATCAGGAGCAGGTTCTCCTCGCCGGTGAGCAGGTTGTCCACCGCCGAGAACTGGCCGGTGACGCCGATCGCGGCGCGGACGGCGTCCGGTTCGGCCGCCAGGTCATGACCGCAGATCCGCGCTGTACCGGCGTCCGAACTGATCAAAGTGGACAGTATTTTGACCGCGGTGGTCTTCCCTGCCCCGTTGGCACCGAGCAGCGCGTACACGCTCGCGCGCGGGACGCTGAGGTCGACCCCGTCGAGCACGAGGTGGTCACCGAACGACTTGCGCAGTCCGGTCGCCACGATCGCAGGCTGGGACGGCGTGCTGGCCATAGCATTTCCTTCCGAAGTGGACATTCAGGAGCGGTGGATGGTGATGTCGCCGAACGAGGTGCTGGCCCGCACCTCGACGGTCTCGTCCGCGGATTCCGGCCCGGCCGCGGCCTCCAGCGAGTTGTGCACCCGCCCGAATCCGGTGTGCAGGTCCAGCCAGGCTGCGGTGCGCTCGGCGATGCCGACTTCGATACCGCCCATCGCGGTCTTCGCCACCACCGAGCCGCGCACTACCCCGCCGATCCGGATGTGGCCGCTGCTGGTCTTCAGCTCGCCGCCCGCGTCCGCGCGGTCGATCGAGATGTCCCCGTTGGAGTTCTTGACCTCGGTGCTGCCGGTGACCTCGCCGACCTGCACCCGGCCGGAGCCGGTGTTGATCTCCGCGTTGCCATCGACCCGCGCGGCCGCGACGTCGCCGGTCGAGGTGCGGACGTCCAGCGGTCCGGTGTGATCCAGCCGGAGGTGTCCGAGGCCGGTCTTGTACCGGCACTCGCCGAGGCGGCCGGTGCTGCCGAGGTCACCGAGCTGCGCGCTGCCCTCCACCCTGGACCCGGCGGGAAGCTCGACGGTGATGTCGACCGACCGGGTCTTCTTGGAGAAGTCGAAGGGGCGGATCTTCGGCGCCTTGATCTGCAAGGTGCCGTTCGCGTACTCGACGCGGACCTGCCGCGCGGCCTGCACATCGGACTCGTCGGACTCGTCGGAAGGGCGCACCTCGACCACGGTGTCGGCCCGGTCGCTTGCGACCATCCGCACGTGGCCCACGGCGAGTTCGATCCGGACGGAGATCGGTTCGGGTGTGTCGAAAGTAGGCATAGTTGTCCCCTCCTCAGGGGTTGAACAGGAATCCCCGCAGGTCGGGGCTGAATGGGAGGGCGCGGGCTCGCGCCCGGTGTGGTTAGCGCACCCAGCCGGTGTAGCGCTGCGTGGACGGTTTGCCGGGCCGTTCCGGGCGGGGTTCACGGCCAGGGCCGCGCAGTGCGGACCAGGCCGCCCGGACCAGCCATGCGTTGACCGAGCGCCCCTCCTTGCCCGCCGCCTCCTCGACCGCGGTCTTGAGCTGTTCGGGCAGCCGGAGGTTGAGCCGCACCATGGCCCCTTCCTCGGCGCCCGGTGCGCCCTCGTGCGCCGCCGGGCCGGGGTCACCGGCATCGGCACCGCTCTCGGTGCCGCCCTCGGACGAGCGATCGGCTGGCGGCGGCTTCACGACGAAGTCCGGGTCCCGGCCGCGCAGCCGTAGTTCGATCGACCCCGGAGCCAGCTCGCGGGTGATCTCGTCGGCGGCACCGGACAAGGCTTCCAGCAAGGTCATCCGGATCGCCGACTCCAGTGATCCGGCCAGGCGCTCGATCAGCTCCCGAGCCTCGTCACCGCCGGTCTCGGCGAGCGCCGCGAGCTCGCGGCCGAGATTCTCCACATGGGGCGTCAGGTCCATGACACCACTATGGCACACATGTGGCACCTATGGAAACCGGGTTGGCTCAGATTGGTGCCACATATGTGCCACGCGATGGTTGTGCAGGGCCAACGCGTGCGCGTGGGGAGCAAACACGCGCGCGCAGACGGCAAACACGCCGGGCTGGTGTGTTTGCCGTCTGCATGCGCGCGTTTGCCGCTCACATCCGCGCGTTGGCTGTTCACATGCGCGCGTTGGCCGTTCGGCGACGGGTCAGGCGGGGGTGGGGGCCTTGCCGGTGTCGCCGAGGAGCGGGGGCGGGGTCGCGGTGTTCAGCACCCCGTCGTCCAGCAGGCCCTCGCCGCGGGCAACCCAGGTCGGGATGGCGATCTGGCCGGTGACGTTGGTTGCGGTGCGGATCATGTCCAGGATTGGGTCGATGCCGTAGATGACGGCGATTCCGGTGGCGATCACCTCGGGCGGCAGGCCCAGCGTGCTCAGCGTGAGGGTGAGCATGGTGAACCAGCCGGTGACCCCCGCGGTGGCGATCGCGCCGAACACGGCGACCAGCACGATCAGCAGGTAGTCGCCGAAACCGAGGCCGATGCCGAACAGGTTCGCGATGAAGATGGTCGCGATCGCAGGGTAGACCGCGGCGCAGCCGTCCATCTTGGTCGTGGTGGCCAGCGGCACGGCGAAGCTCGCGTAGCCGGGGTCCACGCCGAGGTTCACCGCGGTCTGCCTGCTCAGCGGCAGGGTCGCCCCGGAGGAGCGGGAGACGAAGGCGAACTGGATCGCCGTCCAGGCCTTGCGGAAGAACCGCGCCGGGCTCACCCCGCCGACCAGGCGCAGCAGCAACGGGTACACCCCGAACAGCACCAGCAGCGTCCCGAGGTAGACGGCCGCGGTCAGGGACAGCAGCGGGCGGGCGAACTGCTCGCCGTAGGTGGCGAAAGCGTTGCCGATCAGGCCGAGCACGCCGATCGGGGCCAGCCGGATGATCCAGCCGAGCACCTTCTGCACGATGTCGAACACGGCCTGGTTCACCGCGACGAACGGTTCCGCGCGCTCACCGAGGGCGTATACGGCGGCGCCGACGGCCAGCGCGACCAGCACTACCTGGAGGATCTTCCCATCGGCGAAGGCCCCGAAGAGGTTGCTGGGCACCAGGTTGTTCAGCAGGTCGAGCCAGCTGCCCTGGTCGCGCTCGGCCAGCTCATCCACGGTCTCCTGCGCGGGTTGCAGTGAGATCCCACTGCCAGGGTTGATGATCCGGCCGACGGCGATGCCGATCAGCACGGCGATGAACGAGGTGGTGGCGAACCACGCCACGGTCTTGCCGCCCAGCCGGGCCGCGGTCCGTGCCCCGCCCAGCCCGCGCAGGCTGGTGATGCCCAGCACGATCGCGGTGAACACCAGCGGCAGCACGGTGACCTGGAGCAGGTTGGCGAAGATCGTGCCGATCGTGTCCAGCGCGGTGACCAGCCAGTCCTGCCCGGTCTGCCGGGCGAGGAAGCCGAGCACCGCGCCGAGTACGAGCGCGGCGACCACCACCAGGCCGAAGACCTTGGGCTTGCGGTAGGTCCGTAGGAAAGACACGGTCAGCTCCGGGGTTGTGAAGGGTTTTTCGTCTGGCGCCGAGTGTGGTCAACGCCGGACGCCCGGAGGCTCTTCCGTCGCGGAACGCGTCCCAGGATGTGGAACGTCTCAGCCGTCGCGGGACGGCCAGAAGTCGACGACGGTGAGCCCGACCTCGGCCAGCAATCGCCTGGTCAGCGGCAGGCTGATGCCGATCACGCTGGAGGGGTCGCCGTCGATGCCCTGGACGAACCAGCCACCGAGCCCGTCCAGGGTGAACCCGCCAGCGACCTGGAAGGGCTCCCCGGTGCCGAGGTAGGCGTCCAGCTCCTGCTGGCTCGGCTCGGCGAACCGTACGGTGGTGGACTCGCTTCCGGTGGCGGTGACCCGCCCGCCCGCGCCGTCCAGCCTGAGCACGGCATGCCCGGTGATCAGCTCACCGGTGCGGCCCGCCATGGCCGCCCAGCGTTTCCTGGCCACCTCGGCGGTTCCCGGTTTGCCCACCAGCTCGCCACCGATGAACAGCATCGAGTCGCAACCCACCACGACGGCCGCCGATCCGGTGCCCGCCGCCGTCTCCACCACCGCCTCGGCCTTCGCCAGGGCGAGGGCCGTGGTGACCTGCTCGGGTGCGGCGCCGGTCAGGCCCGCGATGATCGCGTCCTCGTCCACCCCGGAGACGATGACGCTGGGTTCGATTCCGGCTGCACGCAGCACGGCGAGGCGGGCAGGGGACGCGGAGGCGAGTACGAAACGCACGCCGGGCAGCGTAGCGGCGTGGTGTGCCTGCGCGGTCGCCTGCTCCGTTCGGGCGGTACCGCGCGGTTCCGGACCCGGGTCAGCGGTGGTGCTCGCAGAATCGGCGCCCGGAGACAACAGGGGAGGTTGTTCCGTGACTCCACCCATTCGTACTCGCAAGGACGGCACCAAGTATCCGATCACACCGAAGAAGGGCGGGGGCATGATCGTGGCTGCTGCCGTGCTGGCGGGCGGGATGGCGGCGGCCGGTGGCGGTCTCGGTGCGGGCGGTGGCTCGGCCGGTACGGCGGCCGACTCCGTGCTGAGCCAGGACCTCCGTGCGCGCACCAGCAAGGGCAAGTCCGAGGCCAGGAACGGCCGGTACCGGCAGGCGTGGCGGCAACTGGGCTGGCGCGGGCTCAAGCGGTGGGGCGAGCAGGCCGCGAACTGCGCCGTGCACTCCTACGGCCAGGTGCGGGAGTTCTTCCTGCGTACGCCGTGCCGCTCACTGCGGCGCCGGTTGCTGCTGCTCGGGGACGATAAGGGGAACACGATCGTCGTGGCGATCGCCTGGGTGCGCATGCCGGGCCGGGCCGAGGCGGGAAGCCTCAAGGAACTCGCCGACACACACGGGACCGGCAACGTGACCCCGCGCGCCGCCACGGCACTCGACCTCGCCGGGGTCCGGTTCACCGGCCGGTACTACCATTCCGACCGGCGCGCGGCCACCACCGTCATCGCGGAGGCGGAACCGGCGAGCGGGGCTCCGGATGGCGCGACCATGGACGCGGTGGCCGAGATCGCCGTCCTGTTTCCCGCGCCGCGCTGAGGCGGGTCAGCGCAGGGTGGTGAGGAAGGCCCGCCAGGCGGGGGCGGGGAACCAGAGGGCGCCGGTGTCCGGGGACTGGAGTCGCGCACGCCGGTGCGGTGGTCCCGCCTGCCGACTTCCACGCAGTCGCCGCCGTTGGAGCCGCTGTAGGAGGACCTGCACCAGGCGACCTCCACACAGGCACCGCCGTTGGCGGTGCTGTAGGAGGACCTGCGCCAGCTCAGGGGTTTGTCCATTGCTCCGCCACCTTCTCGATGAGTTCGATCGACTGCCGGGTGGACAGGGCATCGGCCCGGAACAGCTCGAACATCTGCCGCAGGCTTGCCACGTCCTCCGGCTGCTCGACCACGTTACCCCGGAGCTGGTTGTCCACATACGCCATATCGCTGCCGCCGTCGAAACTGGCGATGATGAATGGGCCGTGAAGCATGGGCGGGTCGCCCTCGGTCAGTACCCGCTGGCGTTCCAGGCGGACCTGGACCAGGTCCTCGTTCTTGAGCACCGCGCGGGCGTAGTCCGGGGTCTGGAGCAGGCCGTCAACCACCGTGGTTTGGAAGGACAGGATGGTGGTGGCGCGGGACTCGACCTCGATCCAGCGGTCCAGCCACTCGTGCGCCACCTCGCGAGCGACCAGCTCGGTCAGCAGGCGAGACAGATAGCCGTTGCTGCCAAGAATCTCCTCGATCCGGGCCAGGTCCTCGGTCTTCGGCGACCGGCGGCCGGTCTCCCACATGGCGACCAGCGAATGCGAGATGTACGCCTGCTGGGCCAGTGCTTCCTGGCTCAGCCCGCGGGAATCCCTGGCGAGCGCCAGTTCCCGTCCCCAGAACCGCAGCGCGTTGTCGCGTTTCGTGGCCATCCGGCCACCCTACGTAGCCAGTTCAGCCGGGGAGTCCGGAGGCGCGCCAGGCGCCCTCGCCGGGGCGCAGCTGGCGGCGCATGGCGGCGGCCGGGTCGGCCCAGCGGGAGCGGCGTGCCTGGCGGGCGGGGCCAGTGGAGCCACCGGACGAGGTCGCCGCGGCCAGTACGGCGGTCAGCGCGGCGAGCTCCACGTCGTCGGGATTGCCGCGCACCACCCGCAACATCGGGGAGTCCTGGGTACTCATGTCCACCTCACAGCGGATCTCACAGGGGGATGTTGCCGTGCTTCTTCGGCGGCTGGGTCTCGCGCTTGTCCCGCAGCAGGCGCAGCGCGTGGGCCACGTAGCCGCGGGTGTGCGCGGGCGGGATCACCGTGTCCACGTAACCGCGCTCGGCCGCGACGTAGGGGTTGCACAGGGTGTCCTCGTACTCCTGGATCAACCGCTCGCGCAGCGCCTCGACGTCCTCGCCCTCCTCGGTCGCCTTGGCCAGGGTCTTGCGGTGCACGATGTTCGCCGCGCCCTGCGCGCCCATCACCGCGATCTGCGCGGTCGGCCAGGCCACGTTGAAGTCGGCGCCGAGGTGCTTGGAGCCCATAACGTCATAGGCACCGCCGTAGGCCTTCCTGGTGATCACGGTGACCAGCGGGACGGTCGCCTCGGCGTAGGCGTAGATCAGCTTCGCCCCGCGCCGGATGATCCCGTTCCACTCCTGGTCGGTGCCGGGCAGGAAGCCTGGCACGTCCACGAAGGTCAGCACCGGCACGTTGAAGGCGTCGCAGGTGCGCACGAACCGGGCCGCCTTCTCGGAGGCGTCGATGTCGAGGCAGCCTGCGAACTGGGTGGGCTGGTTGGCCACGACGCCGACGCTCTGCCCGTCCACCCGGCCGAAGCCGACCAGCACGTTCGGCGCGAACAGCTCGTGCACCTCGAGGAACTCGCCGTCGTCCACCACCCTGGTGATCACGTCGTGCATGTCGTAGGGCTGGTTGGGCGAGTCCGGGATCAGGGTGTCCAGCTCGCGGTCGGAGTCGGTCACCCCGTCGGCGACCGACTCGCCGGATGGCTCGGGCGCCTCGAACACCGGCGGCTCGGAGAGGTTGTTCGGCGGCAGGAAGGACAGCAGCTCCTTGACATAGGAGATGGCATCCTCCTCGTCCGCGCCGAGGTAGTGCGCGTTGCCGGACTTGCTGTTGTGCGTGCGGCCGCCGCCGAGGTCCTCGAAGGTGACCTCCTCGCCGGTCACCGTCTTGATCACGTCCGGGCCGGTGATGAACATGTGCGAGGTCTGGTCGACCATCACCACGAAGTCGGTCAGCGCGGGGGAGTACACATGCCCGCCAGCGTTCGCGCCCATGATCAGCGAGATCTGCGGGACCACGCCCGAGGCCTGGGTGTTGCGACGGAAGATCTCCCCGTAGAGCCCGAGCGAGACCACGCCCTCCTGGATGCGTGCGCCGCCGCCCTCGTTGATGCCGACGATCGGGCGGCCGGTCTTGATCGCAAGGTCCATCACCTTGACGATCTTCTCCCCGTACACCTCACCAAGGGAGCCGCCGAACACGGTGACGTCCTGGCTGAACACGCATACCGGGCGGCCGTCCACGGTGCCGTAGCCGGTCACCACGCCGTCGCCGTAGGGCCGGTTGGCGTCCTGGCCGAAGTTGGTCGAGCGGTGCCGGGCCAGCTCGTCCAGCTCGACGAAGGAGCCGGGGTCGAGCAGCAGGTCGATGCGTTCCCGCGCGGTCTTCTTGCCCTTCGCGTGCTGCCGCTCCACGGCCCTGGTCGACCCGGCGTGCACCGCCTCGGAGTACCGCAGGTACAGGTCGGCCAGCTTGCCCGCGGTGGTGTGAATGTCCGGTTCACCCTCCGGCGACGGCCCGATCGGCTCCGTTGCACTGCTCATGGACCGGCAGCTTAACTACCGTGGCGTTCGATTGTGGGCGTGGCGTCGGCCACGTCACCGTGGCAAAACATAAGGTGATGCCGATGAACCAGCGCAAAGCCCCGATCGACGCGGCGCGGCTGCGGGCCGAGCTCGTCGCGCCAGTCGGCCCTTACGCCGCACTCGACGTGGTGGCCAGCACCGGCTCGACCAACGCGGACCTGCTGGCCGCGGTGCCCGAGGAGGCGGAGGACCGGACCGTGCTGCTCGCCGAGGAGCAGACGGCGGGCGCGGGCAGGCGAGGCCGCACCTGGCACTCGCCTGCGGGCGCCGGGATCTACTGCAGCGTGCTGCTGCGGCCCGCCGAGGTCTCCTTCGCCCGGCTCGGCTCGCTGGCCGTGGTCGCCGGGCTTGCCCTGATCGACCTGAGCACCGAACTGGGCGTGGACGCGGTGCTGAAGTGGCCGAACGACATGCTGGCCGGCCCGGACCGGGAGAAGTGCGCAGGCATCCTCTCCGAGGCGGCCGCCTCGGACGAGCGCGCGGTGGTGCTCGGCATGGGGGTGAACGTGCTGGCCGCGCCGCAGCCGGTGCCGCCGGGGCCCGGCGGGCTGGCGGCCACCTCGCTGCGCGAGCAGGGCGCGGCCACCACCGACCGCACCGAGCTGGCCCGGCTGCTGCTGCTCGCGCTGGCGGCAAGGGAGCGGCGCTGGCGACAGGCGGCCGGTGACCTGGAGCGGGCCGGGCTGCTGGCGGACTACCGCGCCCGCTGCGCCACGATCGGCCAGGAGGTCAAGATCGCTACCCCGGACGGTGCCACGCTGCTGGGCACCGCGGTGGACGTGGACGCGGCCGGTCAGCTGGTGCTGCAGACCGGCGAGGACGAACGCCGCACCATCTTCGCCGGGGACGTGGTTCACCTGCGCCAGGCCTGAGCCGGTATGTGCCAGGCTGTGCGGGTAGGAACGGCCGGGTCGGCCTACCGGCGGTACGGTATGCGCATCAGCGGTGCAAGCTCGGGGAGTGTTGCAGGTGGCTTATCCAGATGACCTGCTCAGCGAGGCGGAACAGGTAGTGGCGCACAAGCATCCGCACTTCAAGATGTTGATCTTCCCGCTGTTCGTGCTGGTGGTGGTGCTCGGCGGCGGTATCTGGCTGGCCCTGCTGGCCAGGGACATCGAAGCGCCGTGGGACCTGGTGGCGCTGATCGCCATCGGTGCCGTCGGGTTGCTGCTGCTGGTCTGGCTGGTGCTGGCGCCGATCGTGCGCTGGCGGACCACCCACTTCATCGTCACCACCGACCGGGTGATCGCCAGGGAAGGTGTGGTGAAGCGCACCGGCATCGACATCCCGATGGCCCGGATCAACAGCGTGCGGTTCGAGCACGGCCTTGTCGACCGGATCTTCGGCTGCGGCACGCTGATCATCGAGTCGGCATCGGACGAGCCGCTGAAGTTCGATGACATCCCCGGCGTCGAGCTGGTGCACACGCTGATCTACCGGCAGGTGAACGACAACCCGTACGACGACTTCGGCGCCCAGGACTACCAGGGTTACCAGGAGCTGAGCCCGCAGGACCCGTACGGCGAGGCGCCGGGACAGGGGCGCTGACCGAGATGGGGGCACGGGAGCTCGGGCTGCCCGCGCGGGTTCCGGCCGCGCCGGGGACGCTGCCGGAACGGGTGACGATCTGGGAGGTCGGCCCGCGGGACGGGCTGCAGAACGAGAGCGAGTCCGTCCCGGTCGAGGTGAAACTGGAGTTCCTTGACCGGCTGGCCCGCGCGGGGTTGCCGGTGCTGGAGGCCACCAGCTTCGTGCACCCGAAGTGGGTGCCGCAGCTCGCCGACGCCGAGGAGCTGCTGGCCGGGCTGCACCGCCACGAGGGGGTGCGTTACCCGGTGCTGGTGCCCAACGAACGCGGCCTGGACCGCGCGCTGGCCGCCGGGGTGACCGAGATCGCGGTGTTCGCCAGCGCCACCGAGACCTTCGCCAAGCGCAACCTGAACTCCGGGCTGGACAGCCAGTTCGCCATGTTCGAGCCGGTGGTGTCCCGGGCCCGCGCCGAGGGGCTCGCGGTGCGCGGCTACCTTTCCATGTGCTTCGGCGACCCCTGGGAGGGCGCGGTACCCGCCGCGCAGGTGGCCCGCGCCGGCAGGCGGCTGCTCGACCTCGGCTGCGGGCAGCTCTCGCTCGGCGACACCATTGGGGTGGCCACCCCCGGTCAGGTGGACGCGGTACTGGACGCCTTCGGTGCGGCCGGGGTGGGGGTGGACCGGCTCGCTGTGCATTTCCACGACACCTACGGTCAGGCGCTGGCCAACACCTACGCCGCCCTCCGCCGCGGTGTGTCCACTGTGGATTCTTCCGCCGGTGGGCTGGGCGGCTGCCCGTACGCGGAGTCGGCCACCGGCAACCTGGCCACCGAGGACCTGGTGTGGATGCTGGACGGCCTCGGCATCGAGCACGGCGCCGAGCTGGACGCGCTGGTGGCCACCAGCGCCTGGATGGCCGAACGCCTCGGCAGGCCCAGCCCGTCCAGGGTGGTGCGCGCGCTGGCCGGGTGAGCACGGCCGGTCCGGTGGTCTTCGGTCAGCCGGTACCGACGAGCGTCTTCATCGCCGCGTCGGCGAACTGACGCGCGGTGTCACACGTGACCGGTTGCTCCTCGGAGTAGTTCTCGCCGACCTCCACTCGCAACGACTGGTCGTCGGCGACATCGATATAGAGCGTGCACCCAGTATTCGGCCCGCTGCGTTCGCGCTCACGTCCCACCTTGATCGTGGGAAACCCGTGTACTGGAGCGACCTCTTCGAACGTCGCGCCGTTGAAGGAGCCACTGGTCCACCGGTCCATCCCGTGATTCATCACCTTGCTGATAGTGACGAGCTGATGAGTAAGGGACGATACCGGCAGGCCGCACCTTCTTCGTCCAGCCCTCCGGGGCTGGATAGTGGTTCTGGTGCGGCCTTGACCTGGAGCCGTTGGAGGTCGTAGCCGGAGATGAGCTCGCAGGGTTTCACGTCATCCATGGACAGTTCGCGGGGCCGGTCGGAGGAGTCACACGCCGCTAACAACCCGAGCCCCGCCAGTGCAAAGCCGACGGTCCGGAGCGTACGACCGATCATCCGTAGTACCTCAGCTTCAGCTCGTCCATCTGCTTCTGGTAGTCCTCGAGCAGCCGGGCAGCGGCCTCGGAGGCCCGCGCGGCGAACTCGGTTTCGCGCAACTCGCGCAGGGATCCTGGTTTGATTCGTGCGGTGAACTCGTCCATACCGATCGCCGACAACGTGACTCGGCCATCGCTGGACTCGCCGCGCGGGACTCGTCCCGGAAGTCGAGGTCGTGCTGGTCCTCCGGATCGATGTTCAACGCCGTGTCGCTGATCGCCTCCCGGTACTGCCGTTGCCAGCCCGCGTACAGCAGGCGGGCGAGGCTCGCCAGTGCCCGTTCCAGGGCACGCTCGTCGATGAACTCGTACACGCTCTCCCCGAACGAAAGCGTGAACTCGGTGCGGTTGCGCAGTTCGGCCTCGATATCCGTGCCCGGAGCGCTCACCCGCACCCGGATATTGTCCAGCCGCTCGGCCAGCTCACCCACTGTGCTCGCCCCCTACTCGGGTTCCCCGACGCCCTTTTCGCCGGTCAGCTCGCTGCCTCGCATATCGGCGAGTTTCGGCCGCGGCGAGAAGAAGGCCGAGGGCTTGGTCATCTTGTGCTGGTCGATTTCGCCCGCGTAGCCGCTCAGTGTCTTGGCGATCTGCCCCTGCTTCTCGCGGATCTGGCCGGTGAGCTTCTCGATCGCGGTCTGCATCGAGCCCACGATCTGCTCCGCCGACCCGCCGCCGCCCTTCACCATTTCCGCGCCCTTGACAACGGCACCTGCCGTATTCGCGGCCGCCCCCACTCCCGCGACCACGGCCGAGGCGCCTCCCGTGAACGGTATGCCCAAGACCGACGCCACCGCGGTGGCCACCGCCAGCGCGAACTCGAACCCATTCTTGCCGCAGCCACCAAGGTTCTCCAGGGCGTCGAGGGTTGCCCGTGCGATCTTGTCGATGTCTTCTCGGGCCGCTTCCCAGACCGCTTTGTCCGCCTCGACGGCGCCTTTCATGATGCCGAGGATGAGGAACTGGTTGCCCGCGACAACCGGGAACGGGGTGAGAAAGTTGCGCTTGAAATTGGACGCGGCTATGCCGGTCCAGTCATTCAGCTCGTCGGCCGCGTCCCCGACCGCCGTGAGGTTCCGGTTCCCGTCGATCGCCGCCCCGTTGATCGGATCTGTGAGGTGGGGACCATTCGACAGTTCCTCCATGGCGGCACGCAGATCTTCGATTGCGCCGTCGTAGGAGGCCGGGTCGGGCATCCGGGTGAACGGCTCGAACAAGGGCTGGGCACAGCCCTGGTACCTGCGCTTGATCTCCTCGTAGTCGATGACGGTGGCTCCACGACCGGCCATGCCGGCCAGCTGGCGATACTCCGCCTCGGCCGCGCTCTCTTCGATGTCCGCGGCTTGCTGCATCAGCTGCTCGTAGCTCATGGCGTCAGCTCCGGCTTGGGCATGCCGTGGTCTTCGATTAGCGTGTTCAGCTTGTCGCCGCCGGCCCGGTCGTTCTCCGCGTACAGCGTCACCGCCTTGTGCAGGGCGGTCGCCGTCTCGTCCAGGCTGGTCCTTGTCGACTCGAGCACGCCGTGCAGCTGGTCGTACGCCTGCGCCACCGAACCGCTCTCGCCGTGGAACTCCGGTGGCACGGTGGCCATGCCACCCAGACAGGTCGACGCCGAACCCCGCTCCGTTGTCCGTCATGCTCCCCTCAAGCCGGTTACGTAAAGTACTGGGCATCACACTCCACGAGATCATGGGACACGTTCGTGGCAATGGAACCAGGGGCGGGCGGAGCACGTCTGAGGGTCACCGAGTGCTGTAGCCGCAGGCCGGGAGGGCGCCGTGACGGATCATCGCGCGCAGGTGGAGGAACTGCTCGCCGACTACCGGCGCAGCAGGGAACACCTGCTTGCGGTCCAGCGTGAGCTCGCCGCGATCACCGAGTCGGTGAGCACCGGGGACGGGCTGGTCACCGCGACGGTCGGGGCGCGCGGCACGCTGACCGGGCTGGAGCTCGCCGCGGAGGCCTACCAGCGGTACCGGCCAGCCGAGCTCGCCGAGGAGATCGTGCGGGTCACCCAGGCGGCCACCATCAAGGCGCTGGCGGGGGCCGGGCAGGTGCTCAGCCCCGCGCTGCCACGGGAGACCGACCCGCAGGCCCTCCTGCTCGGTACCGCCGACCTGGGTGTGTTCGCCCCGGACGTCCCTGCCGAGGCCGAGGAGGAGAGCTTCGAGCACAAGAGTTGGGTGGACAGGGCGTGATGAGCGGGGAGCACGGTTTCGCGGTCGACACCGACCGGCTGGACGCGAAGGCGGCCGAGCTCGGCGAGCTGGCCGAGCGCGCTGCCGGGATCGCGGCCGAACTGGACCGGGCGCTCGCCGCCACCGGCGCGGCCTGGGGCACCGACGCGGTCGGGCGGAGCTTCGCCGCGGCGCACGAGGTCCCGGCTGAACAGACGCGGGAACGGTTGCGGGCGCTGCCCGAACGGATCGGCGAGCTGCACCGGCGGCTGACCGAGGCCGCGGCGGCCTACCGGGCAGGCGATGCCGAGGCCGCGGACCGGGTGCGCGACGCGGGCACACCGGACTAGGGAGGCCGACGATGGGTATCGAGCTTCCCGCCGAGCTGGCCGGGATCGCGGCCGCCACCGGGGTGAGCTGGCCGGAAGCGGACGAGGACGCGCTGCGCGCGCAGGCGGCGGCCTGGCGCACGGCCCAGCGGCAGCTGGACGAGCTGGCCGCTGCCGCCGACGCGGCCGCCGGGGCGGCGCTGGAGCAGCTGTCCGGACCGGCGGGCGAGGCGGCACGGGAGTACTGGTCCGGGTTCGTGCACCCGGACCAGGGGCGGCTGACGGTCACCGCGCTGGGTGCCGGGCAGGCCGCCGACCGGCTGGAACATGCAGCGGACCAGGTGGGAGCGGCCAAAGTGGAGATCGTGCGCCAGCTCACCGCGGCGGCCAAGGACCGGGACGCCGCGCAGAGTGCCGCCGCGGCCGGACATCCGCAGGCGCTGCTCGGGGTGGACACCACGTTGCGCGCGACCGCGGCCAACCTGACCGCACTGACCACCGGCCTGGCCGCCACCCTCGCCCCCGAGTCCGCTGCGGGTGGGGTCGTTGATGACTCGCCGGGGGTGCAGCGGGTGGAGGACGGCGGCACCGGTCCGGTCCGGATCGGGCCGGAGGTCACGGCGGCGCGGCCGGGCTCCGGCGGTCTGGCCGAGGCTCGCGGTGTCCCCGAAGCCCCCACCCCGCCCAGCGGGATCGCGCTGACCCGCACGCCCAGTTTCGGGATCGCCGCGCAGACACCACCCTCCGGCACCACGGCGGCGGGGTACGCCGCCGGGCCGCCGCCAGCGGCACCGGCCGTCCCGCAGCAGCCACCCGCCGCGCCGCCACCCGGACCGGCACCGGCAGCACCACCCGCCGGATACGCCCCGCCCCCCGGCGGGGCGTATCCGGCGCACCACGCGCACTTCGCCCCGGCAAGGCCGCAGGCCGGGCACTACCCGCCACCGCCGTTCCGCGCGCAGCCGCCGGCCGCACCCCCACCAGCCGGGCAGCCCCCGCAGCATGGGCAGCAGCCGCAGCACGGGCTGCGGCCACAGGCCCCGCTCTCGCTCGGCGCGGCGCGGCAGGAACGGGAGAGCGTGGTCGCGCTGTTCGCGGTGCACATGTTCCCGATCGGCCACCTGCCGATCGCCTCCGACCGGCCCGCACGGCAGCTGCCCGCGCCGCCCGCGGAGGTGGACTACGCGGCGGGCCTGCGGTTCCCGCCGCATGACCACCCCCGCTCGGACCTGATCGACCCGGCCGAGCTGCTCGAGGCGCTGCGCGCGGGCAGGCGGCTACCCGCGCCGCCCCCGGCCGAGGTGCTGCCGGACCCACCGGAGCGGCTGACCGAGGGGTACGACCCGCTGGGCGGGCTGTCCGAACGGGAGTTCAACCGCCGCTACCTCGTGCACGCCGACGAGCGGGCGCCGGAGTACGCCTGGCCACCCGGCGAGCTGTATCCGGAGGGCGGCCGGGAGCCGGGCGAGCCGGTGCTGCTGGCCGAGGGCACCCTGCTGGACCGGTTCGGCGGCGCCACGGGAAGGGTGTTCGCCGCGGATGGCACCCCCTTCGCGGCGCGCTCGCTGCCGCCGAGCAGGCTGCGCGCCGGGTACCGCCGCTACCGGGTGCGGCGCGAGCTGCCGATGTGGCTGGCCGAGTCGGCGCCCTGGTTCGGCCAGGACGGTGGCGGCCCGCGCTACCGGGCGGTGTACTCGGCGGCGGAACTGGTCGTGCTCGGGTATCTCGCCGACGTGACCTTCGAGACCGGTACCGAGGAGCGGGCATGAACAGCGAGTCGATCCTGCGCTGGCTGGAGGCGGTCGGCGTGCCGCACGAGGTGATCTCCATCGGCGCCGAGGCGGACAACACCTGGTGCCTGCTGCGCGCCGAGGACCCGGAGGAGGGAGTGGCCTGGGAGGTGTTCTGGCGCGAGCAGGGCAACCGCTACGACTGGGCCCGGTTCAGCAACGAGCAGGTCGCCTGCCACTACCTGTTCGGAAGGCTGACCTGGGCTCAGGTGGCCCGCGGTGCGGTCGGCGTCCTGCCATGACGCAGCAGCCTGAGGGCGGCCTCGTGCAGCAGCCCGTTGGTGGAAAGCGCGGAACCGCCGCCGATCCCGGGGTTGCCGTCGAGGTCGCTGAACCGGCCGCCCGCCTCGGTCACCAGCACCCGCACCGCGGCCACGTCCCACGGGTTCACCACGGCCTCGACCGCGAGGTCCATGGCGCCCTCGGCCACCAGGCAGTGTGACCAGAAGTCGCCGAACGCGCGGTTCTCCCAGCAGGCGTCGGCCAGCGTGAGGTAGGACTCCCGCGAGTGGTGCTCCACCCAGGAGCCGAGGTCCGTTGTGGACAGGTACGCATCGGCCAGCTCGGATACCCCGGACACCGTCAGCCGGTGCTCCCCGGCCGCATCGGCCAGCCAGGCGCCCGCCCCGGCCGCCGCCCACCAGCGGCGGCCGAGCAGCGGGGCGCTGATCACGCCGACCACCGGCTCGCCGTCCGCCACCAATGCGATCAGGGTCGCCCAAACGGGTAATCCGCGGAGGAAGTTCTTGGTGCCGTCGATCGGGTCCAGCACCCACACCCGGCCGGTGTCCCTGGCCGCCCCGCCCCGCTCCTCACCGGCGACCGCGTCGGCTGGCCGCGCATTGCCCAGCCGGGCCCGAATAGCGTCCTCAACGGCGGTGTCCGCGTCGGTGACCGGGGTGCGGTCCGGTTTGCTGCGCACCGCCAGATCCCGGGCACGGAACCGGGCAACGGTGATCTCGTCGGCGGCGTCGGCCAGCTGTCTTGCCAGGACCAGGTCGTCGGTGTAGCGGGACACGATGACGATCGTTTCACGCCCGGCGGTCGTAGAGTTGGCCAGGTGAGCATGGTGTTACTTGCCGAGGACGATCCGTCGATCGCCGAACCGCTGTCCCGGGCGCTGCAGCGGGAGGGCTACGAGGTCGAGGTCGTGGTGGAGGGACCCGCCGTGCTGACCGTCACCGAGCAGCGGCGGGTGGACCTGCTGGTACTGGATCTCGGCCTGCCGGGGATGGACGGCCTCGAGGTGTGCCGCAGGCTGCGGGCAGGCGGCACCGAGTTGCCGGTGCTGATGCTGACCGCGCGCACCGACGAGGTGGACTTCGTGGTCGGCCTGGACGCGGGCGCCGACGACTACGTGGCCAAGCCGTTCCGGCTGGCCGAGCTGCTGGCCCGGATCCGGGCCCTGCTGCGCAGGCGGGTACCGGACGCGCTGGAGGCGGCCGGGGTGCGGATGGACCTCGGTGCCCGGCTGGTCACCGTGGACGGACGCGAGGTGCAGCTGGCGAACAAGGAGTTCGAGCTGCTGCGGGTGCTGATGAGCCGGGCAGGCCAGGTGGTGAGCCGGGACGAGATCCTCGCCGAGGTGTGGAACGACCTGGAGTCCAAAACCTCGAAAACGCTGGACATGCACATGTCCTGGCTGCGCCGCAAGCTGGCCGTCGCCGCGGCCCCGGACCCCAGCAGGCCGGTGCGGGCGCACGAGGAGCAGCGCCGGATCGCCACCGTGCGGGGCGTCGGGTTCCGGTTCAACACCGAGTGATCGCCCGTGCGCCGACGTATCCTGCTGGCCATCCTGCTCGCGGTCGCGGTCACCGGTGCCGCGCTCGGCATCCCGCTCGGCGTGACCGCCTGGGTGCTGGTGGACAACCTCACCAGGGAGGACCTGCTCGCGCGGGCGCAGCAGATCGCGGCCATCGTGGACAGCCAGATCGCCAACCGGCAGCAGGTGGACGTCGGTGACCTGCGGGCGGGTATCCCGGAGAACGGACTGCTGGTGCTGCGCCAGCCGGGGATGGTGGAGCGGCGGCTCGGGGACGATCCCGGGTCGGAGGTGGTCGCCGAGCAGGTGCCGATCGCCCAGGGCGGTAGCGTCGAGCTGATCGTCCCGGCCGGGCCGCTGCAGACCACCCAGACCCAGGTCGTGCTGATCGTGGTGCTGCTGGTGCTGGCCTCGGTCGGCACCGGAACGGTGGTGGCCACGGTGACCGCGCGCAGGCTGGCCAAGCCGCTGCGGCATGTCGCCGAGCGGGCGGCCCGGCTCGGCGGCGGCGACTTCCGGCCGGACCAGCGGCGCTACGACATCGGCGAACTGGACATGGTGGCCGAGGCACTGGACGCCTCCAGCTCCGCGCTGGCCCAGCTGGTGCAGCGGGAGCGGCAGCTGGTCGGGGACGTCTCGCATCAGCTGCGCAGCAGGCTCACCGCGCTGCAACTGCGGCTGGACACCCTGGCAACGCACCAGGACACCGAGGTCGCCGAGGACGCGCGGGCCGCGCTGGAGCAGGCCGACCGGCTGGCCGAGGCGCTGGACGAGCTGCTGGCCGCCGCCCGTGCGGCCAGCGAGGTCGGCGCGGAACCGGTGCAGCTACCCGTCATGCTGCCCGAGGTGGCCGAGGAGTGGCGCCCGCTGCTGCGCCCCGCGGGCCGCGCGCTGCGGGTGCGGGTGGCCGACGGGCTGATGGCACGGGCCACTCCCGGCAGGCTGCGCGAGATCATCGGGGTGTTGCTGGACAACGCGGTGCGGCACGGCGAGGGCACGGTCACCCTGACCGGGCGCCGCGGGGACGCCGAGGGCACCGTGGTGGTCGAGGTGAGCGATACCGGCGCCGGGGTACCGGACGAGCTCGCCGCGCATATCTTCGAGCGGGGCTTCTCCGGCGGCGGCTCCACCGGGGTGGGCCTGGCGCTGGCCAGGGCGCTGGCCGATGCGGACGGCGGCAGGCTGGAACTCTCGGTGAAGCGGCCAGCCACCTTCACCCTGTTCCTGCGGGTGCCGAAACCCGGGGACGTCGCCGAGGTCCGCTGGCCAACCGAGCGGGTACCCCGCTAGTCAGCGCAGCCTGCGGACGTTGCCGATGCCGTCCCCTGGCTCATCCTCTTCGGAGTCGCCGCCCGCCCGGCGGCGCTCGCCGAGCTCGTCCGGGAAGACCCACTTCTTGAACGCCCAGAACTTGAACCCCATCGCCAGCAGCATGCCCAGGATCGAGCCACTGGCGAAGTCGGCCGCCTCCTGCGCCAGCCGGGAGACGTGCGGCACCTCCAGGTCGAGCACGTAGCGGGAGACGTAGACCGGGATCAGGTTGATCATCATCGCCACGCCGCTGAACAGGAAGAACAGTGCGGCCTCGTGGTGGCTCTCCCGGCCGCCGCGGGTGCGGAAGGACCACTCCCGGTTCAGGATGTAGTTGACGATCATGGCGACGATGATGGCGATCGCCTTGGCCGTGGTCGGTTTCGGTTCCAGCACGGTGAGCTTGAGCAGGAACCAGACCCCGTTGTCCACGATGAAGGTCGTGCCGCCGACGATGCCGAACTTGAGCAGCTCGCGATGCTTGATCAGCACGGAGCGTAGCGGCTCCGGCACCCTGGACAGCACGGACTCGACGACGGTCACGCGCGCAGTGTACGTACCGGTAACGCCTCAGGCGGCGCGGTCCTGTCGCGCTTGAGGCAGAGTTTGGTCCCCGCTTCCGGCCCGGGGCCGCGCCCCGGCCTGCGGGAACACCCAGCGCTTGAAGGCCCACCAGCGGAAGGCCATGGCCACCAGGGTGCCGAGGATGATCGAGCTGACGAAGTCGGCGATCTCCTGGGTGAGCAGCCCGACCTGCGGCCGCTGCAACTGCAGCACATACCTCGACACCGCGAGCGGCAGCGTGTTCAGCCCCATCGCGATCCCGCTGAACAGGAAGAACAGTGCGGCCTCATGGTGGTTCTCCCGGCCGCCGCGGGTGCGGAAGGACCACTCCCGGTTCAGCACGTAGGACACGATGGTGGCCACCAGCACGGCGATGCCGAATGCGGTGAGCGGGTTGCCGGTGAGCACGGTGAACTTGAGCGCGTAGTTCACCGCGATGGTGATCAGGAAGCAGATCCCGCCGACGGTCGCGAACCGCATCAGTTCCCGATGCTTGACCAGCAGGTCACGCAGGGTTCCGGTGCGGGTCACCCCGGCAGTCTACTGGTCACCACAGCCAGGGCAGCCACGGCAGCACCGGCTTGCCAGATCGTCCCGGCGGTCCCGGCGGTCCCGGCCGGTCCGGTGCGCTGCTGCTCGAATCCGACGGTGCCGTGGTGGGCGGTGCCGGGGTGCGCTCCGGGGTCTTGGTGCTGCTCGGCGGCCGGGTGGTGCCCGGCCCGGTGCCCGGGGTGCCGGTCGGCCCGGTTCCCGGTCCGGTGGGTCCGGGCGTCCCGGTGGGGCCGGGTGCGCTGGTGGGACCGGGGGTGCCGGTGGGGCCGGTGCCGGAAGGGGGACCGGTCGTCGGCTCCTCCGCGCTCACCGGCTGGCGGCCCGGCCAGTGGCAGGGCAGGCCCCAGCAGCCGATCTGCACCGACTTCGAAGCCGTTGCCGAGCCCAGGATGGCCGTCACGGTCACCCTGTCCTGGTGCTCGGTGGTCGGCCTGCGGTCGAGGCCGACCCAGATGCTCAGCCGCTGCCCTGGCTCGAGCTCGCCGTGGCTGGTGCAGGTCATCCCGCTCCCGCCGCGGTCGCAGTCCACCCGCCAGCCGCCGAGCAGCAGGTGGCCCGGCCGGTCCACCTCGATGGTCACCGGCCTGGCGGCAGGCCCCTTGTTGGTCACCTCGATGTCCAGCACAGGGTGCCGGAGCCAGGGGAACAGCGGGTTCCACACCGGCCGCACCGCGAGGTCGACCGCATCCTGCGGGACCGTCACCCGTACCTGCACCGACACGCTCAGCTCGGTTCCCGCACTCACGGTTCCGGACACCGCTCCCGGCTTGGCGTCCTCGGTCGCGACCAGCCGGAACAGCAGCACCACCGACTCGCCGGGCTCCAGCCCCTCCTCGGTGCTGCAGGTGACCGTGCGGGTGCCGTCGCTGCCGGGGCAGGGCACGGTGCCGGGGTCGCCGCCGGGCTGGCGGAGGGCGGGTCCTTCGAGCAGGCGCGGTGCGCCACCGCCACCGCCTGCGCCCCTGGCCGCGTCCACCGCGTGCACACCCGGAGGCAGGGACAGGGTGGCGCTGATCGGTTCCGAGGTGCTGCCCCCTTCGTTGCGCACGGTGATCGGCAGCTCGGTCGTTTCACCTGGGCTCAGCTCGATATCCGAGCCCGAGGGCTGCGCGGTCAGCGAGGGCGGTTCGGGTGCCGGCGACTCCGGGGGTGGTGTCGTCGTGGTCGGAGCCGAGGGCGGTGGCACCGGGGAAGGCGCCGGCTCGGCAGGGGGCGGTACCGGCTCGTCCTCGGGCGGCGGGTCCGGCTGGGGCGGCTCGTCCTCGGGTGCCGGGGGAACCTCCGGCTCCGGAGGTGGCGGTGGCTGCTGCTCCGGCTCCTCCGGGGCGGGCGCCTGCGCGGTGGGCTGCTGCGCGGCGGCCGGGATCTCCTGGTCCCCGCCACCGGCGGCGAGCCCGAGGGCCACCGCCGCGGCCAGGGCGACCCCGGAGGCCGCGACCCCGAGGAACTGGCGTGGTCCTGCGGCCGCTGCCCCGGCGGCGGCACCCGCGCCACCGGAACCACCCGCGGCACCGGCCCCGGCAGCGGCGGCACCCGCCGCGGCCGCGGTGGCCGCCGAGGCCTTGGCCGCGCCGGTGAGGCTGAGGTAGCCGAGCACCGCGCCGCCCAGCACCAGCGGGGCGACCACGGAGCGCAGCGCACCGTTCACATCGGCCAGTTCGGCGGCCAGGGTGCGGCACTGGTCGCACTCGTCCAGATGCGTCTCGACCTGCGCACGTTCCCGCTTCGAGAGCCCGTCCCTCGTCCAGGCGCCGAGCCGGTCCGCGGTGGCCCGGCAGCGGGCCGCGGTGGTCTCGGCAAGGTGGACCTGCAGGTAGGCCTGGCGCAGCCCCTCGCGCGCGCGATAGGCGAGGGCGGACACGCCGTTGGCGGTCAGCCCGAGCAGCGGCGCCACCTCGGCCGGGGACTGCTGCTCGATCTCGGTGTGCCAGAGCACGGCCTGCCAGCGCTCCGGCAGCCGGGCGAAGGCCTTGGCGGCCAGGGTGCGCTCCAGCCCGGCCAGCGCGGTGTCGGAGAACGGCACGGTCAGCGCCTCGGCCGCGGCGGAACCGCCGACCTCGGACATGTCCTCGTTCAGGTCGACCCTGCGGTCCTTGCGGGTCTTGTCGTAGGCGGTGTGCCGCAGCGCGGTGAGCAGGTAGGCGCGGAAGGCGGTGTCCGGCCCCTTCCCGGCCCGCAGCGTCTCCAGCACCTTGGAGAAGGCGTCGGACACCAGGTCGTCGGCCTCCGCGGCGGACCTGGCCAGCTGCCGGGCGAGGTTGTACGCGGCCGAGACATGACGCTCGTACAGTGTCCCGTACGCCGCCAGCTCCCCGCCGCGCACCGAGGCGATCAGCTCGGCGTCGCTGTGGCCGCTCAGATCGGCGGGAACGGTGGACACGGACTCCTCCTGTCTAGGGGCAGGGCAGCCTCGGCACCACGCGGCCGCCACTCCTACCCCGACTTCGCGCAGCGACCAGTGTGACGGACACTGAGAGCAACGTCACCTCGCGGGCCCCCGGATACCCCGGAGGGCGCAACCGGTTCACCCATCCCTTGGGAATATCCCGTCACGACTTGCGATCACTGCCGTCCCTCGGTTCGAAGGGTCGGCGAAGGTGACACCGGAAAGGGCGGTCGTTCGTGGAGGTTCCGGCTACCGGCGCGGCGAGCGGCGGGGACGGCGAGCACGCGGGAGCTGGGCGAATCGCCCTGAACCGGGCGCGGCGGGACAGTTCGCTGCGCGCACTGCGCGCTCGCTGGCGCACGGCCAGCCTGGCCGCCGGCTGGCACACCCCGAGTGACTGGGCCCTGCCCGAGGTCGAGACCGTCTGCGCCGCCGTGCTGGCAGGCGGCGCTCCGGAGGACGCGCTCGCCGCGCTCGGCAGGGCGCGGGCCAAGGCGGGCACCGGCCTTGCCGAGACGCTGGTCGATCTGGCCGCCCTGCACGCGGTACTCGAGCACCCCGACTCGGGGGACGGGTTCGTTGCGCCGGACGTGGACGCTACCCCGGCTCGGCTACTCAGGGTGACCGCGGTGGCGTGGGCCGACGTGGTCTTCGAACAGCTCACCGCGGCCGAGGTGACCGACGCGCTCACCGGCCTGCCGACCGCCGCCTACCTGCGTACCCGGATGGCCGAGCTGTACCGGCAGGCCGCCAAGGACGGCGGCACCCCGGCCGAGGGCTTCGTGCTGCTGGTGGTGCACATGGATTTCGGCGAGGCGGCAGGCTGGTCCCGGCTGACCGGGATGATCCTGGCCGCGGACGCGCTGCGGCTGTGTTTCGACGGCGGGGAGAGCCTGGCCGCCATCGGGCCGTCCACGGTGGCCGCGCTGGTCCCGCGGGAGGAGGGCGTCGCGGCCAGGGCGGTGTCGCTACGCCGGGAGCTGACCGAGCGGCTGGCCATCGACCGGCAACTGCGCGAGGTCGGCAGGCCGCGGATCAGCGCGGTCCGGCTGCCCGCGACCCACGAGGCGGCATGTGACCTGCTCGCACGCCTGTAGGGGAGCGGAGCCGGGGGCAAGTGCCACCAATGATGTTGTTTCGTGATTTCCTGATGCGGTGAGCAAGCTAACCGCCCGGTCCGCGCAGCCTGGTCTTGCGCTGCGTGCCTCGCTCGGACGGCTGTCCATGCGGCCCCGGTCCATGGTGCTGCTCGTGGCCGTTCCGTTACTTGCCGTCATCACCGGTGTGCTCGGCTGGTTGCTGGACTGGCGGCTCGGGGTGGACAGCGCGGTGTACCGCGCGGGCGCGCTGACCCTGCTGCACGGCGACCCGCTGTACGAGGCCAACACGCTGAGCCCGGAGCCGTGGTGGGCGCTGCTGCCGTTCACCTACCCGCCGACCGCCGCGCTGCTGTTCGTGCCGCTGGCCGTGCTGCCGATCCAGGTCGCCTGGGGCGTGATCGCGGCGGTCTCGATCCTGGCGATGGCGCTGGTGATCAGGGTGGCGATCGGCGCGCTGCCCCGGCTCACCGGTGACCTGCCGCGCTGGGCCTCGCCAGCCAGGGCGACGTTGATCTTCTCGCTGGTGTTCCTCGGGCTGGAACCGGTGTGGCGCACCCTGTTCCTCGGCCAGATCAACCTCATCCTGATGGCGCTGGTGATGCTGGACGTGCTGGTGCTCAGCGCACGGGGCTCCCGCTGGGGCGGGGTGCTGGTCGGCGTGGCCACCGCGGTGAAGCTGACCCCTGCGGTGTTCATCGCGCACCTGCTGTTCACCGGGCGGTGGCGGGACGCGCTGCGCGCGCTCGGCACCTTCTTCGGCCTGCAGGCCCTGATGTTCGCGCTGGTGCCGGGGGACGCCACCCGGTTCTGGACGCACACCCTGTTCGACACCGGGCGGATCGGCCCGATCCACTGGGCTGGCAACCAGTCGTTGAACGGCCTGCTGAACCGGGTGACCGACCTCGCGCCCTGGGCCTCCACGGCCGCGATCGGCATCGGGGTGCTGCTGGCGGGCCCGGCGGTCTGGCTGATGTTGCGGTTCCACCGGCGCGGCCAGTCGCTGGCCGCCTTGCTGGTGACGGCGTTCTACGTACTGCTGGCCTCGCCGGTTTCCTGGTCGCACCACTGGGTGTGGGCGGTGCCGTTGATCGTGCTGCTGGTGTCCCGGCTGCCGGAGACCACCCCCGCGACGGCGTGGAAGCGCTGGCTCGCCGCGGGCGGGGTGATCGCGGTGTTCATCAGCTGCGTGCTGCTGGTGCTGCCGAACGGGCGCAATATCGAGCTGCACTGGCAGTTCTGGCAGAACGTGCTCGGCAACGCCTACATCCTGGTGCCGCTGGTGCTGATCGCCGCGCTGGCCGGCAGGCACCTGTGGCGGCGCAGGCGGGCGCGCGGGCGGATGTCCGGGCCGCCGGAGGTCGAGAACCACCCCGAAGAGCATGTCGACCCGACGCCCGCCCGCTGAGCCCTGGCCGGGCGGGCTGACCCGCGGCAGGGTGTCCGTCGGCATGCTGGCGGTGGCCGCGCTGGGAGCCGGGATCCTCGCCTGGCTGGCCGGGTGGCGGCTGGGCGCGGACGCCGAGGTCTACCGGGCCGGGGCGCTCACCTTCCTGCACGGTGACCCGCTGTACATCGCGGAGCGGCTGACCACCCTGCCGTCCTGGGTGTCGTTGCCGTTCACCTATCCGCCCGCCGCCGCGCTGCTGTTCGTGCCGCTCGCCGCGTTGCCTGCCGGCCTGAGCTGGGGCCTGGTCACCACGGCCTCGGTGCTCGCGCTGGCCATCGTGGTCCGGACCTGCCTGCGGACCGGCACCCGGCGGCTGCCGGGCGCGTTCGTGGTGGCCGGGTTGAGCCTGCTCGCGCTGGCACTGGAGCCGGTGTGGAAGACCCTGTTCCTCGGCCAGGTCAACCTGATCCTGATGGCGCTGGTCGTGCTGGACGTGCTGGTGCTCGGCGCACGGGGGTCGCGGTGGTCGGGGGTGCTGATCGGGGTGGCCGCCGCGGTGAAGCTGACCCCGCTGATCTTCCTGCCGCATCTGCTGGTCACCGGAAGGTGGCGGGCGGCGCTGCGCGGCCTGGTCACCTTCGCCGGCCTGCAGGGGCTGATGTTCCTGCTCATGCCAGGGGACGCCGGCCGGTACTGGGCCGAGGCGGCCAGCGACCCTGAGCGGGTCGGCGCGGTGCACTGGATCTTCAACCAGTCGCTGAACGGAATGGTCAGCAGGGCCACCGAGGTGGCGCCGTGGTCGCTCGCCGTGGCGATCGGGATCGCGGCCCTGCTCGCCGTGCCCGCGATCTGGCTGGTGGTACGGCTGCACCGGCGCGGGGAGTCACTGGCGGCGTTGCTGGTGACGGCGTGCTACGCGCTGCTGGCCTCGCCGGTTTCCTGGTCGCACCATTGGGTCTGGGCGGTGCCGCTGATCGTGCTGCTGCTGACCCGCGGCCGCACCTGGTGGGCGCTGGCGGTCACCGCCTTCTTCGCCAGCGCGGTGCTGATGTTCGTGCCGAACGGCGGCGGGGCCGAGTTCGGCTGGGGTCCGGTGGCCTTTGTGCTCGGTAACGCCTACGTGCTGGCAGTGGTGCTCGGCATAGTCGGCCTGGCCGCCCGCGAGCGGCGCCGGGACAGAGCCTTACTCTGAACACGCTATGGACACACGAACCGGGCTTCCCGTGGTCGGCATGGTTGGCGGCGGCCAGCTGGCCAGGATGACGCATCAGGCCGCGATCTCCCTCGGCCAGTCGTTGCGGGTACTCGCCGCTGGCGAGAACGACTCGGCGGGACTGGTTGCCGGCGAGGTGGTGCAGGGCCTGCACACCGATCTCGAGGCGCTGCGTTCCTTCGCAGGCGGTGTCGACGTGCTCACCTTCGACCATGAGCAGGTGCCGGGGGAGCACCTGCGCACGCTGGCCGCCGAGGGAGTGCTCGTCCGGCCGGGGCCAGCCGCGCTGCGGCATGCGCAGGACAAGCTGGTGATGCGGGAACGCCTTGCCGGGCTGGGCATCCCGGGGCCCGCGTTCGAGCCGGTGTCCGCCGTGGACGACGCGCTGAAGTTCGGGGCGGCACACGGCTGGCCGGTGGTGCTGAAGGCGGCCCGCGGCGGCTACGACGGCCGTGGCGTGTGGCTGCTGGACTCCGAGCGGCAGGCCGGGGAGCTGGTCGCCGAACTGCTCGAGGCCGGAACACCCCTGCTGGTCGAGGCCAAAGTGGACATGCGGCGCGAGCTGGCTGCGCTGGTGGCCCGCTCGCCGTTCGGTCAGGGCGCGGCCTGGCCCGTGGTGGAGACCGTGCAGTCCGACGGGATCAACACCGAGGTGCTCGCGCCCGCCCCCGGGCTGGACCCCGAGGGCCAGCAGCGGGCCCAGGAGCTGGCCCTGCGGGTGGCGGCCGAGCTGGACGTGGTCGGGGTGCTCGCGGTGGAGCTGTTCGAGACCGCGGACGGCCTGCTGGTCAACGAGCTGGCGATGCGCCCGCACAACTCCGGGCACTGGACCATGGACGGGGCAAGGACCTCGCAGTTCGAACAGCACCTGCGGGCGGTGCTGGACTACCCGCTCGGCCTGACCGACCCGATCGCGCCCGCCTGCGTGATGGCCAATGTGCTCGGTGCGCCCGCCGCGCCGAAAATGGGGCCGGACGAGCGGCTGCACCACCTGTTCGCCCGGTTCCCGGAGGCGCGGGTGCACTCCTACGGGAAGGCGGAGCGGCCGGGCCGCAAGCTCGGGCACGTGAACCTGACCGGGGAGCGGATGGCGGAGCTGCGCGAGCGGGCCCGGCTGGCCGCGCACTGGCTGTCCCATGCGGAATGGCTGGACGGTTACCAGATCCACTGAGGACTACTGCGGAAGGGTGCGGATGAGCGAGCAGGGCGCGCCGGTGGTCGGCGTGATCATGGGCAGCGACTCGGACTGGCCGGTGCTGGAGGCCGCGGGGAAGGCGCTCGAGGAGTTCGAGGTGCCTTACGAGGTCGGCGTCTACTCGGCACACCGCACCCCGCAGCGGATGCTGGACTACGCCGCCTCGGCCGCGGGGCGGGGGATCCGGGTGATCATCGCGGGTGCCGGCGGGGCCGCGCACCTGCCAGGGATGGTGGCCTCCGCCACCGTGCTGCCGGTGATCGGGGTGCCGGTGCCGCTGAAGCATCTGGATGGGCTGGACTCGCTGTTGTCCATCGTGCAGATGCCTGCCGGGGTGCCGGTGGCCACCGTGTCGGTCGGCGGCGCGCGCAACGCGGGCCTGCTCGCCGTGCGCATCCTCGCGGCGGCCGACGAGACCTTGCGCACCCGGATGGCCGAGTTCCAGTCCGAACTTGCCCAGTTGGTCCTGGACAAGGACGCCACCCTCCGCTCCCGCCTGCGGTGAGTGGTGCGGGGAAGAACACAGGCGGGATCTGAGGACGTCCGAGTAAACGGCCGCTAACATCGGCGGGGGAGATCCATGCGCGAGAAAGGTGACGCGGGTGACTGACGGCGCCGGGCTGTACCAGCTTGCCGAGGAGCACGAGGAACTGCGCGCGGCCGTGCGCGCCCTCGCCGAGAAGGAGATCGCGCCCTACGCCGCCGAGGTGGACGAGCAGGAGCGCTACCCAACCGAGGCCAATCACGCCCTGGTGAAGTCCGGGTTCAACGCGGTGCACATCCCCGAGGAGTTCCAGGGCCAGGGCGCCGACGCGATCGCGGCCTGCATCGTGATCGAGGAGGTCGCCAGGGTGGACGCCTCGGCCTCGCTCATCCCCGCGGTGAACAAGCTGGGCACCCAGCCGATCCTGCTTTCCGCGTCCCCGGAGCTGAAGAAGCTGGTCCTGCCCTCGATCGCGGCAGGCGAGGCCTCGGCCTCCTACGCCCTTTCCGAGCGGGAGGCCGGTTCGGACACCGCCGCCATGCGCACCCGTGCCCGGCTGGACGGCGACTCCTGGGTGCTGAACGGCACCAAGGCCTGGATCACCAATGCGGGCGAGTCGAGCTGGTACACCGTGATGGCGGTCACCGACCCGGACGCGGAGAAGAAGGCCAATGGCATCTCGGCCTTCGTGGTGCATGCCGAGGACCCCGGCTTCTCGGTCGGGCCGAAGGAACGCAAGCTCGGGATCAAGGGCTCCCCGACCAGGGAGGTCCACTTCGAGGACTGCCGGATTCCGGCCGACCGCATCATCGGTGAGCCGGGCACCGGGCTGAAGACGGCCCTGCGCACGCTGGAGCACACCCGCCCCACGATCGGCGCGCAGGCGCTGGGCATCGCGCAGGGCGCACTGGACGCCAGCATCGCCTACGTCAAGGAGCGCAAGCAGTTCGGCAAGGCCATCGGCGAGTTCCAGGGCGTGCAGTTCATGCTCGCCGATATGGGCACCAAGATCGAGGCCGCCCGGCACCTGGTGTACGCCTCGGCCGCGGCCGCCGAGCGCGGGGACGAGCGCGCCTCCTTCATGGCCTCGGCCGCGAAGTCCTACGCCTCGGACATCGCCATGTCGGTGACGACCGACGCGGTGCAGCTGTTCGGCGGCGCGGGCTACACCAGGGACTTCCCGGTCGAGCGCATGATGCGGGACGCCAAGATCACCCAGATCTACGAGGGCACCAACCAGATCCAGCGCCTGGTGATGGCCCGCCAGCTGCTGAAGTAACCATCGCGTTTGCCGCCCACACCCGCGTGTTTGCCGTTCCCGCGCACGCGTTGGCCGCTCACGCGCGTGGTTTTGCCGTTCCCGTGCGCTCCCGGGTGGACCGGGCCCGCACGGCGGCACCCACCTCGGTGAGCGCGGCGCGGATGGTGTCCCCGTAGCCGTCCGCGGGGAGCGCGTCCAGGAACTTCCCGGCCGCCGCGAGGTGCCTGCCCGCCGCGGCGAAGGAACCCAGCCTGCGGTAGTTCTCCGCGAGGTTGAGGTGCAACGAGGGGTAGAACCCGCGCACCCGCAGGTCCGGGTGGTGCCGCCGGGCCCGGTCGTCGGTCAGGCGGTCGGCCGCGTCCAGCGCGCGGATATCCCAGGCCAGCGCCTCGGCCGGGTCCTCGTGCAGGTCGGCAAGGTGATGTGCCATGGCGCACAGATGTAGCGGATCGCCAGCGCGGACCGTGGTGCGCCACAACTCCAGCAGCGCATCCCTGGCACCGTCGGGATCGCCGGCGCCGCCGCGGGCGACGGCCCTGGTGATCGCCGCGATGATCGGGTCATCCGTGGCTGGTGACTCGGTTGACTCCATGAGGTCTCCTCTCTGCCGGTGGGCTGGACACCGTCCAGCCTGCGGCTTCGAGTGACTCGAAGGTCAACTACTGATCTTCCCGCTCCCGCGGCGAGTGCGGCCGGTAGTCCGTCGTCTTCCAGTTGACGATCGCCGAGCCGACCTCGCCGCGCCCACGGCGCTCCAGCCAGCCGGTCATCCGGATCCCGCGGGTGCCGCCCCGCTTGCGGTCGCGCAGGTCGGTCGCGATCGCGACGCCCACCAGCAGCAGCACCACCGCGCCGATGGCGATCCAGATCCACATGATGCGCCTCCCCTTCGCTCCGGCCGTGGTCGCCACCATACTTTCCGCCCTGGTGATTTGTCCCCATTCACGCCATCTTTAACCGGGGGAGACTACCTTCGGCATTGTAGTTGAAACTTCAACATAATTCATCGGGGAGCTGGTACGGAAATGTTCGCTCGACTGCAAGACGTCGCGGCCCTGCTCGGCCGCCTCGCCGTCGCGATCGTCTTCCTCGCCCACGGGCTGCAGAAGTGGGACTCCGGGGTGAGCGCGACGGCCAGCGGCTTTGAGAGCATGGGTATTCCGCTGCCAACGGTGGCCGCAGTGTTCACGATCCTGGTAGAGGTCGTCGGCTCGATCGCGTTCATCCTCGGGCTCGCCCTGCCGCTGGTCGGCCTCGGTTACGCGGTGGTCGGCATCGGCGCCACGCTGGGCGTGCACCTGGATGCCGGGCTCACCGGCCAGGGTGGCTACGAACTGGTGCTGGTGCTCGCGGGCGCCGGGTTGGCGCTGGGCTTCAACGGCGGCCGGATTTCCCTGGACCACCTGCTGTTCTGGAGCAAGCGCAAGCACCGGGTCGGCAACGCCGAGGCGCAGCCAGCCTGATCAGCCGAGCAGGTCGATCGTCGTACGCTCGGTGCTGCGGCGATCGGCCAGCTTCGCCGGATCCGCGCCGGTGACCTGTACCAGATGTGCCCCGGCTGCCAGCGGAGCCAGCAATCCGTCCAGTACCCCGCCCGGCAGCTCCCAGTCCATCGTGGACAACACGCGGGCGCCATCGTCGATCCCCAGCTTCCCCGCACGCGAACGGGCTTCGGCGAGCACTTCGTCTACTGTGGAGTCGAGCAGCGCCGGGGTGTCCCCGGCAACGGGCAGTATCGGGGAGAACTCGTCCCCGGTCAGTCGCGCTTCGTTCAGGTAGTCGTGGGTGCCCTCCGTCGGCGGTCCGGCAAGGCCGCGGCCGAGCGGGTCCAGCGCGACCACGGCCGTCTCCCTGGCCGCGCTCGGTGCCGCGGCGGGCCCGACGAACGCCACCGCCGCGTCGGCGTCCTCGGCCGTCACCCGCGCGCCACACCACCAGGCGCCGAGCAGCACCCCCGCGGTCTGCCAGTGCGCAGGCAACCGGACGGCGACAGTTTCTCCCTGCTCCACGTCCAGCTCATCGACCAGCCAGTTGGCCGTCTTGGCCGCCCAGTTGGCCAGCGTGGCCACGGACAGTTCGATCCGGCTGCCGGCCGCGTCGTCGTAGTGCGTGATCAGCGGGCGCGCGGAAGCGGACATCAGGGGGCGCAGCAGATGCTCGGTGAGGCTCACCCCACTCAAGATAGTGGTTGTTAGTTCACGCAGGGGACGCCGTCCGCGGTGATCGGGTCGGTTGGCTGCTGCCCGCCCGGCGCGCTGCCGCCGCCGGAACCCGTTGACGAAGCCGCCGGCGTGCTGGTGGGTGGGCCGGACCTGCCGATCAGCGAGCCGACGAACCGGCGTACCTCGGCCTGGTCCACCTCGATGATGCTCTGCCCGTCCTGGCTCCTGGCGCCGACCGCGACCACCGGGATGGTCCGGAACTCCATCTCCCCGGTGGCCACGTCCCGCACCTGCTCGGCGAATGACAGCAGGTCGAGATCCTTGTCCAGCACCAGCGAGCGGCGCAGGGCCTCGGTGAGCTTGTTCAGCTTGCCGGTATCGGTCAGGGTGCCCGCGGACAGCACCTGGTGCAGCGCCGAGGCCAGGAACGCCTGCTGCCGCTCGATCCGGTCCAGGTCGCCCCGGGGCAGGTTCTTGCGCTGCCGGACGAAGGCCAGCGCGTCGCTGCCGTCCACCACCTGCGGGCCCGCGCGGAAGCTGGCGCCGGAGTCCTTGTCCACCGTGGCGTGGTTCAGGCATACCTTGACCCCGCCGAGTGCCTCGGTGATCAGGTAGAAGCCGAGCAGGTTGACCTCGGCATAGTGGTCGATCCGGATCTGGGTGAGGTCCTGCACGGTCTGCACCAGCGCCTGGCGGCCTGCCTGGTCGGACTCCCTTTCGATCTTGGCCCGGTCGGTCTCCCCTGCGGCGCGCAGCCGCTGCGCCTGCTCGCTCTTCGCGATCCCGTACGGTGCGTTGATCTTGCGCTGCTCCCCGTCGGGGGCGGTGACCCAGGTGTCCCGCGGGATGGACACCGCGGCAGGCTTGCCACCGTCGCGCGGTATCCGCAGCAGGATCAGGGTGTCGGTGTTGATCCCCGCCTTGTCCTCGGTGCGCAGGGTGCGCAGCACGGCACGCGGCAGCGGATTGCCCTCCATATCGGTCCTGGCGTCGGTACCGACGAGCAGGATGTCGTTGGCACCGTCATCGGCAGGCGGGGATCGCCGCTCGTCCTGGCTGCCGAGTGCGTCGGTGGTGTTCACATTGTCCCGCAGGTCGTCCACCGTTGAGTAGGCGTACCCGGTCGCGACCAGCGCGACCGCCGAGAGCAGCCCCAGCAGGCTGCGGCCCACGGCGCGCCGCGCGCGGCCCTTGCGGCGTGGCGGGGTGGCAGGCTCGGGCGGGTCGGTGCGGGGATAGGGGGTCGGCTTGGGGCGTTCGGCGGGCTCGTTGTCCGGATCGTCCACTTCGTTCGATTCGGTGACGTCCTCGTCCGCGCGTTCGTCCTGCTGTGCGTCCTCGTTCTCGTCCTCGTGCACGCCGGTCACCTCCCCTCCCCGCCTTGTCGGATGCCGCGGCCAGCCTGACCAAGGCTAGGCCACCCGGCGGCGGGCACGAGTGCAACCTGCCTCACCCGATTAGTTCACACAGGGGATGCCGCCCGCGGTGATCTTGTTCTCGGGCTCCTCGGCCTGCTTATCCGAGGTCTCCCGCTGGGACCTGCCGGGCGCACGGAAGTTCGCGTTGGACGGCTCCCCAGCGGAGGTTCCGGTGTAGTCCGACCCGAGTACCAGGTGCAGCCTGCCACTGGGGACCTCGCTGTCCGGCTCGGTCTCCATGTCCTGCCCCAATGCCTCGCGGAGCGCGGCCAGGTTGTCCTCCTCGCCAGGTGGGTAGCGCACGAGGGTGTCCGAGGCGCGCGCGGCCGTCGCCGAGCCGTCTCCCTGGAAACCCTTTTCCTGCAACAGTTTGCGCACCTGTGACCCGAGCCCGGCCTGGCCGGAACCGTTGTATACGTCCACGGTGACCTCGGAGGGCTCGCTCGGCTCGACCGAGCTTGTCGCCGGAGGCGTGCTGGGACTCTCCTCGCCGACCAGGTTGTCTATAAAGGACCTTACTTTGTCCACATTGATCTGGAGGACATCCGCGCCGCCGATCCTGGCGTTCCCGACCACCGGAATCGTGTGGAACTCGACGTTTCCGCCGCTGAGCCCGCGCATCTGGGCGGCGAACTCGAGCAGGTCCCATCCCTCGGACAGCACCACGGACTTCTTCACCGCGGCCACCAGGTCGCTGAGCTTGGTCGGATTGGTCAGCACCTCGGTGGAGAGCACCTTGCGCGCGAGGCCGGAGAGAAAGGCCTGCTGTCGCTCGATCCGGTCCAGATCACCCCGGGGCAGCCCGTACCGCTGCCGGACGAAGGCCAGTGCCTGCACCCCTTCGATGGTCTGCCTGCCCGCGGGCAGGTCGATGCCGGAGCGGTACTCGTCCACCGGTTCGTTCAGGCAGACCTGGATGCCACCGAGGGCCTTGGTGATCTCGTAGAAGCTGGCCAGGTTCACCTCGGCGTACCGGTCGATCATGCCGGGCCGGTCCAGCAACCGCTCGATCGTCTTGATCAGGTTCTTCCTGCCCGCGGCCTTGGCCTTCTCGTCGATCTTCTCCAGATCGGTCATTCCCTGCTGCTGCAAGGTCTCGTGGGTGTCGTTGTAGGCGTAGACGAAGGCGCCGTTGAGCTTGTGCTTGCCGTACCCGCCTGCCAGCCGCACCCAGGAGTCGCGCGGGAAGGAGATGGCCACCGCGCGCGTCCCGTCCTGCGGGATGTGCACCAGGATCATCGTGTCGGTCTGCCGCTCACCGTCGGCCTCGCCCGCGTGCAGCCGGTCCAGCACCTCGCGGGGCAGCGGGTTGCCCTGCGCGTCGGTGCGGCTATCCTGCCCGACCAGCAGGATGTCGACGGCGCCATCCAGCGGCTTGACCGGCATCTCCTCATCGAAGACCTTGGTCGTGGCCAGGCCCTCGTTCACGTCCCCCACGAACTGCCAGCCGTACCAGGTGAGCCCGAGCACGATCAGCGAAACGAGGGAGATCAGGGTCTTGCCGCCGCGCAGGGCCAGCACGACAATAGTGCCGCGGCCGCGCGTACCGGCGCGGTTGACCGCTTGCCCCGGCCAGTCGGTCACGCACTCTCCTCCCAGCCGGCCACGCGCCGCCTCCCGGTGGCCGGCTCCCCAGACGATTCACCATACATATGGCGCTCCAAGACATATGGCGCTCCAAGGTCCACATTACTGACTTCCGTGTGATGCGTCCGTACGTTGCGCAAAGATCAGCCGGATATCGGGTGGCGCGATGCGGGGAGCCGACTCGACCGATCCTGAGTCCGTGCATGCGACACTGCGCGGGTCGATGCAGGTCGAGGCGGTTGAAGCGAAAGGCAAACAGATGCGGGTGCTGGTCACCGGAGGCGCTGGGTTCATCGGATCGCATTACGTGCGGCAAGCACTATCCGGTGAGTACTCGGCACTCTCCGAAGCCGAAGTAGTCGTGCTGGACAAGCTCACCTACGCCGGGAACGAGGCGAATCTCGCCCCGGTCGCGGACAGCTCACGATTCCGTTTCGTCAAAGGTGACATCTGCGATGCCGAACTGGTGAGCGAGCTGATGACCGGCGTGGACCTGGTGGTGCATTTCGCCGCCGAGTCGCACGTCGACCGCTCCATCGCGGGGTCGGCCGACTTCGTGCTGACCAACGTCGTGGGGACGCAGACCCTGCTGCAGGCGGCCCTGCACGCCGAGGTCGGCAAGTTCGTGCACGTGTCCACCGACGAGGTGTACGGCTCGATCGAGCATGGCTCCTGGCCGGAGGAGCACCCGCTGGAGCCGAACTCCCCGTACTCCGCCTCGAAGGCCTCCTCCGATCTGCTGGCCCGGTCCTTCTACCGCACGCACGGCCTGCCGGTCTGCGTGACCCGGTGCTCGAACAACTACGGTCCGTACCAGTTCCCGGAAAAGGTTGTCCCGCTGTTCGTGACCAACCTGCTGGACGGCGCGCAGGTGCCGCTCTACGGCGACGGGATGAACGTGCGCGACTGGCTGCACGTGGACGATCACTGTTACGGCATCCAGCTGGTGGCTGAGCGAGGGCGACCAGGGGAGGTCTACAACATCGGTGGCGGCACCGAGCTGACCAACCGGGAACTGACCGAACACCTGCTCGCCGCCCTCGGCGTGGGCTGGGAGATGGTGCGGCCGGTCGAGGACCGCAAGGGGCACGACCGGCGTTACTCGGTGGACATCACCAAGATCGGCGCTGAGCTAGGCTACCGGCCGCGGATTCCCTTTGACACCGGTCTGGCCGACACGGTGCGCTGGTACGCGGAGAACCGCGCGTGGTGGGAACCGCTGAAAGGTCGTGCGGCGCTGACGGAGAGGTGATCGAGGTGGGCGGACTCAGCCTGCTGGTACCCGGCGGGAGCGGCCAGCTCGGCAAGGAGCTTGCCGCGCTGGGCGAGGAGGCCGGGCTCGAGGTGCGCGCGCCCGGCTCGGCCGAGCTGGACGTGACCGAGACGGGTGCGGTGGTGGAGGCCGTCGCCGAGCTCGCCGCCCGCGCCGCGGACTCCGGCCGCTACCCGGTGGTACTGAACGCCGCCGCCTACACCGCGGTGGACGCCGCGGAATCCGATGAGGAGCGGGCGTTCGCGGTGAACGCGGACGGCCCGCGGGTGCTGGCGGCCGCCTGCTCCTCGCGCCGGGTACCGCTGGTGCACGTCTCCACCGACTACGTGTTCAGCGGGGACGGCGACCGTCCTTACCTTCCCGAGGACCCGCTGGGCCCGCGCAGCGCGTACGGGCGGACCAAGGCGGCAGGCGAGGACGCCGTGCTCGGTTCCGGCGCGCAGGCGTGGATCGTGCGGTCCGGCTGGATCTACGGGGTGCACGGGCACAACTTCGTCAAGACCATCGTGCGTCTCGAGGGCGAGCGGGACGAGCTGTCCGTTGTGGACGATCAGGTTGGTGGTCCTACGTGGACGGCTGATCTGGCGGCCGGTCTGGTCGAGCTGGCCGGTGCGATCGCGGATGATCGCGCTCCCGTGGGGCGCATCCTGCACTGCACCGGGGCAGGCCAGGCGAGCTGGTTCGAGCTGGCGCGTGCGGTGTTCACCGAGCTCGGCGCCGACCCGGAGCGGGTGAAGCCCTGCGGTACCGAGGAGTTCCCGCGTCCGGCCCCGCGCCCGGCGTACTCGGTGCTGTCCGCGGATGCCTGGCGGGATGCCGGGCTGACCCCGCTGCGGTCCTGGCGGGAGGCGCTGAGTGTCTTCTTCGCCAGGCATGCCGATCAGCTGCGCGGCACTGCGTAGCTGATCGGTCCGGGCCCGGCCGACTTTCGTCGGTTGCCGTTGTGGTCTAGACCACCTAGCGTCGAATGTTCTCGACATCGACGTTGGGCGGTGAGTTCGGTATGAGCAGAATCGGGACCCGGATCGCATCCGTGCTCGGTGGCTGCGCGCTCGCGATCACGCTGGCGCCGGCCGGGCAGGCACAGGCACAACCGGCTGGGCACGCGGCGCTGGCGGGGCAATCGGCACCGTACATCGACATCACCATGCCGGAGCCGTCCCTTGCCGAGGTCGCGCGGGAGACGGGGCACAAGACGTTCACGCTCGCCTTCGCGCTCGGCGACTACTCGGGCTGCAACCCGTCATGGGGCGGCACGATTCCGCTGGACAACGAGCGGATCCTGAGCGACATCAGCGAGTTGCAGGCGATGGGCGGCCAGGTGATCGTGGCGACCGGCGGTGCCGTCGGGCCGTACCTCGAGCACACCTGCCGTTCGGCGGACGCGCTCACCGAGGCGTACCGGACCATCCTGGACACCGTGGGCACCAACCATCTGGATGTGGACGTGGAGGCCGCCATCCCGCACGACATGGTGAACACCGCACTGGCCCGGTTGCAGGCCGAGCGGGGCACCAGCGTGAGCTACACCCTGCGGGTGCAGGGCGATGACTACGGCCTGGATCCGTACTCGGTCTCGGTGCTGCGCAGTGCCGCCGCGCATGGGGTGGACGTGCTGGTCAACCCGATGACCATGGAGTTCGGCACCTCCCGGCCGAACTGGGGTGACGCGGTGATCGCCGCCGCGGAGAGCGTGCTGGGCCAGATGCGCGACATCTGGCCGGATCGGGCCGAGGCCGAGCTGAAGCGCAGGCTCGGGGTCACCCCGATGATCGGGCGCAACTTCAACGGCAAGATCTTCCGGCAGGCGGACGCGAACAAGCTGGTGAACTGGGCGAGCGCGAACCAGATCGGGCTGCTCGCCTTCTGGTCGGTGGGCAGGGACAACGGCTCTTGCCCCGGCGGCGGCGTTTCCCCGACCTGCAGCAGCATCGCCCAATCGGAGTACGAGTTCACCAACATATTCAGCCGCTTCTAGCCCGGTAACCCTTATTGACCGTACGCAAACAGCAAACTCGCGTGCATGAGCGGCAAACACGCGCGCGTGGACGGCAAACACGCCGGGGCTCGGCGTGTTTGCCGTCTGCGTACGCGTGTTTGCTCCCCACGCGCACGCGTTGGCTGTTTGCGTACGGCCAACTAGCGGGCGGCTGCTTGGCGATAGGCGCCGACGGTGAGTTCGGCGCAGCGGCGCCAGGTGAAACCGGCGGCGTGCGCGCGGCGCCGTGCCGAGGCCGACGCCAGGTGGACCTCGCCGACGGCGGCGCGCAGGGCCCCGGTAAGGGCGTCCACATCGTCATACGGCACCAGGGCGGCGTTGCCGTCGGTGATCTCGCGCAACGCCGGGATGTCCGAGCACACAACCGGCACGTCACAGGCCATGGCCTCCAGCACCGGTAGCCCGAAACCCTCGTCCCTGGAGGGCAGCACCAGCGCCGAAGCGCCTGCGACCACACTGCGAAGGTCCACTTCGGACAGGTAGCCCAGCTGGAGGGTGCGCTCGGCACGCGGGTGCGGGCCGGGACCCGCGAGCACCAGCGGCGGCAGGTCGGGGGCCGCGGCGTGGGTGCGGCGCAGCCAGTCCAGCCCTTTGCGCGGGCCCGCGGCGCCGACGAACAGCAGGTACCGCGCGGGCAGGCCGATCCGCTCGCGCAGCTCCATACCCGGCGGCCGCCCGGTGAACCAGGCCGGGTCCACCCCGAGCGGGGTCACCACGATCTTCTCCCGGTCCACGTCCAGCCGTTCGGCCACCGCGTCGGCAACCGCCGCGGTCGGCGTGCAGATCGCCTTCGCCCGCGCCGCGCCCTTGCGTACCAGCGCGGGCACCTCCCGGTCACTCGGCGCCAGCTCTTGCGGGGCATCAAGGAAGGCGAGGTCGTGGATGGTCAGCACCCCGGCGGCACGCAGGCTCGCGGGCAGCACGAAGTTGGTGCCGTGCACGACATCACTACGCCCGGCGAACAGCTCCACCGGCGGGAAATCCGAACGCAGCCACGCCCTGCGCAACGCCCGCGCGGCCACCGGCATCCCGCGGGCACGCATCCCGTGCGGCAGCACCGAACGCAACCGCCGCCAGCCGCGCAGGGTGAACGCCACGGCTCGGGTGTCCACACCGGACATCGAGGCGAGCTCCTCGGAAAGCGATGCCGTGTACCGGCCTACCCCGGTCCGGTCGCCGAGCAGCGGAGTACCGTCCAGGAGTACCCGAAGCGGGCGGTCAGCCGGATCATTCATCGCCGGTTCGCCGTCCGCCGAGCCTGCCCCTGGCAAGCCGCAGCGCCCGGCCGCCGACCCGCCGGATGAGCTCCCGCGGCCCGCCCTCGGTAAGGTACTCCCGCATCAGCCCCAGGTCCCGGCGGAGCAACTCCTTGCCACGCAAGGGATCCGCGGGCGCAAGATGATCGACGCCGGGCAGCCGGTCGGCGGCGGGACGCGGGTCGCGGCAGAACTCCACCAGCGGCTCCAGCACCCGCGGCCAGGTGTAGCGCTCGGCGACCTGCCGGATGCGTTCCACGCAGGCGGCCGCGAACTCGGTGTCGTAGAGCGACTTCTCCAGCGCCTCGGCCAGCGCGTCCACATCCTCGGCCGGTACCACCACGCCCAGCCGCTCGGTGCGCACCAGGTCGGCCATGGCGTCCCCGTCGGTGGTGACGATCGGCAGCCCGGCCCACAGGTAGTCCAGCACCCTGGTACGGAAGGCGAAGGTGGTCTCCACGTGCTCGAAATGCGTGGTCACCCCGCAGTCGGCGTCCAGCAGCCAGTTCTGCCGTTCCCCGTAAGGGACCCAGTGCTCGTTGAAGAACACGTGCTTGTCCGTCAGCCCCAGCGAGTCGGCCAGCCGCGCGGTCTGCGCGCCGATGCTCATCTCGGTGACCTCCGGATTGGGATGCCGCATCCCGAGGAACACCAGCCGGACGTCCCCGCGCCGCTCGCGCAGCCGGTCGATCGCGCGCACCAGGGTCAGCGGGTCGAACCAGCTGTACACCCCGCCCGCCCAGAGCACCACGTGATCGGTCTCGGAGATGTTCAGGGTGGCACGCAATCCGGGGCCGGTGCGTTGCGGCGCCTGCTCGGACAGCCCGAACGGCACCACCGCGAGCAGGGACTGCGTGGTGGGGTCGGCGTCGTACAGCCGGGGGGAGAGCCTGCCGAGCGCGGCCAGGTGGCCGAGCCAGAAATGCCGTTGCCGCTCCGATGCACACAGGAAGAAGTCCCCGCGCTCCAGCTGCGCGTCCAGCACCCTGGTGACGCCGATCAGGTCCGCGGCCCGCCGGTCGTCGGCCGCGTCCTTGCCCTGCTCGAGCAGTTCCAGGTGCATCGGATCGTACAGGTCGCAGACCACGAGCTTGTGCTGGTGCTGCTTCTTCAGCGCGGGCGCCATCTCCAGCACGTGTCCCTGCAGGATGACGACCTCGGCCCACTCGACCGGCTCGGCGAGGTCGCGCCGCCTGGCCGCGGACACCTGGAAGGGCGCGGGCGGTGGATCGGCCACCGGGTTCACCGTGACCAGCCGGACCTCGTGCTCGGCGGCCAGCACCGAGGCGATGTTCCAGGCCCGGATGGCCGGGCCTGCCATCCGCTCGGTCAGCGCGTCGCCGGTGAGCACCAGCACCCTGCGCCGCCTGCCGAAGGCGTCCTCGATGCCGAAGGCCTCGGCCAGCACGTCATGCGCCGCGAGGTAACGGGGCAGCGGGTAGGCTGGCTCGAGCGCCTTGCGCAGCAGGGGGACCAGGTCGGCGTCGGTGCGCACCCGCGCGGCCTGCTCCACCGCGCGGGACTCGGCCAGGCCGGGCAGCAGCTCGACGAACTGGTCCATCGCCAACAGCCCGGCCAGCGCGCTGCGCGGCACCGGCACCGGATCGGTCTCGATCGGGCCGACCCCGCGCTGCAGGTCCAGCCGGGTCGGGTCCAGCTCGCCGCGGGCGGTGGCCCGGCGCGCGGTGAGCGCCAGCGCGGCGGGCAGCGCGCGGGCCAGCGTCTCGGCGGAAAGGTTCTTGTACATGGCCGCCAGGGCGTTGCGCTCCAGCAGGAAGGTCTCCCGCCCGGTGTCCGGGGCGTCCAGCTCGGCCATGGTCGCGTGGTGCCGGTGGTAGGCGATCGAGGCAGGCACGTACCGCACCCGCCAGCCGCGCAGGTTGAGCCGCCAGCCCAGGTCCACGTCCTCGTAGAACATGAAGAAGCGCTCGTCGAAGCCACCGAGCTCGGCGAACGCCCCGGCCCGCACGAACATGGCCGAGCCGGTGCCGAACAGTACGTCCTTGGCCACCTCGTGCTCGGCGGGGTCCAGCTCGGCCAGCCGGGTGCCCGCGTGCCGCTTGTACCCCATGCCGAACCAGGTAAGGCCAGCGTCCACGAAGTCGGCGGACTCGCCGTCCCAGTCCAGCACCTTGCTGGCCACCGCGGCCACCCGCGGCTCGGCGCGCAGCACCGAGACGGCGGCGCGGGCCCAGTTGCGGTGCGGCCGGGCGTCGTTGTTCAGGAAGGCAAGCACGGTGCCCTTGGCATGCCGGGCACCCAGGTTGCAGCCACCGGCGAAGCCAAGGTTCGCGCCCGACTCCACGATCCGCGTCCCGGGCACCGCGGCGCGGATCCGGCGCACGTCGTCCCCGCCGGAGGCGTTGTCCACGCAGATGATGTCCAGCCGCGGGTAGTCCAGCTCGCTGGTCAGGGCGTGCAGGCAGGTGATGGTGTCGTCGGCGCCGCGGTAGTTCACCACGATCACCGAGACGACCGGCTGGTTCGAATCCCCCTTGGTCACCGCCGCAACTCCTTAACACTCGCGCCGTCGCGCCAGCTTAACGGCCTGCCCACGCTCGCAGGACCTCGCCTCGGTCCAGCGCCGCGCGCGCCCCGATCGCTCGTCGTGCCGACAGCGTGGCCGGCAGCCTGCCGAGCACCTCGGCCAGCACCCGGCAGCGCAGCCGGAGCCGGAAGTTGGCCGCTGCGGGCCGGCCCCGGCGCAGTGGCAGCACGGCGGTGAGCGCCGCGAACCGGGCGAGCTGGGCCAGCGCCGTCCGGGCCGGGGCGCAGCGCAGCAGCATGAGCAGCCGGTTGCGTTCGTTCCACCGATGGAAGGCCACCGAGCCGGGGCGGGTGCTGGCGCCGTGCCGGTGCCGCACCACCGCCTGCTCCAGCACGCCGATCCGCCACCCGGCCAGCCGCAGCCGCCAGGCGGTGTCGGTGTCCTCGTAGTAGCAGAAGAACTCCGCGGGGACCCCGCCCGCGGCGCGCAGGGCCGCGGTGCGCAGCAGCACCGCCCCGCCGCAGAAGCCGAAGGCTGGCCAGCCGCCGGTGCGGTCCGCGCCATGCCCGTCGGCGGTGAGCCGCACGCCGACCGACTGCGCGGTCCCGTCGGCGCGCTCCAGCCTGCAGCCCACCGCGGCGAGGCCGCGCTCGGCGAGCAGGGCGTCCTCCAGCAGGCCGAGCCAGTCCGGCCGCGGGACGGCGTCGTCGTTCAGCCAGGCGACCAGCGGCGTGTCCACTGCGGACAACCCGGCCGCGATCCCGCCCGCGTACCCGGTGTTACGGGGCAGCCGCAGCACCTCCGGGGCGCTGGGGTGCGCCGCGAGCAGGTCGGCGGTGCCGTCGTCCGAGGCGTTGTCGATCACCAGGATCCGATGTGGACGATCCTGGGCGGCCAGGGCGTCCAGGCACTCGCCGAGGTGACCTATGCCACGCCAGGTGACGACGAGGACCGTCGTGGTGACGGGTGCGGGCACGCGGAGCAGAATAGCGCCCGTGCCCGAGCTGGTGGTGATCGCCGAGCAGTTACTCGCTCCGGTGCCGGGTGGCACCGGCCGCTACACCGGCGAGCTGTTACGCGCGCTCGCCGAGACCACCCCGGACGGCTGGCGGCTGACCAGCGTGGTCGCCAGGCATGCCGACGTGGAGCCTGCCCGGCGGGCGGGGGTGCGCGGGCCGCGGGTGCTGCCGCTGCCGCCGCGCGCGCTGGTCGCGGCCTGGCAGGCAGGCCTGCCGTGGTGGCCGGGCGGGGACGCGGTGCACGCCCCGACCCCGCTGGCCCCGCCGCGCTCGGGCCGCCGCACCCTCTCGGTGACCGTGCACGACACCGTGCCCTGGACACATCCGGAGACGCTCACCCGCCGCGGGGTCTCCTGGCACCGTTCGATGATCACCAGGGCCACCCGCAGGGCGGACGCCGTGGTGGTGCCCACCGAGGCGGTCGCAGCCGGGCTGGCCGCGTACGCGCCGGGGCCCGCGCCGGTGCGGGTGGTCGGGCACGGGGTCGCCCCGGTGCTGACCGGGGCCGAAGCGGCCGACCTCGACCTGCCGCGGCGCTATGTGCTCGCCGTTGGCACGCTGGAACCGCGTAAGGGCATCGACGTGCTGATCGAGGCGGTGGCCGGGCTCGACTCGGTCCCGCTGGTGCTGGTCGGGCAGCCTGGCTGGGGCGGCCTCGACCCGGAGGCGCTGGCCAGGGAGCACGGCCTGCCGCCGCACCGGCTGCGGGTGCTGGGCAGGCTGTCCGACGCCGAGCTGGCGCAGGCTCTGCGGCGAGCCAGCGTGCTCGCCGCGCCGAGCCTCGCCGAGGGGTTCGGGCTGCCGGTGCTGGAGGCCATGGCCTGTGGGGTGCCGGTGGTGCACTCCGACGCCGCCGCGCTGGTGGAGGTGGCCGGCACGGCCGGGGTCACCGTGCCGAGGGCGGACCCGGCCGCACTCGCCGACGCCCTGCGCTCGGTGCTGGATGAGCCGGGCCTCGCCCAGCGGCTGGGCGCGGCCGGGCGGGCGCGGGCGGAACGTTTCTCCTGGCAGCGGGCCGCCAAGGCGATCTGGAGCCTGCACCAACAGGGATGAAAAACCCAGTTTTCCGGTTCCGGAACAACGCCGAACCGATCAGTCGTACCCTGCTCGGGTGGCAGCCGAACCACGAGTGTTGATCGACGCGACAGCCGTCCCCGCGGACCGGGGCGGCGTCGGTCGTTACGTCGACTCGCTGGTCGCCGCCCTCGACGCCGATGGTGCCCTGCTGACCGTTGCCTGCCAGCCGCGGGACACCGGGCTCTACACCGAGCTCGCCCCGCGCTCGAGGGTGGTCGGCGCGCCGGAGGCGACCGCGACCAGGACCGCCCGGCTGACCTGGGAGCAGACCAGCCTGCCGATGCTGGTGCGCAGGCTGAACGTGGACGTGGTGCACTCCCCGCACTACACGATGCCGCTGGCCAGCCCGGCCGCCTCCGTGGTCACCCTGCATGACGCGACCTTCTTCACCGACGCCGTGCTGCATGCCGGGGTGAAGGCGCGGTTCTTCCGTGCCTGGACGGTGGCCGCGTTGCGCCGGGCTTCGGTATGCGTGGTGCCGAGCGTGGCGACGGCGAACGAGCTGGCCAGGGTGGTGCCCGCGGGCGAGGACCGGATGGAGATCATCCAGCACGGGGTGGAGGAGGCGCGGTTCCACCCGCCCTCTCCGGAGGAGGTACGCGCGGCGCGCGACGCCGTCGGCCTCGGCGACACCCCGTACGTGGCGTTCCTCGGCGCGCTCGAGCCGCGCAAGAACGTGCCCGCGCTGATCCGCGGCTTCGCGCACGCGGTGGCAGGCAGGCCGGACCCGCCCGCGCTGGTGCTGGCCGGGCAGCCCGGCTGGGACAGCCAGGTGGAGAAGGCCCTGGACGCGGTACCGCACCGGTTGCGGGTGATCCGGGCAGGCTACCTGCCGTTCGGCACCCTCGCCGGGTTCCTCGGCGGGGCGGAGCTGGTGGCCTACCCCAGCCTCGGCGAGGGCTTCGGGCTGCCGGTGCTGGAGGCGATGGCCTGCGGCGCCTGCGTGCTCACCACCCGCAGACTGTCCCTGCCCGAGGTCGGCGGGGACGCGGTGGCCTACTGCGGGGTCGGCGCCGGGGACGTGGCGGTGGCGCTGACCGAGCTGCTGGACGACTCGCCCCGGCGGGCCGCGCTGGCCGCGGCGGCGCAGCGCAGGGCCAAGGAGTTCTCCTGGGCGAGCACCGCCGAGCGGCATCGGGAGGTCTACGCACGGGCCGCGGCGGGCCATCGTCGTCGCCGCGGGTAACGGGTGCAGAATGTCCCGGTGACCGAAAGCAGGGCTTACGGCGACGAGCTCGCCGTGGTGGTCGTGACCTACTTCCCCGGCGAGACCCTCGAGCGTTTCCTGGACACGCTGGAGAAGGCCACCACCCGCAAGGTGCAGGTGGTGCTGGCGGACAACTCCTCGACGGACGGCGCCCCGGAGCGGGCCGCCGAGCGGGAGCACGTGCGGCTGCTGCCCACCGGTGGCAACCTCGGCTACGGCACCGCGGCCAACCGGGGAGTGGCGGCGCTCGGGCCGGAGGTCGGCTGGGTGGTGGTGGCCAACGCCGACCTGGAGTGGGAACAGGGCGCGCTGGACACCCTGCTGGAGGTGGCGTGGCGCTGGCCGCGCGGCGGCGCGTTCGGGCCGCTGATCCGGGAGCCGGACGGCACCGTGTACCCCTCCGCGCGACTGCTGCCCTCGCTGGGGCGCGGGGTCGGGCACGCGGTGTTCGGCAAGGTGTGGAAGGGCAACCCGTGGACCCGTGCCTACCGGCAGGAGAGCGGGGAACCAACCGAGCGGGTCGCGGGCTGGCTCTCCGGATCCTGCCAGCTGCTGCGGCGGGAGGCGTTCGCGGCGGTCGGCGGGTTCGACGAGCGCTATTTCATGTACTTCGAGGACGTCGACCTCGGGGACCGGCTGGGCCGGGCGGGCTGGAGCAATGTCTACGCCCCCTCGGCGGCCGTGATGCACATCGGCGGGCATGCCACGGCGCGGGCCGCCTCGAAGATGCTGGCCGTGCACCACGACAGCGCCTACCGCTACCTCGCCGACCGGCACCGGGGCCTGGCCTGGAAACCCGCCCTGGCCGCGATCCGCGCCGGGCTGAGGCTGCGCCTGAAGCTCGCCACCCTCCGCCGCTGAGGAGCGGGGCTGGGTCAGAGGCCCTCGAGGCGGCGGGAGAGGGCGGACTGCCCGCGCTGCTTCCTGGTGGTGGGGATGAGGCCCTCGTGCTCCTGCTCCGCGGGCTCCTGCTCGCGCGGGGCGGCGGGTTCCCGGCCGGGGGACTGCCGGGTGAGCGGGGTGGTCGGCTGGCTGCCGACCGGGTCCATGCTGCTGGTCGGCTCCTCGTGCGCCAGGTAGTCGTTGTCCTCGATCACCGAGGCCGGCAGCTTGGTGGTGGTGTCCGGATCCTGGTCGCGGTCGATCTCCCGGACGAAGGAACCGGGAATCTGCTGGGTGTTCGAGGCGTCCATGGGCGATGTCATGTTGTCCGGCGTCACCACGCCGTTCCGCGCTCGTGCGCGGGAAAGCAAGGCGTCCGCTCGATCGCGGGGGTCCATGCCCTCGCCTCCTGTTACCTCACCCGAGGCCCTCTCCGATCAGGGCCGTCACCATGCTGTCTAGGGTATGCCCTCCAGGCGGTTGCCGTCAGCGTTTCCCTCGGTCTGTCGCTGAGTGATCGCGTGGTAGGACCGCACCGGATGGAGGGATCGAGATGACGTCCACGCTCGGGGTCGATGCCGTCGTGCTCGTCGGTGGCAAGGGGACCCGGCTGCGCCCGCTCACGCTTTCCGCGCCGAAACCGATGTTGCCCACCGCGGGTGTGCCGTTCCTGAGTCACCTGCTCTCCCGGATCAGGGCGGCCGGTATCACCCATGTCGTGCTCGGCACCTCCTATCAGGCCGAGGTGTTCGAGGAGTACTTCGGCGACGGTGCGGCGCTCGGCCTCGAGATCGAGTACGTGGTGGAAGCGGAACCGCTGGACACCGGCGGCGCGATCCGCAACGTGCTGGACCACCTGCGCGCCGAGCACGCGGTGGTCTTCAACGGCGACATCCTCTCCGGGGCGGACCTGCCCGCGCTGGTGGCCACGCACCGCGAGGCGGACGCGGATGTCACGTTGCACCTGCAGCGGGTGGCCGACCCGAGCCGGTTCGGCTCGGTGCCCACCGACGCCGATGGCAGGGTCACCGCCTTCCTCGAGAAGACCCCGAACCCGCCGACCGACCAGATCAACGCGGGCTGCTACGTGTTCCGCCGCTCGGTGGTCGAGTCCATCCCGGCGGGCAGGCGGGTCTCGGTGGAGCGGGAGACCTTCCCGGGGTTGCTGGAGTCCGGGGCGCATGTGCACGGGTTCGTGGACTCCTCGTACTGGCTGGACGTCGGTACCCCGGACGCGTTCGTGCGCGGCTCGGCCGATCTGGTGCGCGGGCTCGCCCCGACCTCGGCGCTGCCGGGGCCGGTCGGGGAGTGCCTGCTGCTGGACGGCGCGTCGGTCTCGGCGGAGGCCATCGTGGACGGTGGCGCCACCCTCGGCAGGGGCACGGTGGTCGGCGCGGGAGCCAGGGTCAGCGGTTCGGTGCTGTTCGAGGGTGCCACGGTCGGCGCGGGTGCGGACGTGCGGGACTCGGTGCTCGGCGCCGGGGCCGAGGTCGGCGCGGGCACCGTGCTGCACGGGGTGGTGCTCGGCGACCGGGCCTCGGTCGGCGCGGGCTGCGAACTGCTGACGGGCGCCAGGGTGTGGCCGGAGGTCACCCTGCCCGACGGCGCGCTGCGCTTCTCCAGCGACGCCTGAGCCGGATGCGCGAGCGAACCTGGCGGCCACCGTTCCCGCTCGATCTCGCGGCGGTGCTGGCACCCCTGCGGCGCGGGCGCGGCGATCCCTGCCTGCGCCGCGATGATGCGGGGGTGGCCTGGCTGACCGGGAACACCCCGGACGGCCCCGCGACCATGGCCGTGCACCGGCGCGCGGACGGGGAGGTGCGGGCCATCGCATGGGGCAAGGGGGCGGAGTTCCTGCTGGAACGGCTGCCCACCCTGCTGGGGGCCGCGGACGACGACTCCGGTTTCGTCGCGCATCACGAGGCGGTGGCCAGGGCCCGGCGCGGTGCGCCCGGCCTGCGGCTGGGGGCGACCGGCCGGGTATGGGACGTGCTGGTGCCCGCGGTGCTGGAGCAGAAGGTCACCGGTTACGAGGCCCGCCGCTCCTGGCGGGAGCTGTGCCGGTGGTTCGGTGAACCGGCCCCCGGGCCTGCCCCTGATGGCATGCGGGTGCCCCCGACACCCGCCGCGATTCTGTCTATTGTGGACTGGAACTGGCACCGGGCGGGGGTGGACCTGACCCGCCGCCGTGCCCTGGTCGCCGCCGCGCGGGTGGCGCACCGGCTGGAGCGGGCGGCCGTCCTCTGCGGCGCGGAGGGTCGCCTGTTGCTGCGCAAGGTCCCCGGTATCGGGCCGTGGACCGCCGCCGAGGTGGCCCAGCGCGCCTGGGGTGACCCGGACGCGGTGAGTGTCGGCGACTTCCACATCCCGGTCGTGGTCGGACATGCCCTGCTCGGCAGGGAGCTCGACGACGCGGGCATGCTCGCCGAGCTGGCCCCCTACGCGCCCCAGCGGCAGCGGGCGGTGCGCTATCTGGAGGCCGCGGGTTTCTCCCGCCCCCGGTTCGGGCCCCGGCACGCGGTACGGGACTACCGCGCGATGTGAACCCCTAGTAGGGCGGCCGGGTCGCGCCCTGACTCCCGGCTGGCGGGTACTGGTATGCGGGGTTCTCGGTCGGGAACGGTGCCGGCTTCGGCCTGCTGACCCGGACCAGCAGCACGATGACGGTGATGGCCGCGCTGATTCCGATGACGGCTATGAGTAGTTCCAGAATGCTGAGAGTAGCCATGACGATCCCCTCTCATGTCCCTACACCGAACAGGGTATAGCCGCCATGGCTGTACGCGGAGCGTGTTCAACGGATAGGTTCCCGCATTGTGACTGTCCCGCGTCCGCGGCCCACCAAGGTCAGCTATGACTATCCGTTGGGCGGGCTCGATCCCTTCGATCTGGACGAGCCGCGTACCCAGCATCTTTACGATGTCGGCGGCTGGTCGCGGGCCTGGGTGGCCGGGGAGCCGTGGCAGCAGGAGTGCCGGGCCGTGCACGATGCGCTCCCGGTCGGCTACAAGGCGCTCTCGCTGCTGGAGAAACTCGCAGTGGTGGTGAACGGGGTGGTGCTGCGGGAGTGGCCCGAGACCTCTCACTCTGCTGACGGATTGCGCCGCTTGGTCGATTACTCTCAGCGATCCGTTGTGCGCCGAGAGACGTGGATGTTCCCGTACCGGCTGGTGCGGCAGGCCGGGGGCGGCACGAGCGGGTTCGACAGCTACGAGGACGCGATCGCGACCGCGGTCCGGCCCCGCCCGCAGCCGGCCACCGTGCTGGTCTGCCGGGTGCTTGCGCATCGGCAGGCGCACTGAGGGCTCAGTCCGCGCCGAGCGCGGCGGCGACGATAGCCAGTGCCTCCTGCTTGCCGAGTCCCAGCTGGTGCACGGTCTCCGCGTAGGCAAGCGCAGCCTGCCGGGCGCGGGCGCGGCTCTCCTGCCCTGCGGCACCGACGAAGCTGCCCGCCCGGCCCCTGGTCTCGATCAGCCCGGCCTCCTCCAGCTCCCGGTAGGCGCGGGCGATGGTGTTCGGGGCGATGCCGAGTTCCGCGGCGAGCGCCCGCACCGTCGGCAGCTTGGTGCCGACCGGCAGCGTCCCCTCGTTGATCTGCCTGGCGAGCTCGGCACGTACCTGCTCGAACGGCGGCACCGGCGAGTCGCCGTCCAGCCGGACGATCATGCCGGTGCCGTGGTCGCCCGCTCCAGCGCGGCGGCGATCAGCTCGGTGAGGTCCTCGGTGCCAGGGGGCAGCGCGGTCGCGGGCCACCAGGCCAGGTCCTCGGACTCGGTGCTGCGCACCGGTTCGGCCCCGGCCGGCGCGCGGATCACGAACCGTACGTCGAAATGCCGGGTCGGCAGGCCCAGCGAGCAGGTGATCGGGTGCACGTCGAGGTGTACCGGCTCGGGGTCGATGACCAGACCGTCCATTCCGGACTCCTCGCGGGCCTCGCGCAGCGCCGCCGCGGCCAGCGAGGTGTCCTCCGGTTCGCAGTGCCCGCCGAGCTGGAGCCAGCGCCCGACCCTGGGGTGCAGGGTGAGCAGCACCCGCTCGCCGGGGTGGTCCAGCACGACGGCCGACGCGGTGAGGTGCCCGGCGGCGCAGGAGCGCGCGCAGGCGTCCGGCCTGGCCGCGAGGAATCCGAGGTATCCCTGGCGCAGTGACTCCTGCGCCAGCGTGACCGGCTTCCAGGAGTCCAGTGTGGACATAGCGTCGGCGTGCAGCGCGCCGTCCGGGTTCACCATTCGATCAGCCCCTCGTCGAGTTCGCGTGGCGGGCGTGGCGGTTGCGGGCCGTCCACGGGATGACCGATGGCCACCGCGCCGAGCGGCTCCCATTCCGGGCCGAGACCGAGCACGTCACGCACCACGTCCGCGGCGAAGATGGTCGAGCCGATCCAGCAGGAGCCGAGCCCCTCGGCGGCCAGCGCCACCAGCAGCCCCTGCACCGCGGCCCCGCCCGCGACCGTGAACATGGTGTGCTCGCAGGCGTTGCGCCGCTGGTCGGGGTAGGTGTGCGCGCCGTCGGTGCGCAGGAACGGCACCACCACCTCGGGCGCTTCGAACAGGATGTCGCCCTTGCTCAGCCGCTTGGCGATCTGCTCCTCGGTGAAACCGTCCGCGGTCAGGTCGGCGCGCCAGGCCGTGCGCATGGCCTCCAGCAGCGTGCGCCGCCGCTCGCTCCCGCGCAGCCAGCCGAACCGCACTGGGCGGGTGTGGTGCGGGGCGGGGGCGGTGAGCGCGGTGCCGATGGCCCGGCGCAGCGGTTCCTCGTCCACCGGGTCCGCGCTGAACCGGCGCACCGAGCGGCGCAGCAGCACCGCCTCCCTGCGGCCCTGCTCGACCGCCTCCGCGGTGCCGAGCCGGAACAGGTCCTCCTCGACCGGGCGGAGGAGGTCGCGCGCGGTGGTGGAGTCGTCCTCGATCCGCAGCCCGCGGACCACCGCGACCGGGGTGCCGCCCAGCTTGCCCTTCACCAGGTCGGCGGCGGCCGCCAGCTCGTCGGCGACGGCCACCTGGGTGACCGCGAGCTCGTTGCCCTGGCCGTCCACCGCACCCGCGTAGGAATGCAGCACCCGCAGCCCGGATGCGCCGATCGCGGCGTCGGTCTGACCGATCCGCCAGGCCCTGCCCATGGTGTCGGTGACCAGCACCCCGACCTCGACGCCGAGCCGCTCGCGCAGCCCGTTGCGCAGGGCTAGCGCCGATGCGTCCGGGTCGGTCGGCAACAGGGCGAGCTCGTCGCCCGCCACATTCGAGGCGTCCACCCCGGAGGCGGCCTGCACGATGCCCAGCCGGTTCTCGGTGATCAGCGACCGGCCGAACCGGGCGATCACCGCAGTGGCCTCCTCCTCGACCAGCTTGCGCCGCGCCGCGTCCCTGGCCTCCGGATCCTGCGGTACCCGGACCAGCCTGCCCTCGATCTTGGAGACGATCTTGCTGGTGACCACCAGCACGTCACCCGAGCGCAGCCAGCGCGCGGCCTCGGCGATCGCCCCGGTGAGGTCGTCCCCCGGCCGGAACTCCGGGAGGCCTTCGACCGGCAGGATCTCCAGCCGGTTCGCCGAGTGGTCGGCCGGCTTGGGGTCAGTCAACATCCACTCCGCACAGTTCGAAGGCCGCGCGGGCCATCCGCGCGGTGGCATCCACATCGGACATCAGCAACGGCACCCCGCGTACCGCGACACCGGGGACGCTGACCGTCTCGCCGGACTGCACCAGCCAGCCGTCCAGCACCCCCTCGCCCGAGGTCTGCCGGGAACCGTAGTGCCTGCCGACCGCTTCCGCGGTGGTTTCCACCCCGATCGCGCTGAGGCAGGCGTCGGCCATTCCGCGCACGGCCTTGCCCTCGATGATCGGGGAGAGGCCGACCACCCCGGCCTCGGTCTTGCGCAGCGCCTCGCGAACCCCTGGCACGGACAGCACGGTGCCGACCGAGACCACCGGGTTGGACGGCGCGAGCAGCACGACGTCGGCCCCGGCGATGGCGTCCACCACGCCAGGACCCGGCACCGACTCGTCCGCGCCGACCGGCACGATCGAGTGCGCTGGCAGCTCCGCCCGGTACCGCACCCACCATTCCTGGAAGTGCAGTGCCTTGCGCTGCTCGGGGTCGTCCGGATCGTCCACCACCACGTGGGTCTCCACCCGGTCGTCGGACATCGGCAGCAGCCGCACCCCTGGCTGCCAGCGCGCGCACAGCGCCTCCGTCACCGCGGACAGCGGGTAGCCGGCCCGCAGCATCCGGGACCGGATCAGGTGGGTGGCGATGTCCTTGTCCCCCAGCCCGAACCAGGTCGGCTCGGCGCCGTAGGCCGCCAGCTCCTGCTTCACGGTCCAGGTCTCGCCGGCGTGCCCCCAGCCGCGTTCGGTGTCGATGCCCCCGCCAAGGGTGTACATGCAGGTGTCCAGATCCGGGCAGACCCGCAGCCCGTGCATCCACACGTCGTCCCCGGTGTTCACCACCGCGGTGACCTCGTGCGGCATCTCCTTGCCCGCCGCGCCAACGGGCGGCAGCCCGAGTGCGGCCTTCACGCCGAGCAGGAAGCGGGCCCCGCCCACTCCGCCGACCAGTACGACAACCTTCACGCCGCCGGATCCTTTCACGTGTTCGCCGGGATCCAGTAGCGGTACCGGTGATGTTCGGTGAAGCCGAGCCCGCGGTAGAGCGCGAGCGCGGTCGCGTTGTTCGTCTCGACCTGCAGCACGCAGCGGGTCGCGCCGTGCCGGGCCGCCCACCGGCCCAGCCCGTTCATCAGCTCGGTACCCAGCCCCCGCCTGCGGTGCGCTGGCAGGACGGTCAGCCGGGCCACATGCAGCAGGTCGCCGACCACGGCGCCGCGGGCGGCGCCCACCGTCTCGGCGCCGGATCGGGCCGTGGCGAAGCCGACCGGTGCCCTGCCCCCGGCCAGTACGTGCCGCTGGGCCGTGCCGGGCGAGGTGGTTCCGGCCACCAGCTCCCACCAGGGATCGGAAGGGACCTCCGCCACGGTGACTCCGCCGTTGCCCTTCCCGTCGCCGGTGGCGTCCGGTTGGGTTGGCGGGCCGAGCAGGACCGAGACCTCGTACCCGGCCGGATGGCCCGTGTGGTGCACCCAGCCCGCCGCGGCGAGCGCGCGCTCGGTGGCGCTACCGTCCAGTATCTGGACCACCGGCCGGATCCCGTTGGCGTGGGCGAACTCACATGTCCGCCGTAGTGCCCGCGGCAGGCTGGTGCCGGGGTCACCGGTCGCCAGTGCCGCGTTTGCCCTGCCGGTGAAGCCTGCGGCCGCCCGCAGCCGCCACTGGCCGAGCGGCAGGTCGATCAGCGCGGGCCAGGCGTCAGCGCAAGCATTCTCCAGCATCTCGGCGTCGTTCACGGTTAGATTGTGGGGGTGACCGAATGGGCCGCGAGCAGGGAGGACCGATGAGCGTTGCGCGTAAGGACGACCGGCACAACGAGGACCTGGTCGCCGAGATCGCGGACAACCTGAACCGCAGGCTGGACACCGGGTCCCGGGAGGACACCGGATCCGGGGAAGAGCAACAGCCCCGGTTCGTGGTGACCGGTGATCGCCGGGTGCAGCCGAGAAAACGCGGCCCGCAGTAGGTTGCATACTGAGGGTATGGCGGTGGCCCACGCGCCGACGGCAGCGGGTGACCGCGTAATGTCGGCGCCGGGCCAGACCCACGGACGAAACAGCAGGAGAGCCCAGTGACATATGTGATCGCCGAGCCCTGCGTCGACGTGCTCGACAAGGCATGCATCGACGAGTGCCCCGTCGACTGCATCTATGAAGGCGACCGGATGCTCTACATCCATCCCGACGAGTGTGTCGACTGTGGGGCGTGCGAGCCGGTCTGTCCGGTCGAGGCCATCTACTACGAGGACGATGTTCCGGACGAGTGGAGCAACTACACCAAGGCCAACGTCGACTTCTTCGACGAGCTCGGTTCCCCCGGCGGCGCTTCCAAGGTCGGTAAGACCAGCCACGACCCGCAGTGGATCAAGGACCTGCCGCCGCAGGGCGAATGAGCCCTCCGGAACTACCCGACTTTCCATGGGACTCGCTCGCCGGGCAGAAGGCGCGGGCGAGCGAGCACCCCGGCGGGCTGGCCGATCTCTCGGTCGGCACGCCGGTGGACCCGGTGCCCGCGCCTATCCGGGAAGCGCTTGCCTCGGTCGCCGAACTACCCGGCTACCCGGCCACTCACGGCACCCCCGAGCTGCGGGACACCGCCGCGGCCGCGTTGCTGCGCAGGCACGGGGTTTCGGTGCGGCCGGAGGCCGTGCTGCCAACCATCGGTTCCAAGGAACTGGTCGCCTGGCTACCCCGGCTGCTCGGGCTCGGCCCTGGAGACCTGGTGGTGATCCCCGAGCTGGCCTACCCCACCTATGAGGTGGGCGCCCTGCTTGCCGGGGCCGGGATACGCAGGGCCGACGGGCTGACCGCCCTCGGCCCTGAGCGGCCCGCCCTGCTCTGGCTGAACTCGCCCGCCAACCCCACCGGCCGGGTGCTGGGCGTCGAGCACCTGCGCAAGGTGGTCGAGTGGGCGAGGGAGCGCGGCACCGTGGTGGTTTCCGACGAGTGCTACCTGGACCTGGGCTGGGAGGCCGAGCCGGTCTCGCTGCTGCATCCCGAGGTACACGGGGGCGACCTGGCGGGTCTGCTCGCCGTGCACTCGCTGTCCAAGTCGGCCAACCTGGCCGGTTACCGCGCCGGATTCGTGACCGGCGACCCGGCGCTGGTGGCCACGCTGCTCGGCGTGCGCAAGCATGCGGGCATGATCGTGCCGCGGCCGGTGCAACAGGCGATGACCGCCGCCCTAGCCGCCGACGACCTGGTCGCGCGGCAGCGGGAGCGCTACGCGGCCCGGCGCGCGGTGCTGCGGCCGGCCCTGGAGCGGGCCGGGTTCCGGATCGACCACTCCGATGCCGGCCTGTACCTGTGGGCCACCAGGGAGGAACCTGCGCTGGCGACCGTGGACTGGCTGGCCGACCGCGGCATCCTGGTCGCCCCCGGCACCTTCTACGGCCCCGCGGGCGCCCGGCACGTCCGGATCGCCCTCACCGCCACCGACGAGCGGATCCAGGCCGCCGCCGCCCGCCTCTGACCCGGCGTGTTTGCCGCCCACGCGCGCGTGTTTGCCCTCCACGCGCGTGCTTGCCGTTCAGGTAGGCGAGTTTGCCGTTCCCGATCCCGCGATGCCGCGGTAGAGGACGTCGGTGAGCAGGTCGATCGCCTCGTCGTCGGACAGCGTGCGCCCGCTGCCGTCGCCGCCCGCCGCCAGCCAGGTCCAGGCGAACTGGTCCAGCAGGCTGTACATGGCGGAGATCACCAGCTCCGGATCGCCGGGCAGGACCGGTACGTGCGCCAGGTGGTCCCGGATCTGCTCCTGGTCGGCCGCCATGATCTGGCGCAGCCTGCGATCGAACTCCGCGTTCACCATGGCGGCCTGCCGGAGCGCGATCATCTCCGGCAGATGCGCCCGGTAGAACCGCCAGTACGCGGCCACATGCCAGCGCACCGCCGCGCGATCGGTGAAGTCGGCGCTGTGCGCAGGGTCCTCGGCGACCTCCCGGTCACCCTCGGCCAGCATGTCGGTCAACAGGGCGGTGAGTAGCTCCTCCTTGCTGGTGAAGTGGTTGTAGAACGACCCTGCGGCGCGGCCGGCCTCGGTGGCGATGTCGGTGATCTTCGTGTTCAGGTAGCCACGCCGGGTGAACACGCGTTTGGCTGCCTGCTTCAGCGCCGTCTCGGTCTCGGCCGCCCGCGCCCTCCGGTTCATCGGCACCTCCTTGACGCCGAACGCTAACAGGGAAATACTGAATTGATATTCACTGAATTTAGATTCACTTGGAGGTGTCGTGGACATCGAGGTGCTGGTGGCGGGTGCGGGTCCGACCGGGCTCACCCTGGCCATCGAGCTCGCCAGGCGGGACGTCGGCGTGCGGATCGTGGACAGGGCCGGGACGTACTTCGCGGGGTCGCGGGGGGACGGGCTGCAACCACGCACCCTGGAGGTCTTCGAGGACCTCGGCGTGCTCGACGCGGTGCTCGCCGAGGGCGCGCCACAGGCGCCGATCCGTGTCCATCTGGACGGGGAGTTCACCGGGGAACGCAGGATGAGCCCGGTACTGGAACCCACCCCGGACGTGCCGTACCCGAACGGCTGGGTGCTCGGCCAGTCCCGGACCGAGCACATTCTGCGCGAGCGTCTTGCCTGCCTGGGGGTCGAGGTGGAGCTGGGCACCGAGCTGACCGGGCTGTGGCAGGACGAGTCGGGTGTGACGGCCACGCTGGCACACGAAGGCGGTAGCCACACCGTCCGGTGCCGGTACCTGGTCGGCGCGGATGGCGGGCGCAGTTTCGTGCGCAAGTCGCTCGGGGTCGGCTTCCCCGGTGACACCGACGAGTCGGTCCGGATGCTGCTCGGCGACGTCCGCGCGGAGGGCCTTGACCACGGCTATGGCCACTGGTTCGCCCGTGCCGGGGAACCGGCCTCGGGTGTGGGCCTGACCCCGTTGCCAGTGGGCGACTGGTTCCAGTTCGCCGCACCGCTTGGCCAGAGCGAGGTCCGCCCGTGCCTGGACACGCTGCGGGAGCTGCTGGCCGGTGTGCTGGCCCCGGCCGAGGTCCGGCTGCGGGAACTGGCCTGGGCCACGGTGTGGCGGCCGAACGCCCGGCTGGCCGAGCGGTTCCGGGTCGGCAGGGTGTTCCTCGCGGGCGACGCGGCGCATGTGCACCCGCCGACCGGTGGGCAGGGGCTGAACACCGGCGTGCAGGACGCCTACAACCTCGGCTGGAAGCTGGCCGAGGGGTCGGACGTGTTGCTGGACAGCTACGAGTCCGAACGATTGCCGGTGGCCGCCGGTGTGCTCGGCCTGAGCGACCGGCTGCTGCGCAAGTACACCAGCGGCGCGCCGGATGCCCTCGATCGCGGTGTGGAGACCCGGCAGCTGGACATCAGTTACCGGCAGGAGGAAGGAGACGGCCCGCTGCCCGGTGACCGGGCCCCGGACGCGCCGGTGCTGGGGACAAGGGGCAGGCTGCGGCTGTTCGACCTGTTCCGTGGCCCGCACGCCACCCGGCTCACCTTTGGTGCCGCCTGCCCCGACCCGCTTCCCGGGGTGCACGACTACACCGTCCTGCCGCCGGGGCGGGCCGCGGGCGAATATGCCGTGGTCGACACCGGTAACCACGCGCACACCGCCTACCGGGCCACCCAGGGCACGACCGTCCTGATCCGCCCGGACGGCCACCTGGCCAGCCGACTGCTGTGAGGTCAGAGCAGGTCGCGGGCTGCGGAGTCGATGTCCTTGACGATCCCGCGCCAGGACTGCCGGGCCTCGGCGCGACGGGCGAGTTCCCGCTCCACGATCCGGCCCGCGATGAACGCGACGCCGCCCTCGTGCGTGTCCACCAGGGCACGGACCCGCTCGGCGGCCACCACGGCGTCCTGGTGCTCACCCAGCACGGTCTGCAGCTCCTTGGTCGCCCCGATCAGCTTCTTGATCCGCTTGGCATCCTTCTTGCCCGCCGCGGGCCGGGCCAGCTCGGCCGCGTACCGCAAACGCTTGCCGTGGATGCGCAGCTCGTGCAGCTCGTCATCCGGCGGGTCGGCGGGCAGTGCCCGGACCGCCTTGCGGAACCGCCGGTAGGGCTTGCGCAGCGAGCCGACCAGCGCGGTGCCCTTGGGCAGCTGGACTTCCTTCGCCTGCTCGCCATCCGGCACCCCGGCGGAACCGGTCGCCAGCGCCGCGGTGTCCCGCAGCAGCTGCTGGTAGCGCTTGCTGTTCAACGCCCTGGTCAGCTTGCCTTTCGCCCGGCCGCGCTGGCCGGCGAACACCCCGATCAGCTCCTCGGCCGCGGGCTGGTCCTGCTCATCGAAGTCCCGCACCACCTCGCGCAGGTGCTCGATCAGCACGTCGAAGTCGCGTACCTCGCCCAGCGCACCGCCGAGCCAGCCGAGTTCGCCACGCACCCGCTCGGCATCCGGCCCCAGCTGCTGCCCGGACAGCTTCAGCACGCTGCGCATCCGGCGCAGCGCCACCCGCATCTGGTGCAGGTCCTCCGGGTCCACGCCGGATCTGGTGCCCGGTTCGTACCGCAGCAGCGCCCGCAGCTGCGCGTCCACCTTCGCGCGGACGTGCGCGGCGGGGGAGTCCTGCGGCCCCGCGCTCGCGGGCTGGTCCGGCAGGCCGAGCTCGGCCGGGGTGACCGACGGAGCCTCGGGTGTCGAGTCGGTGCTCACCAGGTGAAGGGTAGTTGAACGTGATCTACGCGCACGTCCCCCAACTCAGTGCCCATTCCTCAACTCGCGACACGGTCCGCTCGGCCGGGCTCGGGATTCCGTTACGAGAGTCACCTTTCGCCGATCGTGGGTCGGCGCGTGCCCGGACGCGCTGTCAGTCATTCGCGTGCAGCGCGGCGTTCAGCTCGACCCCGGTTCCGCTGCGGGGCACGGCCTCTACCGCACCGGTGGCCGAGTTGCGCCGGAACAGCGCCCCGGAGATGCCGGACAGCTCCCGCGCCTTCACCGTCCTGCCCTCCACGGAGACCTTGGTGCCCGCGGTGATGTACAAGCCTGCCTCGATCACCGTGTCGTCGCCGAGCGAGATACCGGCGCCGCCGTTCGCGCCGATCAGGCAGCGCTCACCGATCGAGATCACCTCGCGGCCGCCACCGGAGAGCGTGCCCATGATCGAGGCGCCGCCACCGATGTCGCTGCCGTCGCCGACCACCACCCCGGCCGAGATCCGGCCCTCCACCATGGATGCGCCCAGCGTGCCCGCGTTGAAGTTGACGAAGCCCTCGTGCATCACGGTGGTACCGCTGGCAAGGTGCGCGCCGAGACGGACCCGGTCGGCGTCGGCGATGCGCACCCCGGCCGGGGTGACGTAGTCCACCATCCGGGGGAACTTGTCCACCCCGTACACGGTGACGTGGCCGCGCGAGCGCAGCCGCAGCCTGGTCGCCTCGAAGCCCTCCACCGGGCACGGACCGTGGCTGGTCCACACCACGTTGGCGAGCAGGCCGAAGATCCCGTCCAGGTTCTGCCCGTTCGGCCGCACCAGCCGGTGCGACAGCAGGTGCAGCCGCAGGTACACCTCGTGCGCGTCGACCGGCGGCTCGGCGAGCGAACCGGCGGTGACCTTGACCGCCACCACCTCGACACCGCGGTCGGTGTCCGGGCCGAGCAGGGCCGCGGCCGCCTCGCCGAGGGCGTCGGTGGCCTGGGCGGCCGACAGCCGCTCGGTGCCGCCGCTGCCGCCTGCCCCGGTCAGCTTCGGCTGCGGGAACCAGGTGTCCAGTACGGTGCCGCCGGTGGTCACGGCGGCAAGGCCGACGCCGAACGCGCCGGTGCTCGCCGGGTCGGGATTGTGCTCAGTTGCGGGCTCACTCACGGCGCACACCGTACCGCCCCTTGACGCGCTCAGCCCGCGGTCGTCCGCGCGCCGAGCAGGTCGCCGAGCGAGCGCTGCACCTCGTGCAGTGCGGTGGCCATATCCGCCAGCGCCGTCGTGCACTCCGGCTTGTCCGTGGCCCCCGCGGCGTAGCAGTCGTGCGCCCGGTAGTCCTGGATGCCCTGTTCCAGCTCCCGCCCGTGCTCGGCGAGGCCAGGGTGCGCCGGGTCCGCGTACTTCTCCGCGGCGCCCGGAATGCTGCCCAGCTGGGTGACGTACTTCTCACAGCCCGGCGGGTCCTGCTCGGCAGGCGCGAGATAGCACTGGTCGACCGAAAGCGCCTCGAGTTTCACGCGCAGCGCCCCCGGTCCCGGATCCGGCGGCTGCCGCTGCGGCGTGGGACCGGCTTCGGTGCCGCAACCCGCCAGCAGGGCCAGCAACATCCCGGCCACGGCGGCCTGAACTCCTCGCATGCGCACGTCCTCACCGTACGCATGCCCGGTAGCGTCGGCGAACATGAGCACCCTGGACCTGCATGCCGACCCGGTGGAGATCACCGCGGCGCTGGTGGACATCGCCAGCGTCTCCGGGGCGGAGGCGGAGATCGCCGACGCCGTCGAGGCCGCGCTGCGTGCGCAGGCGCCGCACCTCGAGGTGGTGCGCAACGGGAACGCCGTGCTCGCCCGCACCCGGCTCGGCCTGCCGTCCAGGGTGGTGCTGGCCGGGCATCTGGACACCGTGCCGGTGAACGAGAACCTGCCGTTGCACCGCACCGGTTCCGGTGCCGATGAGGTGCTGCACGGACTGGGCACGGTGGACATGAAGGCGGGGGACGCGGTGTTCCTGCACCTCGCCGCGGCCGTCACCGCGCCGCGGCACGACCTGACCTTCGTCTTCTACGACTGCGAGGAGGTCGAGGCCGCGCGCAACGGGCTCGGCCGGATCGAGCGCGAGCTGCCGGAGTGGCTGCGCGGCGACCTCGCGGTGGTGGGCGAACCGTCCAATGCGGTCATCGAGGCGGGCTGCCAGGGCACCCTGCGGGCCGAGCTGCACTGCGCTGGCACGCGGGCGCATACCGCGCGGGCCTGGATGGGCGCGAACGCGATTCATGCGCTGGCCGAACCCCTGCGCAGGCTCGCCGAGTACCGGCCGAGGGTGGTGGACATCGACGGCCTCACCTACCGCGAGGGACTGCAGGCGGTGCGGATCGCGGGCGGGGTGGCCGGCAATGTGGTGCCGGACGAGGCGGTGCTGGTGGTGAACCACCGCTTCGCGCCGGACCGCAGCGCCGAGCAGGCCGAGCGGCATGTGCGCGAGGTGTTCGACGGTTTCGAACTGTCCGTTGTGGACGTTTCGGGTGGCGCGATGCCGGGGCTGCACGCGCAGGCGGCCGCCGAGCTGGTGACCGCCGCGGGCGGGAAGGCGGCTGCCAAGCTCGGCTGGACCGATGTGGCGCGGTTCGCCGCACTGGGCATGCCGGCCGTCAACCTCGGGCCCGGCGACCCCTCCCTGGCGCACACCAGGGAGGAGCATGTGGCCGCGGCCGAGATCCGTGCGGTCGCCGAGGTGCTGCGGGCCTTTGTCGACGTGCGGTCCTGATTAGGGTGGTCCGGGTGAGCGACCAGGGGAGCGAAGAAGTGACCGAGGGAAACACGCGGGACCAGGTCGAGGACGCCGAGCACCCGCCGGAACGGCACCGGGGACCGGTGGTGCTGCGCCGGTCCCGGCGGACCGAGGACAGCACCACCGATCAGCGGCTGCTCGACTCGCGCGGCCCGAGCGACTGGGTGCATACCGACCCGTGGCGGGTGCTGCGGATCCAGGCCGAGTTCGTCGAGGGTTTCGGTGCGCTGGCGGAGGTGCCGAGGGCGGTGACCGTGTTCGGCTCCGCTCGTACCCCGCGGGAGCATCCGGAGTACGAGGCGGGCCGCAAGATCGGTGCCGCGCTGGCGAACGCCGGGTTCGCGGCGATCACCGGCGGCGGCCCCGGCGCGATGGAGGCGGTCAACCGCGGGGCCTCCGAGGCGGGCGGCCTTTCCATCGGGCTCGGCATCGAGCTGCCCTTCGAGCAGGGTATGAACCCCTGGGTGGACCTCGGGGTGAACTTCCGCTACTTCTTCACCCGCAAGACCATGTTCATCAAGTACGCCCAGGCGTTCATCTGCCTGCCCGGCGGGTTCGGCACGCTGGACGAGCTGTTCGAGGCGCTGACCCTGGTGCAGACGAAGAAGGTGACCAAGTTCCCGGTGGTGCTGTTCGGCAGCTCGTACTGGGGTGGCCTGCACGACTGGATCCGAGACACCGTGCTGAGCGAGGGCAAGATCGGCGAACGGGACGCCGCGCTGCTGCACGTCACCGACGATATCGACGACGCGGTCCAGATCGTGCTGGAGGCCTACCGCGCGTGGGAGGAAACGCACTAGTGAAGAGCATCTGCGTGTTCTGCGGCTCGTCCGACGGCCGCGGCCAGGAGTACACGGAGCAGGCGGCGGCACTCGGCGGGATGCTGGCCAGGCGGGGCATCACCCTGGTCTACGGCGGCGCGAGCGTCGGGATCATGGGGGTCGTCGCGGACGCCGCGCTTGCCGAGGGCGGCACGGTGCTCGGCGTCATCCCGGAGCAGCTGGTCCGGGCCGAGGTCGCCCACCAGGGGCTGACCGAGCTGTACGTGGTGGCGGACATGCATGAGCGCAAGGCGAAGATGTCCGCGCTGTCCGAGGGGTTCCTCGCGCTGCCCGGTGGCGCCGGCACGCTGGAGGAGCTGTTCGAGGTGTGGACCTGGGCGCAGCTCGGTCTGCACGACAAGCCGATCGGGCTGGTCGACACCGGCGGCTACTACCGCAAGCTGGTCGAGTTCATCGACCATATGCTCACCGAGGGGTTCCTCCGGCCGAGCACCCGCGAGCTGCTCGCCGTGGACCCCGACCCCGCCGTGCTGCTGGAGAAGTTCGCCGGTTTCGCAGGCGGGTAGGTCCGGCTGTTGCTCAGGCTGCGGCCTCGCCCGGCAGCCGGTGGTAGTGGTCCACGTACTCCTGACCGGACAGCTCCATCAGCGCGTACATGATCTCGTCGGTCACCCCGCGCCGGATCGCCTGCGAGGACTCCAGCCCGGCGTAGCGGGAGAAGTCCAGCGGCTCGCCGAAGCACACCCGCACCCTGGCCGGCCTGGGAAGCCGGGCGCCGACGGGCTGGACCCGTTCGGTTCCGTGCAGGGCCACCGGCACCACCTTCGCGCCGGTGGCCAGCGCCAGCGCGGCGACCCCGGTATGCCCGCGGTGCAGCCTGCCGTCCAGGGAACGGGTGCCTTCCGGGTAGATCCCGAACACCTCGCCCGCCGCCAGCACCCTACGGCCTTCCTCCAGCGCGGCCAGCCCCGCCTTGGCGTCGCCGCGTCGCACCGGCACGTAGCCGAGCGCGCCGAGCAGTGCCGCCATCGCCCGCCCGCGCAGGCCCCTGCCGGTGAAGTACTCCGCCTTGCCGAGGAACCGCACCCGGCGCGGGGTGACGAGGGACAGTACGGCGGTGTCCACCGCCGCGCGGTGGTTGGCAGCCAGCACCACCGGACCCGTCGCGGGCACCCGCTCCGCCCCGGACACCTCGGGCCGGTAGATCAGCCTGGCCAGCGGGGCCAGGGTCAGCCGGATCAGCGTGTGCAGCACGATCCCTCCCGCGACGCTCGCCATCCAGCATGGCACGATCGGCGGACACGAGGTCGCGAGCGCTGGAGGGCGGGCATGAACGAAGCATGGTTCGCCCGGCGCACCTGGCAGGATCCGCGGTGGTCCCTGCAGGAGCTGGTGCGCGCCAAGGGCGGCCGGACCGTCTCGGTGGTACTGCCCGCGCTGAACGAGGAACACACCGTCGGCGCCGTGGTCGGCTCGGTGCGCCCGCTGCTGGGCACCCTGGTGGACGAGATCGTGGTGGCCGACTCCGGCTCGAGCGACCGCACCGCCGAGGCCGCGGCCGCCGCCGGGGCCAGGGTGGTGCACCGGGAGGAGGTACTGCCGGAGTTCGACCCGCTGCCTGGCAAGGGTGAGGTGCTGTGGCGTTCACTGGCCGCGACCAGCGGTGACCTGCTCGTCTTCCTGGACTCCGACCTGGTCGAGCCCGATCCCGGCTTCGTGCCGATGCTGCTCGGCCCGCTGCTGCTGGCCGCCGAGGTGCACCTGGTGAAGGGTTTCTACCGGCGCCCGCTGCGGCTGGAGAGTGACGAGTTCGGCACCGGCGGTGGCCGGGTGACCGAACTGCTGGCCCGCCCGGTGCTGGCGGCGCTCCGGCCCGCGTTGTCCGGGTTGGTGCAGCCGTTGGGCGGGGAGTACGCGGCCAGCAGGCAGCTGCTGGAGTCGGTTCCGTTCGCCGCCGGTTACGGCGTGGAGATCGGCCTGCTGCTGGACACCGAGGCCCAGTACGGGCTGGACGCGCTGGCGCAGGTCAACCTCGGGGTGCGCAAGCACCGCAACCGTTCGCTGTTGCAACTGGGGGTGATGGCGCGGCAGATCCTGGGCACGGCCCTGGATCGGTGCGGGGTCGAGGCGGGCGAGGCCGCCGGGCTGACCCAGTTCGTGCAGGTCGCGGGGGAGTGGCTGCCGGACACCAGGCAGGTGCTGGTGGCCGACCGGCCGCCGATGCGGGAGGTGCTGGCCGCGCGGGGTTGATCCCGTCCGCCGGTGGCGTGTGCCACGATCGTCGGGTGACCACCGCGCTGATCTACCTCATCGTCATGCTGCTCGTCGCGGCTGTGGTGTTCCTGCTGGCCGCCGTGGTGTTCGGCCGGGGTGAGGAGCTGGCCCCGCTGGCGCCGGGCAGTTCCCCCACCCGCCTGCCAGCCGAGGACCTGACCGGCGAGGATGTGACCTCGGTGAAGTTCCAGCTCGTGCTACGCGGGTACAAGATGTCCGAAGTGGACTGGGTGTTGCGGCGACTTGGCACCGAGATCGACGGCCTGCGCGCCAGGGTCGCCGAGCTGGAGGCGGAGCGCGAGGCGGCGCGATGACCGATGTGGTGGTGTCGGTCGACGTGGCCGCGCCGGCCGGGACCACCTGGCTGGCGCTGACCGACTGGGAACGCCAGGGCGAGTGGATGCTCGGCACCAGGGTGCGGGTGGTCGAGGGCAACGGGCGCAGCGTGGGCTCGCGGATCGCCGCGTTCACCGGGGTGGCCGGGGTCGGCTTCACCGACACGATGGAGATCACCCACTGGGAACCCCCGATCCGCTGCGCGGTGCGGCATCTGGGCAAGGTGGTACGCGGTACCGGTGCCTTCCACGTGCGGGAGAACGGGCCGCACCGGTCGGTTTTCGTCTGGTCCGAGCAGCTGGCCCTGCCGTTCGGGCCGCTGGGCAAACTCGGCTGGCCGGTGGTGAAACCCGCGTTCTCCGCGGGACTGTGGTACTCGTTACGCCGCTTCGCTCGGTTCGCCGAGCACTACCGGATGGGGGACTGATGGAATTGATCGGCGCGGACGGCGTACCGCGGTGTTCCTGGGGCAATTCCGCCCCCGACTACGCCACTTACCACGACGAGGAATGGGGTGTTCCGCTGCGCGGGGAGAGCGCCCTGTTCGAGCGGGTCACCCTGGAGTCCTTCCAGTCCGGACTGTCCTGGCTGGTGATCCTGCGCAAACGGGAGAACTTCCGTAAGGCGTTCGCCGGGTTCGACCCTGAGCTGGTGGCCCGGTTCACCGATGCCGATATCAGCAGGCTGCTCGCGGATGCCTCGATCGTGCGCAACCGGGCCAAGATCGAGGCGGCGATCACCAACGCCCGCGCGACCGTACAGCTGGACCAGCCGCTGGATGAGCTGCTCTGGTCCTTCGCCCCCGACCCCGGCAGCCACCGGCGGCCCGCCTCGATGGCGGAGATGCCCGCGGTGACGCCGGAGTCGAAGGCGATGGCCAAGGCACTGAAGAAGCGCGGTTTCACCTTCGTCGGGCCCACCACCTGCTACGCGATGATGCAGGCCACCGGAATGGTCGACGACCATATCCAAGGCTGCTTCCGCGCCACCCCCTGACCCTCAGTTGGCTAGGAGCCGGTGAAGTTCGGGCGGCGCTTGGCGACGAAGGCCTCCACCGCCTCGGTGTGGTCGGCGGTGGCGCCCAGCGCGGCCTGCGCGGCGTCCTCCGCGGCCAGTGCCTCCTCCAGGGTGCTTTCGGCGGCCGTGGTCAGCACGTCCTTGATCCGGGCGTAGGCGACCGTCGGCCCCGCGGCCAGCGTGGCGGCCACCTGGTGCGCGCGGGCGGCCAGTTCCTCGTCCGGTACGACCTCGCTGACCAGGCCGATCCGCAGCGCCTCCGTGGCGTCCACGGTCCGGGCCATCAGCATCAGCTCCGCCGCCCGCCCGTAGCCGATCAGCCGCTGCAGGGTCCAGGAGGCGCCGGAGTCCGGGCCGAGGCCGACGTTCGCGAAGGCCATCAGGAAGCTCGCCGAGCCGCCCGCGATCCGCAGGTCGCTGGCGTAGGCGAAGGCGGCGCCCGCGCCTGCCGCGGAGCCGTTCACCGCGGAGATCACCGGCTTCGGCATCTGCACGATGGCCCGGACGATCGGGTTGTAGTGCTCGGCCACCGTGCGCAGCGGCGCCGAGTCCCCCGCCTGGAGCAGCCCCACGTGTTCCTTGAGGTCCTGACCCGCGCAGAAGGCCTTGCCGGCCCCGGTGAGCACGACCGCACGCACCGTGTCCTCCGCCGCGGCGGAGCGCAACGCGTCCAGCAGCCGCTCCTTGAGTTCGACGGTCAGCGAGTTGTACGACTTGGGGCGGTTGAGCGTCAGCGTGCGTACACCGTCGGTGTCGGCGGTCAGCAGCACGTCCTCGGTCGTCACGAAAATTCCTCCTGAAAGTGGGACTCGCAGCGAGTGTGGCACCCCTGTGAAGCGCATACCAGCACCTATGCAACACGAAAAGATCGGTCCGCGTTCGCGGCCGCTCAGTGATAGGGGAGAATGGTCACAACCCGGTTGCTTTGGCGAGCGCGACCCGGGCGCGCCGGTTGAGACGAAAGGGAACGCTATGGCGGCCATGAAGCCTCGGACTGGAGACGGACCCCTCGAAGTGACCAAGGAGGGGCGGGGCCTCGTGATGCGCGTGCCGCTCGAGGGTGGTGGGCGTCTCGTCGTCGAGCTGTCGGCCGAGGAGGCCAAGGACCTCGGAGCTGCCCTGCAGGAGGCGACTGGCTGACCGCACCCCACGTTTTCCTGCCAGCGCTGGATTCGTACCAACCTGGCTCTTCCGGCGCGCGTGGAATTGCGCGCCGTCAACCGATATCTGGAGGCCGCCGATGGCGCGTTCACCGCTGCCGCCTGTCCCAACCCGGTTGCTCGAGGTCGAGGTGGCCGGCACCACACGGCGCACTGCGCCGTTGGCCATCCTTGTTCGCCAGTCCGACGAGCACGCCGGGAACGGGTCGCCGCGCGGTGAGCTGATCGAGCGCATCGGTGCCACCGGCAAGGCCGGTGAGGTGCACACCGTGCCGGACCCCGGCACCGGTCCGCGCTGGCTGGTCGGCATCGGCACCGGGGACCCGGCCGCGATGCGCACCGGCGGGGCGGCGTTCATCCGCGCCGCGGGCGCACACCTCGCCGCCGAACACGACGCGGGCCGCCGCCCGCCCCGTGCCGTACAGGTCGAGCTGCCTGCCGAGCTGACCGGCGCGGAGCTGGAGCCCTTCCTGACCGGCGCGCTGCTCGGCGGCTACCGCTATGTGGTCAGCGGGGAACCGGACCCGCCGCGGCCGCAGACCCTGCGGGTGATCACCGGGTACGACCGGGCCATCCAGCCGTACACCGAGATCGCCACCCGGGCGCGTGAGCTGGCCGCCGCCTCGGCGCTCGCCCGTGATCTCGCCAACACCCCGTCCAACGTGAAGAACCCCGGATGGCTCGCCGGGGTCGCCGAGCGCATGGCAAGCGACCTTCCCTGGCTCACCACGACGGTGCGGGACGAGGGCTGGCTCGCCGAGCAGGGCTTCGGCGGCATGCTCGCGGTTGGCGGCGGCTCGGCCAGCCCGCCGCGGCTGATCGAGCTCGCCTATCGCCCCCGCGGCGCCGCGGGGCACCTGCTGCTGGTCGGCAAGGGCATCACCTTCGACACCGGCGGCATCTCGATCAAACCCGCCGAGGGCATGCCGATGATGCGCACCGACATGGCGGGCGGCGGCGCCGTGCTCGCCGCGGTCCGGGCCATCGCCGCGCTGCGGCTGGGAGTGAAGGTGACCGCGCTGGTGCCCGCCGCGGAGAACCACGTCTCCGGCAGCGCCTACCGGCCGGGGGACGTGATCCGGCACTACGGTGGCACCACGACCGAGGTCGGCAACACCGATGCCGAGGGCAGGATGGTGCTCGCCGACGCGCTGGTCTACGGGATCAAGCGATACGCGCCGGACGCGGTTGTCGACGTCGCGACCCTGACCGGTGCGATGAAGGTCTCCCTCGGCCTGCGCACCGGGGGCCTGTTCGCCAGCGACGACGCCCTGGCCCAGTGGGTAAGGGAGGCCGGGGAACGCACCGGCGAGGCGTGGTGGCGGATGCCTCTGGTCGAGGACTACGCCGAGGCCGTGCGCAGCGAGATCGCCGACCTGCGCCAGGCCCCTTCCGGGCCCGGCGGCATCGCCGCGGCCCTGTTCCTGCGCGAGTTCACCGCCGGGCTGCCCTGGGCCCACCTGGACATCGCGGGGCCCGCGCGCTCGGAGCAGAACTACTGCGAGGTGGTGCCGGGCGGCACCGGGTTCGCCGCGCGCACCCTGGTCGAGCTGGCCGCGTCCTGGGCGCCGATGACGAACTCGCGGAAGGCCGCGACCGCGGGGGTCGGTTCCTGATCGGCGGGCCAGGCCAGCCCGATCGAGCGGGTCACCCTCGGCCGCAGCGGTAGCTCCACCACCTCGGCAGGCGGCGAGGGTTCGAACCGCGGCAGCAGCGCCACCCCGAAACCGGCCGCGACCAGGCCGCGCACGGTGTCCGACTCCTGCCCCTCGAAGGCGACCTCCGGCCGGAATCCCGCGGCCGCGCACAGCTCGTCGGTGATCTGCCGCAGCCCGTAGCCCGGTTCGAGCAGCACGAAGGGTTCCGCGCTCAGCTCGCCCATCGTGACCGCCGTGCGGCCGGCGAGCCGGTGGGTCGCCGGCACGGAAAGGAACAGTTCCTGCTCGGCCAGCCAGTGCCCGCGTAACGCCGGATCGTCCACCGGCACCGGGGCGACCAGCGCGAGGTCGATGCTGCGGCGGATGAGGCCGTCCAGCACGTCCTGCCGGGAGCCCTGCACCAGGCTGAACCGCACCCCCGGCTGGTCGGCCCGGAACCGGCGCAGCAGCTCCGGCACGTACGAGCGCCCGAGCAGATGCAGGAAGCCCAGTACCACCCGCCCGCGCTCCGGCGAGATCTCCTCGCGTACCTGCCGGATGCCGCCGTGCAGCACGCTCAGCGCCTGTTCCGCGGTGCCGGCCAGCAGCGCACCCACCCTGGTCAGCCGGATCCCCCTGCCCCGCGGCACGGTGAGCGGCGTGCCGACCAGCTCGGCCAGCGCGGCCAGCCGCCTGCTGGCGGTCGGTTGCGGGATGCCGAGCAGCTCGGCCGTCCGAGTGAGATTCCCTGTGCGGTTGAGCACCCCGAGCAGGGCCAGCCCCGGGGCCAGCTCCCCGGCGAGCTGCCAATCCGCCATTTCATCCACCACGGTATGAATAATGCTCCAATTACGTATTGGACGCATTGATTAGCCCGGCTTAGCGTCGCGGTCGTGTCCGTTGCCACCGCGCCAGCACCCGCCAGGGCCCGCCGGGTGACCTTCGCCGTGGCCACTGCGGGGATCTCCTCCTTCGCGCTGCTCTACGCCCCGCAACCGGTACTGCCGCAGCTGGCCGCGCATTTTCACCTCGATCCCGGCGGGGCCTCGCTGGCGATCAGCATCGGCACCGGCGCGCTGGCGGCCGCGGTGCTGCCGATCGCCGCGTTGTCCGAGCTGGTCGGCAGGCGCCCGATCATCCTGGCCTCGGTGCTCGGATCCGTGCTGCTGGCGCTGCTGCTCCCGCTCGCCCAGAGCTATCCGCTGTTCCTGCTGGTCCGTGCGTTGCAGGGGGTGGCGATCGCGGGCTTTCCCGGCGTGGCCGCCGCCTACCTCGCCGAGCAGCTCGGCCGGGACGGCCCCGGCTCGCGCGGGGTCGCCGCCGCGGTGGGGGTGATGATCGCGGGCAACACCATCGGCGGGATGACCGGCAGGCTGGCCAGCGGGTTCACCGCTGACCTGCTCGGCTGGCAGGGGGCGCTCACCGTGGTCACCGTGATCGCGTTGCTGTGCTCTCTGCTCACCGTCCTCGCGCTGCCACGCGGCGGCGAGGCGGCCCGCGGCGGTGGTGGGCACCGGGTCCGCGCGGTCCTCGCCGGGCTCGGCAGCGCGCTACGCGGCCGGGTGCTGCTCGCCCAGTACGCGGTCGCGCTGCTGGCCATGGGCTCGTTCGTCGCGCTGTACAACGCGGCAGGCTTCCGGCTCACCGGGGCGCCGTTGCACCTTTCCCCCGCGGTGGCCTCGCTGGTGTTCCTCGCCTACGCGATGGGCACGGTGTCCTCGGCGGCCATGGGCAGGCTGGTCACCCGGTTCGGCAGGGTCCGCTCCCTGGTCACCGCGCTGCTGGTGACGGCGGGCGGGGCGGCGCTGACCCTCCCCGACTCGCTGCCGTTGGTTGTGCTCGGCTTCGTGGTGCTCACCGGCGGTTTCTTCGCCGCGCACGCGGTGGCCAACGGCTGGGCAGCCGCGGAGGCGCCCGCCGGGGCCCGCGGGCAGGTCTCCGGGCTCTACACCCTGGCCTACTACCTGGGCAGCAGCATCGGCGGCACCCTCGGCAGCATGGTCTACGGCCATGCGGGATGGGGCTGGCTGGTGGGCACCACCGGGGTCTGGCTCGGGCTCGCCGCGCTCGGCGTGGCCGGGGTCAGGTGGTCGTATGCGCGGCCACCAGCAGCCCGGCGCCCACCGGAAGCAGCGCGGGCATCAGCCGCTCATCCTCACGCACCGCACGGGTGAGGCCGCGCAGCGCGACCGCCTCCGTGTCCCGCCGCGCCGGGTCGGTCACCCTGCCCTCCGCCAGTACACCCTGGAACACGATGACCCCGCCCGGCCGCAGCAGCTGCACGCCGAGCTCGCAGTAGCCCGGGTACTCGGGCATGGTGGCGTCGATGAACACCAGGTCGTAGCCACCGGTGGTGAGCCGGGGCAGCACGTCCAGTGCCCTGCCCATGATCAGCCGGGTGCGGCCGGGCTGGTAGCCGGCGGCAAGGAAGTTCTGCCGCGCGGCCCGGTGGTACTCCGGCTCGATGTCGATCGAGGTGAGCACGCCGTCCTCGGCCATGCCGCGCAGCAGGTAGAGCCCGCTCACCCCGGTGCCGGTGCCGACCTCCACCACCGCCCGCGCCCGCGAGGCGGCGGCGAGGAAGCGCAGGGCGGCGCCGCCCGCGCGGCTGAGCGGGACGCAGCCGAGGTCCTCGGCCTGGGCGCGGGCGGAGCCCAGGACCTCGTCCTCGGGCAGGTAACCCTCGATGTAGTCACCCAGATCCGCCGAACCGGTGATGTGCGTCTCGGAGGTCACGCGGAAACATTAGCGGTGCACATCGCCGTATCCGAGCAGGACCGGCGGAACCGGGAAAACCTTCTCAGGCTGCTCTCAGCCCGATCTCACTAGAACCATAAGGAAGCAGGCGAAACTGAGTCCCACAGGTGGGAACACGCGGGGCAGGCTCCGCGTTGGGCTGAATAGTTGGGAGAGCTGCCCTATGGAGGTGCCTTCGCTGTCGATGCAGAAGAGTCCGAAGAGCGCTGAGCTGCCGGCGGATGCCGCCGCCGTGACCCAGGTCGGGGACAAGGCCGAGCCGACATGGACCCCGCCGACCTGGGACGAGGTCGTGCGCGAGCATGCCGACCGGGTCTACCGGCTCGCCTATCGCCTCAGCGGTAACGTCCACGACGCGGAGGACCTCACCCAGGAGACCTTCATCCGGGTGTTCCGTTCGCTGGCCTCCTACAAGCCGGGCACCTTCGAGGGCTGGCTGCACCGGATCACCACGAACCTGTTCCTGGACATGGCACGCCGCCGGTCGCGGGTGCGCATGGAGGGCCTGCCGGAGGACACCGACCGCATCGTCGGTGACGACCCCAGCCCGGAGCAGGTCTACTCCCGCACCCATCTGGACCCCGACCTGCAGGCCGCGCTGGACGAGCTCCCGCCGGAGTTCCGCGCCGCGGTCGTGCTCTGCGATGTGGAGGGGCTGTCCTACGAGGAGATCGGCGCCACGCTCGGGGTTAAGCTCGGCACTGTGCGCAGCAGAATCCACCGCGGCAGGCAGGCACTCCGGGTAGCGCTGGAACGCCGCAAGGCCCCGGCGAACGCCGAGATCGTGCCGCCGCTCACCTACGCGGAGGCCAGGGTATGAGCGAAGCACGGGGATGGGGACTCCCCGAATCGCACCTGCTACCGGATGCCGTGGTCGCGTTCGTCGACCGGGAGCTTTCCCTCGGCGCGCACGAACGGGCGGCGGCGCATGTCGCCCGCTGTCCGGGGTGCGCCGCCGAGGTCACCGCGCAGCGGCAGGCCCGCGCCGCGGTGAAAGGCGCCGAGGCACCGAGGATGTCGGCGGGTTTCCTGGCGAGCCTGCGGTCCATACCCGAGCACACCGAGGTCTCCAGCACGCCGGACAACCTGGCGATCACCGAGGATGGTCAGCTGGTCGCGATCCAGCGCCCGGACCGGGTCGCCGGTCTGCGTTCCCCGGGCTCGTCCGGTTCTCCGGCCGGCGTGGAGTCCGCCCCGCTCGGCAGCACCGCCCCGCTCGGCAGCACCGCCCCGCTCGGTAACTCGCCGAATGTACTCGGTAACGGTGCCCGGCTGAACGTCTCGAAACGCCGCGCCGCGCAGGGCGCGGGTGTGGTGGTGTCCGGGCTGGTACTGAGCGCGCTCGCGCTGGTGGCCACCTCCGGCGGGGAGGAGACCGGCGGGGGCCCCGGGGTGCCGCCGCGGGACGTACTGCGCGCGCAGTTCGGGGTGCAGGGGCCGCCGAGGCAGGCCCCGACCACCACGACCACAACGCCCCCGGCGGCGTCCGGCACCGAGGACGCGGGCCGGGAGGTCCCCGTTCCGGTGGGCGCGCACCAGCCCTGACCTCGCGCTCCTGCGCAACGCCTACTTCACCGGGATCACGGCAGACTTGGTGATCCGGGGCTGGCGTATGGTCACGCCAGTCAGTCACCCGTCCACCTGGCGGAGCCCGAGGCACCAACACATTCCGGGGAACGATGAACCAGCCGAACTCGAACCAGGAACATCCCGCGGCGCGGGAGAACCGGCTCGGGCCGCGCCCGGTGAACCGTCCCCCGGTGGACCAGGCACAGGCGGCCGTCTTCGGCCGCCCACGGGGGGTACGGGGTTCCTTCGACAAGCTGTACTCACCGGAGCGCCGCAACGGCAACGTCGAGGGGCTGACCAGCGCTCCGCCGCCCCCGGAGTCGCTGGTCGAGGCGTTCCGCCGCCCGCAGGGTGCCGAGGGCGTCGTGCTGCAGCGGCCGCAGGAAGGCAACGGCGGCGGCCCGGCCGAGGAGGTAGAGCAACCGCTGTGGTCGCGCCAGGGGGACCCGTGGCGGGACCCCGGAGCGGGTGCCGTGCTCGGCGGCCCGGCCGTACCGGGCGAGGAGGATGCCGAGCGGGACACCGAGCGGCCCCGCGGGGCGCTGCTGAGCCTGCCCGAGGTGCTGTTCGGCCGCAGGGTGAAGCCCACCGCGCTGGCCCTGCTCGGCGCGGTCGCGTTGCTGATCGGCGCCGTCGGCGGCGTGGTCGGCTGGTTCCTCTCCAGTGCGGGCGACTCGCTGACCGGTGAGCTGAACATCGCCGAGGCGCAGGCAGGCAAGGAGCGGCCTGCCGGATCGGTGGCCGATATCGCGGGCCGGGTCGCCCCGGCCGTGGTGTCCATCGAGGTCAAGTCCGGGCAGGCCGGTGGGGTCGGCTCGGGGGTCATGATCGACCCGGATGGCTACGTCGTCACCAACAACCACGTGGTCTCCGGGGCCACCAGGGACGAGCAGGCCGAGATCACCGCGGTGTTCATCGACGGCACCCGTGCGCGGGCGGAGATCGTCGGCACCGACCCGAAGACCGACCTCGCGGTGATCAAGGTGAACGTGCCGAACCCGGTGGTCATCGAGATCGGTAAGTCCGCCGATCTGGCGGCCGGGGACTCGGTCATCGCCGTCGGTTCGCCGTTCGGCCTGGAGAACACGGTGACCGAGGGCATCGTCAGCGCGCTGAACCGGCCGGTGACCGCGCCGGGGGAGAACGGCGACCCGCCGGTGACCTACGACGCGATCCAGACCGACGCCGCGATCAACCCCGGCAACTCCGGTGGCGCGCTGGTGGACGCCACCGGGGCGCTGGTCGGGATCAACTCGCTGATCAGGACCGTCGGCGGGGGTGGTCAGGGTTCCGGTGGCAGCATCGGCCTCGGTTTCGCCATCCCGGTCGACCAGGTGGTCCGGATCAGTGAGGCACTGATCCGGGACGGCGAGGTCAAGCACGCCGACCTCGGGGTGAACGCGGCCTCGGTGTCGGCGAACACCTCGGAGGGCGCGCAGATCCGCAACGTGACCGCGGGCGGGCCCGCGGCGAACGCCGGGATCGCCGAGGGCGACGTGATCACCAAGGTCGGGGACCGGCCGGTGCGCAACGCGGCCGAGCTGACCGTCGCGGTGCGTGAGCACGACATCGGTGACGTGGTGCCGGTGCAGCTGGTGCGGGCGAACCGGAAGCTCACCGTGGACGTCACGCTCGGCAGTGACTGAGTGGGCTTCAGATTGACCGGCCCGGCAGGCCGGTGCGGGCGGTACCCTGGTCGTGGCATACGCGTCGGCGAGGCGGAGGTTCGCGGTGTTCGAGAGCGTTGGGTGGGGCGAGATCCTCGTGCTCATCGTCGCCGGGCTGTTCATCCTCGGTCCCGAGCGGCTGCCCGATGCGGCGGCCTGGCTCGGCAAGAGCGTCCGTAAGGTGCGCGACTTCGCCACCGGGGCGCGGCAGCAGCTGCGCGACGAGATGGGCCCGGAGTACGAGGAGTTCCGCCAGCCCATCGAGGACCTGCGCGAGCTGCGCAGCTTCGACCCCAAGCGGGTGGTCACCCAGCATCTGTTCGACGGCGACCCCGACCCGCTCGGGATGAACAACATCAACGGTAACGGCGGGGACTACTACAAGCCCAACGGTTATCCCGGGGCCACCAAGCCCGCCGAACCGCTCAAGCCCGGCGAGAAGCCCCCCGTCGACCCCGACGCCACCTGAGGGCGGCGCCGCGGCGTCAGGTTGGGGTGACGTTCAGCATGCGGCCTGCGAGGCCGCGGGCCCGGGTGGAAAGCTTCGAGGACGCGGTGCGCAGCACCTCCGAGGCCGGGGCCTCCGGCTCGGACAGCACCAGCGGGGTACCGGCGTCGCCCTGCTCGCGCAGCCGCGGGTCCAGCGGAACCTGACCGAGCAGCGGCACCTCGGCACCGGTGGACTTGGACAGCGAGTCGGCAACCGTCTGCCCGCCCCCGGAGCCGAAGATCTCCATCCGCGAGCCGTCCGGGGTCTCCAGCCAGGACATGTTCTCGATCACACCGGCGATTCGCTGCCGGGTCTGCAGGGCGATCGCGCCCGCCCGCTCGGCCACCTCGGCCGCGGCCTGCTGTGGCGTGGTGACCACCAGCAGTTCGGCGTTCGGGATGAGCTGGGCCACCGAGATCGCGATATCCCCGGTACCCGGCGGCAGGTCCAGCAGCAGGATGTCGAGGTCACCCCAGAACACGTCGGCAAGGAACTGCTGCAGCGCGCGGTGCAACATCGGCCCCCGCCACACCACCGGGGTGTTGCCAGGGGTGAACATCCCGATCGAGATGACCTTCACGCCGTGCGCCTGCGGCGGCATGATCATCTTCTCCACCTTGGTCGGCTTCTCCCGCGCGCCGAGCATCCGCGGCACCGAGTGGCCGTAGATGTCCGCGTCCACCACGCCGACCGAGAGCCCACGCTCCGCCATGGCCACGGCGAGGTTCACCGTCACACTGGACTTGCCGACCCCGCCCTTGCCGGAGGCCACGCAGTACACCCTGGTCAGCGAGCCGGGCTGGGCGAAGGGGATCACCGGTTCGGCGGAGTCGCCGCGGAGCGACTTGCGCAGCTCCGTGCGCTGCTCGTCACTCATCACGTCCAGCTCGACCTTGACCTCGCGGACGCCGTCGAGCCGCTCGACCGCGGCGGTGGTGTCCTTGGTGATGGTGTCCTTCAGCGGGCAGCCCGCGATCGTGAGGTAGATCGCGACGTTGACCACGCCGTCCTCGCCGACCGTGACGTCCTTGACCATGCCAAGTTCGGTGATCGGCTTCTTGATCTCCGGGTCGATGACGTCCTTCAGCGCGTTGTGGACGTCGTCGACACTGGGAAGCTGCTGCGTGCTGGTCACTGCTCGAGCACCGACCTTCTCTGGGGGCAAACCGAATGTTCACCCTCCATGCTACGGAAGGGTAGTTCGTGCCGGTTTCTTCCCCGCTCAGCGTGCGCCGGCCCACCCGGCGATCCGGACGACGGCGGTGTGCAGCCAGTCGCCCTCCGCTTCGTCCTCGACCGCCCACAGCCAGTTCACCACCGCGCGCACCAGGGTCCAGTCCCTGGCCAGCGCCGGGTCGAGCCGGGCTGCGGCGACCAGCGCGGCGAACCGCTCGTCCAGGGTCGTCTCGCCCATCCGGTTCCACAGCAAGGGGATCACCCCGAACTCCGGGTCGCCCGCGATCGGCTTCGGATCGATCACCAGCCATGGCTGCCTGCTGCCACGCAGCACGTTCTGGTAATGCAGGTCCTCGTTCACCAGCAGCGAACCGGCACGCGGGCCGCGCTCGCGGCAGACGGCCACGGCGGCGTCCAGCAGTTCCTTCGGCAGTGGCCTGCCCAGCCGCTGCCATTCCGTTGGCAGTTCGGCCGCCCAGCGGGCCGCCTCGGCGCGCAAGCTCCGGCGCAGCGGCGGGGCGGGCACGGACAGCCTGCGCAGCAACCCGCCGGCCACCGCCACAGCCCTGTCGATCGGCTCGCCGTCCAGCGTGCGCCCGGCGTCCAGCCGCTCCAGCAGCAGGACCCCGTGTTCGGGGTCACTTGCCAGCAGCCGCACCGCGCCCGCGCCGTCCCAGGCGGCCAGTGCCACCGGCTCGTCCCTGGTCTCCTCGTCCTGCCAGCCGAGCTTGAGCATCGCCTCGCCGCCATCTGCCCTGGTCACCGGTTGCACGAGCGCGGTGTAGCCGTGGAGCGTGGGGCCGTCGGCGGTCAGTGACCACGCCCGGTGGTACTGCGCGGCGAGGCCGGGCAGCGCGGCCACCCAGGCGCGGCCCCGATCGCCTGCCATGGCACCGATGTGCGCGGCGAACGGCGGCGGAACGATCAACTCGGTCACGTTCAGAGCATTCCGCGCCTGTCGATCGGTTTTGTCCTGGCCATCGGCAGTGGCCCTGCCCACCCCGAACCTGCGAATGCGGCGATTTCCGTCATACTGACGGGTAACCTGCCGCCCGGAGCCACCACGAGGAGCACGCATGGCCCGCCTCGCCCAGACCGCCGGCTTGACCGACGTGCAGAAGGAGATCCTGGCCACGGTCCGCGCCTTCGTGGACAAGGAGGTCATCCCGCAGGCGCAGGAGCTGGAGCACACCGACACGTACCCGGCGGAGATCGTCGAGGGTATGAAGGAGATGGGCCTCTTCGGTATCACCATCCCCGAGGAGTACGGCGGGCTCGGCGAGTCGCTGCTCACCTACGCGCTGGTGGTCGAGGAGATCGCCCGCGGCTGGATGAGCGTCTCCGGTGTGATCAACACGCATTTCATCGTGGCGCACATGATCAACCGGCACGGCACGCCGGAGCAGAAGCAGCACTTCCTGCCGCGCATGGCGACCGGCGAGGTGCGGGGGTCGTTCTCGATGTCGGAGCCCGACCTCGGCTCGGACGTCGCCGCGATCAAGACGAAGGCGCGCAAGGATGGCGACTCCTACGTCATCGACGGCTCGAAGATGTGGCTGACCAACGGTGGGACCTCGAACCTGATCGCGTTGCTGGTGCGTACCGAGGAAGGCGCGGAAAAGGCGCACCAGAACCTCACCACGTTCCTGGTGGAGAAGCCGGAGGGATTCGGTGAGGTCGCACCCGGCCTCACCATTCCGGGCAAAATCGAGAAAATGGGCTACAAAGGCGTGGACACCACCGAGGCGGTGTTCGACGGCTACCGCACCGGTGCGGACACGGTGCTGGGTGCCGCGCCGGGCAAGGGCTTCTCGTACATGATGGACGGAATCGAGGTCGGCAGGGTCAACGTGGCCGCCAGGGCGTGTGGAATCGCGATCCGGGCCTTCGAGCTCGCGGTGGAGTACGCCCAGCAGCGCAAGACCTTCGGCAAGCCGATCGCCGAGCACCAGGCGATCGCGTTCAAGCTGGCCGAGATGGCCACCAAGGTCGAGGCTGCGCACCTGATGATGGTCAACGCCGCGCGGCTGAAGGATGCCGGTGAGCGCAACGACGTCGAGGCCGGAATGGCCAAGCTGATCGCCAGCGAGTACTGCGCCGAGGTCACCCAGGAGGCGTTCCGCATCCACGGCGGCTACGGCTACTCCAAGGAGTACGAGATCGAGCGGCTGATGCGCGAGGCGCCGTTCCTGCTCATCGGCGAGGGCACCAGCGAGATCCAGAAGACCATCATCAGCCGCGGCCTGCTGCGCGAGTACAAATCCCGCGGCTGAGCCGATCACCGTATCCGGCTACGCCGTTCGCCGCACTGCTATCGGCGTCGGGAGTTCGAGTCGTTACCGGCGTGTCCGCCAACTGGCGGCTGCCCGATGCCGATCTTCTCGGGAGACTCCTGCCCGGAACAGCAAAGTCGCGTGTTGTCGGGGGACCCGCGCTGACCGGGTTAGGGGAGTTCTTCATGTCGCGTCGAGCAGGGGCTCGTGGTTGGGCGCTGCGATTGTTGCCGGTGGTCGCGTTGAGTGCCGTCTGGCTCACACCGATGCCCGCCGCAGCGGAACCGTCGGTGACCAAGGTCGGCACGCACTGCCCTGTGCACTACCTCCCGCTGGACGAGGGCTTCGGCAACTACACCTTCGACGTGGCCGGCGGCCGGCTCGGGACGCTGCACAACGGGGCTGAGCTCGCCGAAGGGCGCGTGGGTAACGCCGTGTCGCTCGACGGGGTGGACGACCATGTATCGACCACCGGAGTCGACCTGCGCACCGACACGAGTTTCAGCGTCGCCGCCTGGGTCTACCTCGAGGAGAAGCCCGGCCAGCAGACCGCCGTCAGTCTGGATGGTGACCGCACCAGCAAGTTCCGGCTCGGTCAGGTGATGGACGGGCAGCACCGGCTCGGTTCGTGGGTGTTCGAGATGCCCGAGTCGGACACCGACGGCGCACTTTTTACCGAGAAGGCTGTGTCTACCTGGGAATCCGAGACAGAGACGTGGATCCATCTCACCGGGGTGTATGACGCATCGGCGGACCGCTTGTGGCTTTACGTCAATGGGAGCCGAACCGGCGATGGCACGGTGCAGAACACCTGGAACGCGGATGGTGGCTTGCAGATCGGCCGGGGTAAGGCCGATGGCGCCGCCGGTGAGTTCTGGCCCGGCAAGGTCGATGACGTCCGCCTGTACGACCGGATCCTGTCAGACGAAGATGTCGTGGACCTGTATCAGTCGTATCCGGATGCCGCTGGGACGATCACCGCATCCTCTTAGCCCGATTGCCGCACGCCGATCGGCGCCGAGATAGCGATTCGTTACCGGGGTGTCCGCCAACTGGCGGCTGTCCGGTACCGATCTCCCCGGAAGACTCCCACAGGCAACGTAAAGGTCGCGTGTTGTCGGGGGACCCGCGCTGACCGGGTAGGGGAGTTTTCGTTATGTCGCGCCGAGCAGGGGCGCGCGGCTGGACGCTGCGCTCGTTGTCGGTGCTCGCGTTGAGCGCCGTCTGGATGACATCGATGCATGCCGTGCCCGCCGCCGCGGAGGCACCAGCGGCCGAACCGATCACCGCGGCAGCGGACGAGGCGACCGCCCTCGCCGCGGCACAGGAGCAGGGCAGCCGGGTCGAGGTGACCCGCCATACCTCGGAGACGGCCAAGGTTTTCGCCAATCCGGAGGGCGATCTCACCCTGGAGCAGTCGGTGATGCCCGAGCGGGTGCGTCGGGATGGCGAGTGGGTGGACGCGGACACCACGTTGGAACGGCGTGCCGACGGCACGATCGCCGCGAAGGCTTCTCCCATCGAGGTCTCGTTTTCCGCGGGCGGCGATGCTGCCCTGGCCACGATTGTCAACGGCGGCAAGGAACTCGCGCTAGGCTGGCCGGAGCAGCTGCCCGAGCCGGTGCTCTCCGGCGACTCGGCCACCTACCCGGAGGTCATGTCCGGTGTGGACCTACGGGTGCGCGCCACCTTGCGCGGTTTCGCGCACGAACTGGTGGTGAAGACGCCGGAAGCAGCGGCCAACCCCGAGCTGCACGAAATCGACTTCGACCTGCGGACCGAAGGCGTGCGGCTCAGCGCGGACGAGGCGGGCAACATCAAGGCCGTAGACCAGGCCGGGGCAACCGTCTTCCACGCACCGGCACCTCGCATGTGGGATTCATCGGGAACCGAGCAGGTCGGCGCGTCGACACGCGCTGCGGCCGAGCCTCGGCCCAAGGACGCTGCCGTCGGTGTGCGCATCGGGTCGGACTCGGTATCCCTGATGCCGGACAAGGAACTGCTCACCGACCAGAACGCGACCTTTCCGCTGGTGATCGACCCGGACTTCAGCGCGATCACTCCGGAGAAGTCGGCCTGGACGCTGGTACGCCGTTCCCATCGGAACGATTCGCACTGGAACCTCACGCCGCGCGACGACGACGAGCGCTACAAGGGCGTTGCCAGGGTCGGGCATGCGCCCGGCTGGCCGAGCGAGTACCTGGACCGCTCGATCTTCCGGTTCCCCATGGGCGTACTGCGGGGCGCGCGGATCAAGAGTGCCGAGTTCCAGATCTATCAGGTGTGGAAGTACTCGCACACCTGTGATCCGAACCAGGTCCCGCGAATGTACTTGCACTTGACGGACCCGATCGGGCCGGGTACCACCTGGAACAACCAACCTGCCTGGCACCGGCACCTTTCTTCGTCCCGGTCCACGGCGAAAGCCGGGCAGTCCTGTGGTCCCACCTGGATCGGCATGGATGCCCAGAGCGCGGTCCAGGAGGGCGCGGACGTCGGCTGGGGCGATATCCACCTCGGTATCAAGGCTTCTTACGGCGACGAAGGCAACAACAACGACGCGGCCTGGAAACGGTTCCACGTCAAACAGGAGAACGGGGTCCGCTTCTTCCCCAAGCTGTCGGTGACGTTCAACCGCAAGCCGAACGCACCGCACTGGGTGGGAACCAACCCGACGCTGCCGGATCCCTGCCGGTGGTGTGCTGGCAAGCGTTACTACGGCGGAGACCAGATCACCCTGCAAGGCAGGCTGAGTGACCCGGATGGTGGTCAGTTGCGGGCCAACTGGACGGCGACGATGCAGCCGTCCGGCCAAACCATCCATCGAGAACAGTGGCTCGCCTCCGGATCGACCTACGGAACGCCACTGGACGTGAGCGACAAGCACGGCCAGACGGTCAACTGGTCCGTGCACGGATACGACGGAGCTCTCGGCGGTCCGAGCGCCAACGGGCCGTCCTTCACCGTGGACAGGCAGGCCCCTGATGCCCAACCGGGCGTCTCCGGCCGTCTATACCAGGAGGACAACGCCTGGCACGGCGGCGTCGGTGTCCCGGACGAGTTCACCTTCACCTCCAGCGGCGTCAGCGATGTCGACCATTATCTGTATGGGTTCACCGACCCACCGACCACCAAGGTGGATGCCGATGAACTCGGCGGGAACGCGAAGGTAGTGATCGAGCCGCCGACGGACGGGCCGGTCGACCTGTACGTGCAGAGCGTCGACCGTGCCGGACTGCGAAGTCCGATGCGGGTCTACCACTTCTACGTCCGCGCCGGAAACGGTGCTGCCTCGCACTGGTCGCTGGACGGAGACGCAGCCGATGACGCTTTCCTCGGTGACCGCGACGGCACGGTGAATGGCGGCGCGACCTGGGGCCCGGGCGCGGTCGGTGCCGGTATCCAGCTGGACGGCATCGACGACGACGTGAGTGCGCCGAACACAGTCCGCACCGACGCGAGTTTCTCGGTAGCCGCCTGGGTCCGTCCTGATGAGCTCGATCGTGGCTTCCCTACGGCTGTTTCCCAGGACGGCAACCATCTGAGTGGCTTTCTACTGCAGGCCACCGAGGACAACAGGTGGAGGTTCACGCTTCCCGGCAGCGATGCGGAAGTGAACAACAGCGGTGCGTATGTCGTCTCCGCACAGTATGCCCGCGTCGGCGAATGGACACATCTTGCCGGGGTGTACGACGCTTTTGACGGGACAGCCTCGCTGTACGTGAACGGTGTACTCGCGGCAGAGGTCGAATACCAAGACCACTGGAACGCGGACGGACCGGTTCGCATTGGCCGGGCCAAGTGGTTCGGCGCACCAGCGGAGAAATGGCTGGGGGCCGTGGACGAGGTCGGCATCTACGACCGTGCGCTGTCCGACCTCGAGATCCACGGTCTCGTGAGCAAGGACAACGTACAGGTTGGGCATTGGAAACTCGACGAGAACGAAGGGTCAACCGCCCGGAACGCCGTCGCGGGTGGTGATGCGGGCATCCTTGCTAACGGAGCTGTGTTCACGTCGGACGGTGCTTTGGATGGAGCTGTCCAGTTGGATGGTGTGGACGATCAGGTCCTCACCAATGGACCCGCGGTTCGGACGGACCAGAGCTTCTCGGTCGCCGGTTGGCTCAAGGCCGACGCACTGGCTCCCGATGGCGGTGCGTTGACTGCTATCAGCCAGGATGGCGAAGCCAACAGCGGTTTCCTGTTGCAGCAACGTGGTACGGGATGGATGTTCGGTGCGCTGGAAGAAACTGGCGGCGGGTGGGCCGGCTATGCATGGTCACCGTCCGGTACGGCTCAGGCCGGTACGTGGACGCACGTAGCCGGTGTGTTCGATGCGCCGGCGCAGGAGCTAACGATTTACGTCAACGGCGAGGCAATGGCCACCGCACCGGTAAGTAGTGCCTGGAACTCGACCGGAAAGTTCGTGATCGGTAGGGCGAAGCTGGCTGGCGCACCGGTGGACCATTGGCCTGGAGCCGTCGACGAGGTGCGTGCCTACAGCAGAGCCTTGGGTGAGACCGAGATCCAGGGCATCGTCAGACAGGACGATGTGGTGGCCGCTTCATGGAAGCTGGACGGCAACGCGCAGAACTCCGTTGATGCAGATCTGCACGGCACACTGCATAACTATCCCTCCTGGACCGAGGGTCAGTCCGACGACCCCAACCCGGGTGACCTGGCTGTACAGCTGGACGGCAACAGCGAGTACATCAGTGCTCCGATCGCCGTGGACTCCTCCCAGAGCTTCTCAGTGGCGGCCTGGGTCAAGCTCGACGAACTACCGTCGCGTTGGGCATCGGTGGTCAGCCAGAACGGTACCCACACGTCCGCCTTCAACCTGGCATATTCCAGCGAAGGACGGTTCGCGCTCGCCATGCATGGGCCCGACGCCACCCATCCTTCCGCCATTACTCAAGTGCACTCGGAGCAGAGTGCTCAGGTAGGGGCGTGGACGCATCTCACTGCCGTCTATGATGCTCCAGCGCAGAAGATCCGTCTTTACGTGAACGGGACCCTGAACGGAACGGGCCATTTCGCCGATGCGTGGAAGGCCACCGGTGAACTGAACATCGGCAGGGCCCGTTGGCAGGACAATTGGATCGACTTCCTGCCTGGCTCGGTCGACGACGTGAAGTTGTACAGCCGTGCGCTGTTCGCGGACGAGGTCCGACTTCAGGCGGGTCGCGATCTGAGCCTGATACACAACCACAAGCTCGACGAAAGCTCGGGTGACCAGGCCGCCGATGCGATCGGTGGCCGGACCGGAACGCTACACAACGGCGCCGAGTTCACCGAGGGACGCACGGGCAACGCCGTGTCGCTCGACGGGGTCGACGACCACGTGTCGACCACCGGAGTCGACCTCCGTACCGATACGAGCTTTACGGTGTCTGCGTGGGTGTATCTCGATGAGAAGGACGGCCAGGTTACCGCGGTCAGCGTGGACGGTAACCGCGCGAGTAAGTTCCGACTGGGACACGTGCTGGACGGAGAAAATCGGCTGGGTTCCTGGGTGTTCGAGATGCCTGAGTCGGATACGGCTGACGCGCCCGTTACCGCAGCTGCACTTTCCACCTTGCGTACAGAATTAGATACTTGGGTTCATCTGGCTGGCGTATACGACGCTGCTGCCAAGAAAGTCTGGCTATACGTGAATGGTACAAGAATCGGCGACGGCACCCTGCAGAACACGTGGAACGCCGACGGCGGCCTGAAGATCGGCCGAGGGAAGGACGATGGTTCGCCCGCCGAGTTCTGGCCTGGTCAAGTAGACGACGTCCGGCTTTATACCGGTGGCCTGACGGATGATCGAATCAAGGCGCTGTACGACTCTTACACCGACCCGGCCAACCCGACCGTGCCGTCGTTCGGTGAGGAAAGCGTCCTACGGGCACCAGATGCGTCGAACGCAGATGTGGTGTACGCGGTCATCGGCGGTGCGCGAGTCGGCTTCGATACCCCGCAGGAGTTCTATGACACCGGGCACACGGTTGAGGAGATCATGCTCGTCCCGTGGAGCACGCTGAAGCTTCTCCCTGCGAAAATACCGGACGGCACTGTGCTGCGAGCACCGGATGCTCCCGGCGGCCATGAATCGAACCCGGAAGGCGTCTTGGTGGTCGCTGGTGGGGCGCAGGTCTGGTTCCACAACTCGCAAGAAATGTATGACAGCGGTTACGACGGGGATGACGTCCGATTGGTGCCATGGCGGGTTGTCGACGCTATGCCCAAGATCATTGGTGACGGCACCATGGTGAAGGCACCGAACTCCGACCGGATCTGGCGAATCGAAGGTGGCCAGCGTACCGAGGTGGCCGAAGGTGAGCAGGTCCAAGTGATTCCGGCTCGGGAACTCGACGAGTATCCCGTCGCCACCGCCTGACTCGTAGCGCCTGACCTCTCATTGGTCCCGATCCGGGAGGAATCATGAGACCACCGCGGATAGATACCCGTAGCAAGGTCATCGGCCGCAAGCGGGCCGTGGCTTTGGCCGCTGTTATAGCTGCGGACCTGCTCGTTGCGGTGAGCCTGCCCTCCGTGGCTACCGCGGCCGGTGGCCCGTCCGTGCCGCTACCGGGCACCGATTCGGTGCCGGTGAACGAGCAGTCCATGGAGCCGCGACTTCCGGACGAGGTGAGCCGCGACGCGCTGCATGGTGACCAGCCTACGGGCGATCCCGGTGGCGGTAAGGCGGGAAGCGGCACCCATGCGGCGACCTCGCTGTCGCCGTCCGCGACCTGGGACGTGTCGGCGCAAACCGGCACTTTTTCCTGGTCTTACCCCCTTCGAGTGCCGCCGGCACCGGGGGAACTGGCCCCGGATCTGGCGCTGTCCTACTCCTCGGCTCAGGTCGACGGGCTCACCAGTGCCAGCAACACGCAGGCGTCCTGGGTCGGTGATGGGTGGAGCTTCTGGCCGGGCTTCATCGAGCGCAGCTACGGAAGCTGTGCCGAGGACCTGCCGGGGGAACCAAAGGACAATCCGTTCGACCTGTGCTGGCGCAGTGACAACGCCACGATGTCCTTCGGCGGGTCCGCCTCCAGGTTGATCCGGGACGAGGACACCGGAGTATGGCGACCGGAACAGGATGACGGCTCCCGGATCGAACGACTGACCGGAGCCGGTAACGGGGATGACAACGGGGAGTACTGGAAGGTCACCGACACCGAGGGAACCCAGTACTTCTACGGATCGAAACCGGCGGCCAAGTCCGCATGGACTGTGCCCGTCTACGGTGACGACGCGGGCGAGCCCTGCCACGGCGGCGGTTTCGACGAGTCGTTCTGCACCCAGGCCTACCGGTGGAACCTGGACAAGGTGGTCGACCCCAACGGCAACATGATCACCTACTCCTATCAGGCGGCGACCAACAAGTACGGGCGGAACAAGAACGAGACCGCCACCTCGTACGTACGTGACGGCTGGTTGGAACGGATCGAGTACGGGCTCCGTGAGGGCGAATCCACTCCGGCGTCCGGCCGGGTGTTGTTCGACACGGCCGATCGTTGCGTGCCAGGCTCAACATGCACTCCGGACAAGGACGAGAACTGGCCGGACGTCCCGTGGCGGCTGAAGTGCGACGGCGACACCTGCGAGGATTACCAGCAATCCCCGACCTTCTGGTCCACCAAGCGCCTGAGCAAGGTCACAACCCAGGTGCGGCAAGGCAGCGGCTACCAGGACGTGGACTCGTGGACCTTGCGGCACGAGTATCCGGATCCGGGCGACGGGGAAAAGCCTGCGATGTGGTTGGCGGGGGTGCAGCACACCGGGCACGTCGGAGGTACGACGGAGCTGCCGGAGGTCACCTTCGAAGGTGTCAAGAAGCCGAACCGGGTGAAGACGATCGATGGACACGCGGCGTTGATCCGTTACCGGATGAACGCGATCGTCTCCGAGTCCGGCGGCGTCACTTCGATCAAGTACGCCGATCCGGACTGTTCGGCTGATTCGCTGCCGGACAAGCCGGAGACGAACACCAAGCGTTGCTTCCCGGTCACCTGGTCTGCGCCGTACTCCGCCGAACGTACCGACTACTTCCACAAGTACGTGGTGGAGTCGGTGACCCGGCTTGACCGGCTCGGTAGCTCGGTCGGCGATGTGACCACTTACGAGTACCTGGATGGTGCCGCGTGGCACTATAGCCGTTCCGAGCTGACCAAGGACGAGGACAAGACCTGGGACGAGTTCCACGGGTTTGGTCGGGTCCGGATCCGGAAGGGCAATGGTCACGATGGGCCGGTCACGCTCACCGAGAACCGGTACTTCCGCGGGATGAACGGCGACAAGCTGCCGGACGGCACGAGATCGGTCTCCGTCACCGACTCCGAGGGCGGCACGTACCCGGACCACGACTGGTTGTCCGGTTTCCAGCTGGAGACCATTACCTACAACGGGGAAGGCGGACCGGTGGTGGGGAAGACCATCACCGAACCCAGCTGGCAGGGCCCGACAGCTACTCGTGGCGATCTGAGCGCTTACCTGGTCAACACCGGGGTTGAGCGGACCATCACCCCGTTGGAGGCCGGTGGTAACCGGGTTACTCGCATCGAGACGGAGTATGACGACAAGGGTCTGCCGACCGAGGTCAACGACCTGGGCGAGGTCGGAAACGCCGAGGACGACCTCTGCACCCGGACCAGCTACGCACGCAATAACGACCGCTGGCTGTTGTCCTTCCCGAAGCAGACCGTGACCGTGTCGGTGCACTGCGGGGCAACCCCCAGCTATCCGGACGACGCGGTGTCGGGCACCCGCAACTCCTATGACGGCCAGGCATTCGGTGCCACGCCGACCAAGGGAAACGTTACCCGCACAGAGGAACTGAGCGAGCGCTCCGCGCAGGATGCCACCTACGTCACCGCCGAGACCGTCAGTTACGACGGCCACGGCCGGCCGACCGAGGTCAAGGACGCCTTGAACCGGAGCACGACGACGGACTACACCCCGGCGGCCGGTGGTCCGCTGACCAAGACCGTGGTGACCAACGCAAAGGGACACGCGACGACAACCACGCTTGCTCCCGCCTGGGGAAAGCCAGTGAAGGTTGTGGACGCCAACGGCAACCCCACCGAGATCACCTACGACGCATTGGGACGCAAGACCGATGTGTGGCTACCGATACGGCTCAGATCTAAACACCACCGCGGTAGCTACGAGTATTCCTACCGGATATCGCGGGACGAACCGTCTGTGGTGACTACCACGAGGGTAGGCCCCGACGGGCTCTACACCACGAGTAAGCAACTCTACGACGGCTTGCTGCGGCCCCGGCAGACGCAGACACCGGCACCAGGCGGCGGTCGGTTGCTTACCGACACCCGGTACGACTCGGCAGGACGTGCCTACTACAGCACCAGGCCATATTTCAACGACGCCCCGGTGGACAACAAGCTGTGGTCCGCTACTGATGCAGAGATTCCTGGCCTGACTGTGCGGGAGTTCGACGGTGCCGGGCGTGTGGTCGCCGAGGTGTTCAAGGGCGGCGGCGTCGAGAAATGGCGTACCGAAGTCGGTTACGGCGGGGACCGGGTGCACATCGACCCGCCACGCGGGGGCACCGCGAAGACGATTGTCAACGACGCGCGCGATCGCACCGTCGAGTTGCGGCAGTATCAGTCCGGAAAACCGGAGGGCGACTACGACAGCACGAAGTACACGCATACCTCGGCTGGCGAACTGGCCAGTATCACCGATCCCGGCGGGAACGTGTGGCGGTACGAGTACGACCTGCGTGGACGCAAGACCAAGACCGACGATCCGGACAAGGGGGTCACGACCAAGACCTACGACGTTGCCGGTCAGGTGACTACCAGCACCGACGCACGCGGCACCACGTTGGCCTACGCCTACGACGTGCTGGGCCGTAAGACTGCCTTGCACGAGGGCTCGCTGGACGGCCCCAAACGTGCCGAGTGGGTGTACGACACCGCCAGTTGGGGCAAGGGGAAGTTGGCCGAATCGACCCGCTGGATCGGCGGCGAACCATACACCAACCGGGTCACGACTTATGACGGTTTGTATAAGCCGCTGGAAACCGAGGTGGTGATTCCGGGCGCTGAGCAGGGTTTGGCCGGGACATACAGGACCACCTACTCGTACAAATACGATGGCAGCCCCCGGGGCGTGGGGTACGCGGCGGCAGGCGACATGGCCACCGAGGTATACAGCACCGTCTACGACGATCTCGGCAACCCGGTAAGTACTCGTGGTGGTTTCCGAGACCAGTCAGGTACTACCAGCTATGTCAGCAACACCGAGTACACCAAGTATGGCGAAATGCAGCGGATGCAGCTCGGTGCTGGTAGTAAACGTACTTGGCTGTCGCGTTATTACGAGGAACACACCCGGCGGCTGGCTCGGACGATCGTGGATGCCGAGCTGCCCCAGCCGATGCAGTCGGACGTGAACTACACCTACGATCCGGCTGGCAACATCACCTCGATCGCGGACACCCCGCGCGAGCAGCAGGCCGACGTCCAGTGCTTCCAGTACGACTACCTGCGGCGGATGACCGAGGCCTGGACCCCGAATGGTGACTGCACGGCGGATCCATCGACTGACTCGCTGGGCGGACCGGCTCCGTACTGGAAGTCGTTCAGCTACGACAAGGTCGGGAACCGGGTATCCGCCACCGACCACTCCGCGGACGGCGACACCGTCCAGAACTACACCTACCCCGATGGTGGGCACGAGCTGAACTCGGTCACCACCGAAGGCCCGGGCGGGACAAGCCTGCAGGAGTTCGGCTACGACGAAACCGGGAACACCGTTCGTCGCCAGGTTGCGGGTAACGAGCAGGACCTCGAGTGGGATGCCGAGGGGAACCTGGTCAAGACCACCGAAGGTGGGAAGGTCACCGAGTTCGTCTACGGCGCGGACGGTGAGCGGCTCCTGCGGCGGACCCCTGACGGTTCGACTCTGTATCTGCCTGGGCAGGAGCTGAGCTGGGACTCCGCGAGCGGCGAGACCACGACCACGAGGTACTACCAGCATGGGTCTTCGACCGTCGCGATGCGCACGGACGGTTCGGGGGTTACCTGGCTGCTGAGCGACCATCAGGGAACGGCTCGGTTCGCGGTGGATGCGCAGGCGATGCAGGTGACACAGCGTCGGCAGTTGCCGTTCGGCGGGCCTCGTGGTGCAGAGGTGGACTTCCCGGGAGAGAAGGGTTTCGTCGGTGGCACGATCGACGAGTCGGCTGGGTTCGTGACGCTGGGTGCCAGGCAGTACGACGCGGCGCTGGGCCGGTTCCTGTCGGTAGACCCGCTGATGGACCCGAGCGACCCGCAGCAGATGAACGGCTATACCTATTCCAACAACAACCCGATCACCTTCTCCGACCCGACGGGGTTGGCTCCGCGGTGCGACTGGCACAGCTGCACCGGTCACCGGGATCCTTATCCCGAGGCGAACGGTCGTAACGAGCGGCCGGACATCAAACCTCGGATCGGCGGCGAGAGCAGGCCACGCAGAAATTCTCGTCCGGCCGCTGTGAGCAGGCCCTCCAGGAAATCGTCGTGTACATCGGTCAAATACTGTGGTGGCAGGCCGAGTGTGCCAACCGCCAGCATGACACCGTCTGAGGTTGCGCATGCGATACTTGATCTCGCCGGTCTCATCCCTGTCCTGGGCGAAGCTGCGGATGGTGTCAACTGCATCTGGTACGGGGCCAAGGGCGACTCTTGGAATTCGGGCCTCTCGTGTGCCGCGATGGTTCCTTTTGCTGGTGCAGCAGCTACCAGTGGAAAGATAATCGGCAAAAGTATTGACGCCGGGCGCGGTGGGCGTCGCGCAGGATGTCCAGGAAACAGCTTCGTGCCGGGCACGATGGTCTTACTGGCTGATGGCACGCGGAAACCGATCGAAGATCTAGAACTCGGTGACGTAGTCTGGGCATCAGATCCTGAAACGGGCGAGTCCGGGCCGCGTCGGATCGTCGCCACCCATGTCAGTCACGGAAGTAAGGAACTGGTCGAGATCACGGTCGATGTCGACGGTGATCGTGGGGACAAGACCGGGACCGTGGTCGCTACCGAGGACCATCCCTTCTGGGTCGACGAGCGTGGCGGAGTCATCACGGTCGCGGATACCGTTGCCATCGCGTCGGACAATAGCAAGGACTGGGTTACAGCGGGTGAGCTCGGCCCTGGCGACGAACTCCTGACCCGCGACAGCAAGCAGGTCCGAGTCCTGGCCGTCCGTCATCACGCCGCGACAAGGACGGTCCACAACCTTACCATCGACGGTATCCACACATACCACGTGCGACCCCGTAGTGATTACGGGAACAACCAAGAGAAAGACGTCGTTGTTCACAACTGTCCCGACGGGAATGATCTTCCCCCGTTACGTCAGTCTTATATTGGTGAAGTAGAGGAGTTGGCAAGCCGGGCTGAGCAAATGCGGAGCCAAGGGTTGGATTCAGAATCCATTGCTAGAACTTTGCATGCTGCTCGACGGGAAATAGGTATAAAGTATAAAGATCTAACGCCTGAACCTCTTCGTAGTCAGATATACGCACGAAACTTGGAAAAGTATGGCGACGAACTTGGGCCAACGGTCGAGTACTTGCGATCCAGGGGGAAATCCTGGGATGAGATAATCGCCAGTGCATCACGTACCGGCGGCGGAGACCTAGGGCTGGGCAAAAAATGATAGTTATTCAATCCAACACGCACTACAACCAGTTGGCATACTTTCGTCCAGGGAGTGTTCCTGCACTTCAACTTTTCGAAAGAACGGAAGGTTGGTCTGAGCCAGTATCTGGCCACTACGATTACATCGGCGGCATCTTGACGGTGCTTTATCGCTTTAAGGGTGAACTATTTATTAGACTAGGTGAGCGCGACTTTGAGGTTTCGAAAATAGAGTCTATATGGCACTTAAAAAAGGGTGAAAACCGGGAGTTTGGTCTAACTACTAAAGACGGAAGTAATGTAAAACTAGAGTATTCAGGAAAATTGGCGGACTCTATTGATGTCGTGGACATGACTCCGTTTTCCGAAGAGGAGGATTTCGACTTTGGACTATTTGTCAAAAACGTAATAAACAATCCCGATCGCTCGGATAATATTTACCGACAATAGATCATTATCTCATGCGGGCCGAATCTGAAGTCGCTGGCGGTGTATCTGCTCATCTATCAGCACGTTCCGGTGCGGTGCTGTGTCCGGTTGATCGCCGACCTGGCCGACGGCACTGGACCCTGGGACGGGTTGGTGCACGGCATGCTGACCCGATTTCGATATCTTTCGTTGTTGTGTCCTGGCCTGCGTTTATTTTGGATTTTGTGCCGGGCACGCCGACCGTGTTGCAGGTTACGTGAACGGGTGAGCGTTCCATGTGATGGCCGAGTCTATTTCCGTTGCCAGATCCGGCACGGAGTTTCACTCGAACGGGCTAGTCTGAGGCGGTGCTGGGGCCGGGTACCTGGCTGTTGGCGGCTGCCGGTGCCGGGTTCGCATGGTTACATCGACCTTGGCAGGATGGAAACATCCGTTCGAGCAAGGCATGGGTGATTGATCGTGACCGGTCCGTTCTCGTCCGCAGGACGTCGTCCCGCGGGAGGCCAGCCGCGCCTCCCGACGCCGCCGACCGGCTGGCCGATCGGCTCATACGAGACCTACGAGGAGGCCCAACGGGCCGTCGACTACCTCGCCGACTCCGACTTCGCCGTGCAGGACGTCACCATTGTGGGTGTCGACCTGATGCTGGTGGAACGGGTGATCGGCAGGTTGTCCTGGGGCAAGGTGCTCGGCACCGGGGCCGTCTCCGGTGCCTGGTTCGGCCTCTTCGTCGGCCTGCTGCTCGGCATGTTCGGCACCTCGGCGGGCAGCAGTTTCGCGCCCATTCTGGTCGGCCTGCTTTCCGGTGTGCTGTTCGGCCTGGTGTTCGCGGCGATCAGCTACGCCTCGACCAAGGGGCGGCGCGACTTCTCCTCCGCGAGCCAGCTGGTCGCCGGACGCTACGACGTACTGTGCCAGCCGCGCAACGCCGAGCAGGGCCGCGATCTGCTCGCCAAGCTGGCCATGGGGCGACCCGGAACCGCATAGGAATCTTCTAACCGGAACCTTCCCCGGGTATCACCCGCCTGGAGGGATCACCAGGACACCCGCTGAATCGTTACCGTTGTTGCTTGCTTCCAGTGACCGGCGGGAATAGGTTGCTGCGCACCAGTTGGGTGGTGTGGTCCTCCGCACAGCCCGGCTCGTACCGCACGACGGGGTGCTGGCGCGGTCCTTCCCGCTGCGCCGGGGTGTCCGGCCCAGGGCACCCGCACCGCCGCGTGCGCACTGGGAAGGAGACTCGATGGGGAAGGTCAGCGCAGGGACCCAGCCAGGGCGCGGCAGGCGCCCGGCCGCCCTGCTGGGCGCCGCCACGCTCACGGCGAGCCTGCTCACCGGCTGCGGCTCGGATGGCGGCCTGAAGATCAACGTGTACTACGCACCCGAGGACAACTTCCAGGCCGTCGTCGACAACTGCACCGAGCAGGCGAACGGCCGGTACGAGGTCGTCTACCACAAGCTGCCCCGCGGTGCCGACGGCCAGCGGGAACAGATGGTGCGCAGACTCGCCGCAGGCGACGAGGCACTGGACATCCTCGGCCTGGACGTCACCTGGGTGCCGGAGTTCGCCGAGGCGGGCTGGATCGAGGAATGGCAGGGCCAGGACAAGGCCCAGGTGGAAAGCGGCGTCCTTCCCGGCCCGCTGGAGACCGCCACCTGGGAGAACAAGCTCTACGCCGCGCCGAAGAACACCAACGTCCAGCTGCTCTGGTACGACGACCGGATCACCCCGCAGCCGCCGGAGACCTGGGACGAGATGATCGCCGAGGCGAAACGGCTCAAGGCGCAGGGCAAGCCGCACCAGATCCTGTTCACCGGTGCCCAGTACGAGGGCCTGGTGGTCGTCTACAACACCCTGGTCGAGTCCGCGGGCGGGCGGATCCTCTCCGAGGACGGCAAGTCGGTGGTGATGGACGAGGGCGCGGTGCGCGCGCTCGAACTGCTCAAGGAGGTCACCTCCGCCGGGATCACCGACCCCTCGCTCACCAACATGAAAGAGGACGAGGTACGCCAGGCCTTCCAGCGTGGCGACGGCGCCTTCGAGCTCAACTGGCCGTTCGTCTACGCCTCCTACGCCTCGGAGAAGCCCGAGGACCTCGAGCACTTCAAATGGACCCGCTACCCCGCCGTGGACCCGTCCATCCCGAGCAAGACCACCATCGGTGGATACAACCTCGCGGTCAGCTCCCACTCGCAGCACAAGCCGGAGGCCTTCGAGGCGGCGCTGTGCCTGCGCAGCGCGGAGAACCAGAAGTTCTCGGCGCTGAAGGACGGCGTGCCGCCCACCATCGAGGCGCTTTACTCCGACCCGGTTCCGCTGGACCCGAGCCGGCCCGCGGACGCCGAGGACAACCCGAGCATGGCGACCAAGTACCCGATGAAGGACACGATCCTGGAGGCACTCAAGGACGCCGCGGTCCGCCCGTTGACCCCGGTGTACCAGAACCTCTCCATCGTGCTCGCCAAGGTGCTCTCCCCGCCATCGGAGATCGATCCGCAGGCCACCGCTGAGGAACTGCGCGACAAGCTCGGCGCCGCGCTCGAGTCGAAGGGGATCATCCCGTGAGTGAGACGGTTACCGAGGCTCCGGCCAAGCCCGCGAAAACCAACGGCAAGCCGGCACTCAGTGAAGGAAAGAAGGCCGAGCGCAGGCTGGCGCTGCTGCTGTGCGCACCCGCCGTGCTGGTGATCCTCGCGGTGGCGGCCTGGCCGATCATCTACTCGATCTGGCTTTCCCTGCAACGGTATGACATGCGCTTCCCTGAGGAGCGCCAGTTCATCGGCTTCGACAACTACGTCGCCGTGCTGTCCAACTCCTACTGGTGGACCGCGTTCGGCACGACCATGTTCCTCACCGTCGTCTCGGTGCTGATCGAGCTGGTGCTCGGCATGGCGCTGGCGCTGATCATGCACCGCACCCTGCTCGCCCGCGGCACGATCCGCACCGTTTCCCTGATCCCGTACGGGATCGTCACGGTGGCGGCGGCGTTCTCCTGGTACTACGCCTGGACACCGGACGTCGGGTACCTGGCGAACCTGCTCGCCGAGGGCGCACCACTTACCGAACAATGGCCCTCGCTGTTCATCATCATCCTGGCCGAGGTGTGGAAGACCACGCCGTTCATGGCGCTGCTGCTGATGGCGGGCCTGGCGCTGGTGCCGGACGATCTGCTCAAGGCCGCCGCGATGGACGGGGCGAACGCCTGGCAGCGGTTCGTCAAGGTGATGGTGCCGGTGATGAAGCCGGCGATCCTGGTCGCCCTGCTGTTCCGAACGTTGGACGCGTTCCGCATCTTCGACAACATCTTCGTGCTCACCGGCGGGCAGAACGACACCTCGTCGGTCTCGATGATCACCTACAACAACCTGATCCAGGGGTTGAACCTTGGCATCGGGTCGACGATGTCCGTGCTGATCTTCATCGCGGTCGCGCTCATCGCGCTCATCTTCATCAAGGTGTTCGGCACCGCCGCACCGGGCAGTGACCAGGGAGGTAAGCGCTGATGGTCATGGGAACCTCGATCACCACCGGCCGCAAGGCCCGGTGGGCTTTCGTCGACATCCTGGTGATTGCCTACGCCCTCGTCCCGGTGCTGTGGATCGCCTCGCTGTCGTTCAAGACCAAGGACACCCTGGACGACGGCAACTTCATCCCCGCGGAATGGACGCTGGAGAACTACGCGAACATCTTCGTCACCGACCAGTTCATCCGGGCGCTGATCAACTCGATCGGGATCGCACTGATCGCCACGGCGATCGCGGTGACCCTCGGTGCGATGGCCGCCTACGCGGTTGCCAGGCTGGATTTCCCCGGCAAGCGGCTGCTCATCGGGGTGTCCCTGCTGGTCGCGATGTTCCCGCAGATCTCGCTGGTGACGCCGCTGTTCAACATCGAGCAGGCGCTCGGCCTATTCGACACCTGGCCGGGCCTGATCCTGCCGTACATCACCTTCGCGTTGCCGCTGGCGATCTACACCCTCTCCGCCTTCTTCCGGGAGATTCCCTGGGAGCTGGAGAAGGCGGCGAAGATGGACGGGGCGACCCCGGGTCAGGCGTTCCGGCGGGTGATCGCCCCGCTGGCCGCGCCGGGCGTGTTCACCAGCGCGATCCTGGTGTTCATCCTCTGCTGGAACGACTTCCTGTTCGCCATCTCGCTGACGTCCACCGAGGCGTCCCGTACGGTGCCAGCGGCACTGGCGTTCTTCACCGGGGACTCGCAGTTCGAGGACCCGACCGGCTCGATCGCCGCGGCGGCCGTGGTGATCACCATTCCGATCATCGTGTTCGTATTGTTCTTCCAGCGCCGGATCGTCGCGGGGCTGACCTCCGGTGCGGTTAAGGGGTAGTTGACAATGTCCGAGATCGTTCTCGAAAAAGTGACCAAGCGCTACCCCGACGGTGCGCTTGCCGTGTCCGAAGTAGACATCAATATCGCGGACGGTGAGTTCATCATCCTGGTCGGTCCTTCCGGTTGCGGGAAGTCGACCACGTTGAACATGGTGGCAGGACTGGAGGACATCTCCGGCGGCGAGCTGCGCATCGACGGTAAGCGGATGAACGAGAAGGCACCCAAGGACAGGGACATCGCGATGGTTTTCCAGTCCTACGCGCTCTACCCGCATATGAACGTGCGGGAGAACATGGCCTTCCCGCTCCGGCTGGCCAAGGTGGACGACGCGACCGTGCGGCAGAAGGTGGACGAGGCCGCGCGTATCCTCGACCTCACCCAGCATCTCGACCGCAAACCGGCCAACCTCTCCGGTGGTCAGCGGCAGCGGGTGGCGATGGGCAGGGCGATCGTACGCAGCCCCAAGGCCTTCCTGATGGACGAGCCACTGTCCAACCTGGACGCCAAGCTACGCGGGCAGATGCGTACTTCGGTGTCCAAGCTGCAAAAACAGCTCGGCACCACCACGCTGTACGTCACGCACGACCAGACCGAGGCGATGACCCTCGGCGACCGGGTGGTGGTGCTGCGGGCGGGCTATGTGCAGCAGATCGGTTCGCCGCAGTTCCTCTACGACCACCCGGCGAACCTGTTCGTGGCCGGGTTCATCGGCTCGCCCTCGATGAACTTCGTGCCGGCGACCCTGGCGGACGGCCGGCTACAGAGCCCGCTCGGCGCGGTTGACCTCACCGACCGCATCCGGCGGTTGCTGGAGGGCACGAACGCCCCGAGGGAGGTCATCCTCGGCGTGCGTCCGGAGCATTTCGAGGACGCCGCCCTGCTGGATGACGAGGTCAAGCGCGGCGGGACCGTGCTGACCGCGCCGGTGGACGTGCTGGAGTCGATGGGCTCGGAGAAGTACGCGCACTTCACCCTCGAGGGCAAGCTGGCCTCGAGTGCGGAGCTGGCCGAGCTTGCCGCCGACGCCGGTGCCGCCGACGTTCCCGCCAGCGGTTCGCAGATCGTCACCCGGCTGTCCGCGGCCTCGGCGGCCAGGGAGGGCGCGAACCTGGACGTCTGGTTCGACGCCGACAAGGTGCAGCTGTTCGACCCGTCCTCCGGGCGGAACCTCACTCAGGAGACGTAACCACGCGATTCGTGCATGCATGCATGCTGGCGCCGTGCTAGCATGCATGCATGCAGGTTACTTGGCGCGCGCCCGACGAACTGGTGGAACGAGTGCGGCAGGTGGCCGAGCAGGAGGGGAGAAGCATGAACGAGTACCTCACGTTCGTGCTGGACGCGGCCACCAACCCGGAGACCGCGGGGGACGAGCGCCAGCGGCTGCGTGAGCGGCTGGCCAGGGCGGGTCTGCTGGCGTCACCGGGAACGCCGCGAGAGCGGCCGGACCCGGAGGCGGTGGCCAGAGCAGGTCGGGCCGCGGCCTCGGGCACTCCGCTGTCGGACCTGGTCAGTGAGGGGCGCGGAGAGTATTGAGCGCGTTCGCTGACTCCTCGGCGCTGGTGAAGCTCTACGTTCCGGAGGATGGGCACGAGCGCGTCCGGGCCCTGCCCGCCCTGGTCGTCTCGACCCTGGCGCGGGTCGAGGTGCCCTCGGCGATCTGGCGCAAGCGCCGGGCGGGTCTGCTGAGCGCGCCCGACGCGAACCTGCTCATCGCGGCCTTCGAGGCCGACTACTACGGCACCCGGGACGAGCCGCCGCGGTTCCCTGCCGTGGAGGCCTCACCGCTGGTGCTGGAAACGGCGGCCCGGCTCGCCGGTATCCATGGGCTGCGTGCCTACGATGCCGTCCAGCTGGCGACCGCGCAGCTGGTCGCCTCGGCCGCCCCGGAATGCCGCCAGTTCGCGGTGTTCGACAAGGCGCTACAGGACGCGGCCGCCGGTGAGGGCTTCTTCGTCGTGGCCTGAAACGTCAACGGCGCACGGATCGGCGGAAGCAGGTCCAGGCAGGGGCCGGAAGTACCAGCGCGCCGGTGGTGGGGTCCTTGGAGTCGCGGATCGCCACGGCTGCGGCGCCGAACGCGACCTCCACACAGGCGGTGTTCTCACCTTGACTGTGGCTGCTCTTGCGCCAGGTCGCCCTGTCCAGGTTCACGGCTCCACCTCAGCTGCTCAACTCCCGCGCGAGCCGGGCGGTCAGGTCTCGTGACTCACGCTCACCCAGGGCGATCTTAGCAAGCTGGTTGAACTTGACGGTGAGTTCTTCCACCTGCGCCTTCTTGACCAGTTGCAGGTGCCCGCCCGCGTGGTCCACGTAGCCGAGGTCGCCGACGGTGTCCTTGGGGAAGGTCAGGATGTTGAACGCACCGGTCAGACCCGGGTGAGTACCCGCGCTCGTGGGAACGACCTGGACGGTGACATGCGGCAGCTCGGACAGCTCGCCGAGGCGGCGGAGCTGGGCGGCCAGCACTGCGGGCTCGGCAACCGGCCGGGTGAGCGCCAGTTCGTCGGCGATGGTGTGCAGCCGCAGTGGTTCCTCCTCGAACAGCCGTTGCCCGCGGCTCATCCGGATACGCAGGTTGCGGTTGCGTTCCCTGGTGTCGCCAACCACGAACAGGGCCCTGGCGTAGTCCTCGGTCTGCAGCAGCCCGGGCACGGTAGCGAGTTCGAAGTTACGCACCGCCACCGCTTCGGACTCCAGCGCGGGGTAGCTGTCCGCCGAGATGCCCTCGATCAGGTTCCGGTTGCGCCGCACCGCCTCCCTGGCCACCTCCACCAGGGTCGCGCTTTCCTCCTCGGGCACCCCGTACAGCTCCAGCATCCCGCGCACCACCATCGGATGCACCGTGTTCTGCCCCTTCTCGATCCGGGCGAGCGTGCTGCGGGACATGTCGAAGTCGCCAGCGCACTGGTCGATGGTGAGACCGGCGGTGTTACGCCATTCCCGTAGCGCGCGGCCCAGCTGGAGCCGCCGGATCGCCGGAATGCTTCGCGGTGCCAATGCCGTCCTCCCTGTTTCGACAGCCATCCTCGGGTATCCAGCACAGTCCACCTGGGAGCGTGGCCCCGGGATTCCACCCGCATCACCGCTTCGGGTGAGTGGCGCTGAGCGCGCTCTCAGCGGGCGCTTGGCAGGATCGCGGCCACGATGGGCGAGCAGCGATTGACGAGCGATGGGCGTGCCACGCGGGCGCTGGCCCATCCGATCGCGCGGCTGCTCCGGGTGTCGCCGGCGCCACGCGGAAAAGCGCCCCGAGCGGAACTGGTGACGACCCGATGACCCCGCTGGCGATCGTGCTCGCGGTGCTCGGCGCCGGATGCAACGCCGTCGGGGCACATCTGCAACACAGCGGGGTACGGACCACGACCGGCGGCGGCACCCTGCGGTTGCGGGCGCTGGGCACGCTGGCCCGCAACCACTCCTGGCTGCGGGGGGTGCTGGTGCTCGCGGCCGGGGCGGTGTTGCAGATCCTTGCGCTCACCTTCGCCCCGGTGTCGGTGGTGGCGCCGATCGTGGTGCTCGCCCTGCCGATCATCGCGGTGCTGAACGCCCGCAGCGGCCGGGCCGGCCTGGACCCGGTCGGCTGGATGTCGGTCTTGCTGACCGGGGCAGCGGTGGCGGTGCTCGTCTCGGTTTCCGGTGCCACTGTCGCCGAAACCAGCCTGCCGCCCTCGGTGGTCGTCGAGGCAGGGCGGCTGGTCGCGGCGGTGGTCGCGGCGCTGGCCCTGGTCGCGCTCCTCGGTCACGGCATCTTGCGCTGTCTCGCGGTGGCCACGGCGGCCGGGGCGGCCTACGGGCTGGTGGTCGTGCTGATCCGCGATGTCACGTTCACCGCACGCACCGAGGGCCTCGGCGCGCTGCCGGTGGCCTCACTGGTCGGCATCGTGGTGGCCTTCCTGATCGGCTCCTGGCTGGTCCAGCTCGGCTACGCCAGCGGCCCCGCGGATGTGGTGGTTGGCGCGCACACCGTGGTCAATCCGCTGACCGCGACCGCCATCGGGCTGACCCTGCTCGGCGAGGCCAGCGGGGTAGGGGGCGTCACCCTGGCCGTGCTCGGTGCCTGCGGGGCTGCCGCCGTGGCCGGGGTGGTACTGCTGGCCCGGCATCACCTGGACTCCGCCCGCCCCGACCTGCTGAACCCCGCCAGCTGACCTACCCACCACTTGGCAACGGGGTGGGGGTCAGGTGGAGTCGAGGGACTCCAGCAGGTCGGCCAGGCGGATTCGTTCCCGGCTGCTGATACTCGCGAGGTGTTCCCGCGCCTCGCGGTGCCGCTCGCGGGCCTCGCCGGTGCGCCCGAGCTCGTGCAGCGAACGGGCCAGCTGGAGCAGCCCCTCCGCCGCGAGATAACCGCCGCCGAGCTTGTCGTGCAGTTCCACCGCCTCGGCGGAGCAGGCCAGCACCTCGTGATGCGCGCCGCTTGCCGCGTACACGCTCATCAGCGAGTTCAGCGTCACCGCAAGGTTCGTGACATGACCGATCCGCCGGTTGATCCGCACGGCCTCACGTAACCGCTCGGCGGCCTCGGCCCGCCTTCCCTCCCGCATGGCGATCATCGCCAGGTTGCACTGCGAGGAGGCGATCAGATGCTCCTGCCCGGACGCGGTCGCGTGCTCCAACGCGTCCTGGCTCAGCGCGACCGCCCACTCGGGCTCGCCGCGCAGCATCGCCACCCCGCTGCGGTTGCTGATCAGCATCAGCCGGTCCTGATCGGCGTCCCCCGCATCGACCAGCAGGTCCGCCGCCCGCTTGCCGAGCCGGTCGGCCTCGTCCAGGTTGCCGCGCTGGGCCTCGGTGACACACAGCTGCGCCAGCCCACCCGCCTCCAGCCGGGTGTCCCCGGTGGTGTGTGCCAGGGTCAGCATCGCCTCGCCGAGCTGGCTGCGTTCCCGCCAGCGCATCGAGGAGTTGAAGTACCAGGTCAGGGCGCGCGCGAACGTGATGAGTGCGGGCACGCAACCGGGTAGCCACTCCCGCGCCGCCTGCGTCAGCAGCGCCACCAGGGTGCCGATCTCCCGGTCCAGCCAGCGGCGCGCCTGCTCGCAGCTGACGAACCGCACGGTGTCCCGGTCGTCCACCGGTTCCCGCTCCGGCATCCCCGGCAGCTCCCGCGCGCCGGTGGCCAGCAGGCAGCAGTGCCGGGCGGCCGCGAGGTACCAGTGCATGGCCTCGCCGAGCCGTTCGGCCCGCTCGGCCTCCGGGGCGGACTCGGCCCGCTCCCTTGCCAGCAGCGTGATCAGGTCGTACATCTCGTACCGGCCCGGCTCCGGACTGGCCAGCAACCCGATGTCCACCAGGTGGTCGAGCGCGGGTTCGGCCCGTTCCGGCCGCCAGCCGGTGAGCGCGCAGGCCAGCCCGAGCGTTCCCGCGCAACCGTCGATCAGCCCGAAGGCGTCGAACAACCGCCGCGCGTCCCGGCCGCGCTCGCTGCCGTCGGCTTCCAGCTGCTCGATGCTGACCGCGAAGCTCGCCCTGATGTCGGTGTCCTGATGCCGCAACTGGTCCAGTCGCCTGCGCTCATCGGCGAGCAGCGCCACCCATGAGCTCAGTGGCCAATGTGGACGCAGGGCGGCCCGGCTCGCGATCAGCCGCAGCGCCAGCGGGAGACGGCCGCACAACTCGGCAAGCCGCGCCGCGGCCTCCGGCTCATTGTCCACTACGGACGAACCGACCAGGCGGCGAAGCAGCTGGGCGGCCTCCTCGGCGCCGAAGGCGTCCAGATGCACCCTGGTCGCGCCCTCCGGGCCGGTGATCAGCGCCCGGCTGGTCACGATGACCCCACAGCCGGGCTCGTCCGGGATCGCGGGCAGGGCATGCGCCTCGCTTGCCGCGTTGTCCAGCACCACCAGCACTCGCCTGCCACGCAGCCGGGTCCGGTAGGTGCGCACGACGGTGGCGAGGTCCTGCCGCGGGTCGACGTCCGCGCCACCGAGCGCGCGCAGCAGCTCCTGCAACACCCCGGTAGCCGAAAGCGGTCGCGCCCCTGGGGTCGCGCCGTGCAGGTCCACGTACAGCACGCCGTCCGGGAAGCTGTCCGCGAGCTCGCGGGCGGCGTGGATGGCCAGCGTGGACTTGCCCGAACCACCCTGGCCGTGCACGAAACAGACCGGCTGGCCAGCCCCCGGCCGCGCGAACCTGGCGCGCAGGTCGGCGAGCTCGCTCGCCCGGCCGACGAAGGTGGCCGCGCCCGCGGGCAGGGTGTCCGGCACCGGGGCACGGCCCGGCTGGTCGATCCCGCCCTCGGCGTCCAGCTCGGGATCCTCGCGCAGGATGGCCTGTTCCAGCCTGCGTAGCTCGCTGCCCGGTTCCATGCCGAGCTCGCTGACCAGGGTGGCGCGGATGCGCCGGTACGCACCGAGCGCCTCGGCGGCCCTGCCGGTGCGGTACAACGCCAGCATCAGCTGGCGGCACAGCCGTTCCCGCAACGGGTGTTCCGCGGTCAGCTCGGTCAGCCTCGGCACCAGCTCGCCGTGCCTGCCAAGGCGCAGCCCCACCTCGATGCTGTCCTCCAGGGCGGCGAGGTACTGCTCCTCCAGCTTGGGGGCCTGTAGCGCGCGCAACGGGACGTCCCCGAGGTCCTGCATCGGTGCGCCCCGCCACAACCCGAGCGCCTGCTCGAAGAGTTCCGCCGCGCGGCCGGGGTCCGGCTCCGCGCGGGCCGTGCTCACCAGGGTGCCGAAGCGGTGCACGTCCAGTTGCTCCGGCCGGATCCGCAGCCGGTAGCCGGAAGGCGCGCTCTCCAGCACCGGCTCCGGGAGCCCGCGGCGCAGTCGCTGGACGTAGTTGCGCACGGTGACCGCGGCGCTGCGCGGCGGCGTAGCTCCCCAGAGGTCCTGCACCAGGGTGCCGGTTGTGACGACCGCACCGGGGCGGACCAGCAGCCCGGCCAGCACCGCACGCTGCCGCGGCGCGGACACGGGTACGGCCTCGCCGTCCCGCCACACCTCGACCGGCCCCATGATCCGGAAGTCCACACCGGCGACGCTATCAAGCCGCTACCGCCGCGCTACGCGGTCAATGTCCGAAATCGGAACGCTGTTGCCACCGGGGTGGTCCCAGGGTGGATGACGAACCGAAGGCACGGGAGCAAGAGTGGCTGATATCGGGGTGACCCAGGGCGAGCTGCGCAAGGCAGGCAACGCGCTGATGGACGCCGCGGACGGCGGCAAGACCGGATCGGGAGACACCGGCGGAAGCTCGGACCTGAGCGGGACGAACTCGGCGGTGTCCACCGGTGGGTCCCTGGACGGATTCGCCATCCGCGGCGCGCTGAACACCTGCGAGACGCAGTGGGAGGACGCGACCGACTCGATGCTCGCGAAGATCTCGCTGACCGGCGACAAGCTCGTGCTGGCCGCGGACAGCTACGACGAGATCGAGGCGGACAACACCGAACCGTTCCGGTTCCTGGAGGGCTGACACATGGTCGACTACGCGCAGCTGAAGCAGTTCGACCGCGGTGAGCTCGACGCCATCGCGGACGCCTGGACCGACCAGGCGAGCAACCTGCGGGACCGGGCGGACGCGGTCGGCGAGCAGATCAGCGCCCTTTCCGGCTGGGAAGGCGAGGCGGGCGAGGCGGCCCGCTCCGGGCTGGAGAAGCTGCGGAACCTGCTGAACGACGCCGCCGACGAGATCGACAAGCTGCCACCCAAGATCACCGACGCGGCGGACACCATCGACGAGGCGAAGCGGGAAGCGGCTAGCGCGGTGGACGGCGCGGACAAGGAACTCGAGGTCGGCGCGGACGGGGTGGTGCGGATCAACACCGTGAGCGGCGGCCCTTCCTCCACCGGGATGAGTACGGATAGCCAGGAGAACGCGCGGGACACCCTGCAGGGCAAGATCGACGACGCGGTGCGCAAGGCCACCGAGGCCGACGAGGACGGCGCCTCCGCCGTGCGCAAGCACCTGCCCGCGCAGATCGGTGTCGATATGTCGGAGGTCGGCGAGGGCATCCCGTCGATCCCCACCGGCGCGGATCCCGCGAAGGTCAACGAGTGGTGGAACGGCCTTTCTCCGTTGGAGAAGGAGACCCTGCTGTTCACCGACAGCGCCACCCTCGGCAACCTGGACGGGATCCCGGCCGAGGTGCGGGACCGGGCCAACCGGTTCGTGCTGGACGAGCACCGCGCCATCCTCGAGCAGCGCCAGGAGCAGTACCCGGAGGACAGTGACGTCTGGCAGCGGTCGCAGGACCGGCTGGATGCGATCAAGGACCTCGAGTCCAAGCTGGGTGACCCGCATGCGGCCGACCAGGAGGTGTACCTGCTGGCCTTCGACGCGCAGGACGTCCGGGACGGCGAGAACCTGGGGCGCTTCGCGCTGTCCTACGGCAACCCGGACACCGCGGACAACGTGTCCACGGCCATCCCGGGGATGGACTCGGCGATGAACGGTGACATCGGTGGTAAGGAGGACGCCTGGCTGGAGCGTGGCGAGCGGTTGCAGGGCGCGGCAGGCGGCAACACGGCCTCCATCGTGTGGTTCGGTTACGACGCACCCGGCAAGTCGGAGGTCATCTCGGACGAGAGCGCCCAGTCTGCGGTGGGCGACCTGCAGGACTTCCAGAGCGGGCTCCGGGCCACCCACGAGGGGCCCGCCTCGCACAACACGGTGATCGGGCACAGCTACGGCGGATCCGTCCTCGGCATCACCGCGGCACACGAGAAAGGCATCGACGCCGACTCGATCGCCTTCGTCGGCGCCACCGGTGGCGGCGCGGAGACCGCCGACCAGCTCAACGTGAACGCTACCGACGGCCACGGCGAGGTGTACTCCGGCCGGACCGACCGGGACTTCATCGGTGGACTCGGTTTCGAGAATCTCCATGGCGATGACCCGAACAGCCCGGGCTACGGGGCCGACACGGTGTTCGAGACCGGTGATGGTGGCGGCAGCGGAGACATAAAATACGGTCACAGCCCGGCGTACTGGGAGGACGGAAGTGTCTCCCTGGACAATATAGGCCACATCATTGCGGGCGAGGATCCAACGGAGGACCCGACACCCTACGGGAACGCCTCGCCCTCCGGGAGTCCGAACCGCCCGCCAGGCGGGTGGTGACTATCTCCTGCCCGCACGCACCGCCTGGAGCACCTCGTCGTCCCAGCGGTGCGTGCGGATCAGCCGGTAGCGCTCGGCGGCCACCCACATGTACGCCTCGGTCTCGGTGCGCTCACCGATCATGTCGGCCTCCCGCAGCATGCCCACCACCGGCAGGTACTCCTCCTGGTACCAGCGCGCGGCCACGGTGGCGCGATCGGCGAAGGCGCCCTCGTCCTGCATCAGCCGGAACCCCCATGCCTCGACGTGCTCGCCGAGTTCGGCGTAGTCCCATGGGTCGGTGACCAGGATCGCGGCCCGCGCCTGCCCGGTCAGCGGCACGCGTTCCAGGAACAGCCTGCGGTAGTCCTTGACGATCAGGTCCCCGCGGTAGCGGATCCCGCCAGGGTCCAGTTTGGTACGTACCTCGGTGACGTATGCCTCTATTGTGGACAGTCCGATGGCGTGTGCGACCGAGACCCGGTGGTGCCCGTCGGAGATGAAATGCAGCTCGCCGACCCGGTACACCTCGATCGGCGGAATGTTCTCCCCGCGCCGGGTGGCCAAGGCCAGGCGTTCCCAGCGCTCGCGCACCCGGCCGCTGGTGGGGCGGAACCGGCGGTCGAAGTCCCTGGCCCGGTCCACGCTGCCCACGATCGAGTCGAGCCTGATCACCTGCGGCCCGATCTGCCGCTCGCTGAGGAAACCGAGCGCGTCCACCACCTCGTGGTAGGGCAGCATGATGTTCACGTCGTCGGGCTCCCTGCGCAGCCAGGCGGCCAGCCGGGACAGCACCTGGCGGCGGCGGGCGCGCAGGAAGTCGTGCTCGGCGTCGGCGCGGGGGAAACCGGTGTCCTTCATGTCATGCCTCCGCTCTGCTCCGCCCCCAGTTCCAGCAGGTGGTAGCCGACGACGTTGCGCACCTCGGTCCCGCCGAGCCGGTGCATGGGCAACCGTTCGCCGTGCGGATGGATGTGGCCGTGCAGCAACAACCGCGGGCGCAGCCGCTGGACCGTCCGGTGCAGACAGTCGAAGCCGTGGTGCGGTGGATCCTCGCGGTCGCCGACATGCCGCGGCGGCGCATGGGTGAGCAGTACGTCCACCGCGCCGCCGTCCTTGCGCTCCAGCCTGCGTGCCGCGCGTTCCAGCCTGCGTGCCCTGCGGGCCTGCTGTGCCTGGGTCCACTGGTTCGGACCCTCGTTGTAGCGGACGCAGCCGCCGAGCCCCGCGATCCGCAGCCCTGCCACGTCCACCACCCGGCCGTCGGCGTTGATCCCGCCCGCGGGACCCGGCCACGACGCGGGGAAACCGTCCCGCATGGAGAGTCCGCCGTACCGGGTGAACCCGCTCAGGTCCGGATCGTGGTTACCGGGCACGAAACCCAGCGGCCGGTCCACGGCGCAGGCGAGGAACTCCAGGTAGTCGAAGGGGAGATCGCCCGCACCGAGCACCAGGTCGACGTCGAGGGACCGGACGGCGCCGCTGCACAGCCGCTCGTCCACCTCGTCGGCAACCACCAGTGCCGTTGGCATGGCCCCAGCCTACGGCCGGAGGCTCAGCGTGGCCCGTAGGCGAACTCCGGGTTCTCCGCGATCACCGCGATCACCAGCACGATCCAGGTGAGTGCCGCGGTGAGGCCCCAGAACTTCAGGTTGGTCAGGATGCGGGACATGGCGAATACTCCTCCGGTGCGGTCGTAGGGAAGAAGCGGGGCGGGGCGCGGGGCGCCCTAGAGCCATCGGTTCTTCCGGAATATTCGGTAGAGCAACAGGCAGATCCCGAGGATCACCGAGACGACCATCGGGTAGCCGTAGCGCCAGTGCAGCTCCGGCATGAAATCGAAGTTCATCCCGTAGATCCCGGCCAGCGCGGTGGGCACGGCGATGATCGCGGCCCAGGCGGTGATCTTGCGCATGTCCGAGTTCAGCTGCAGGGTGATCTTGGCCAGGGTGGCGTCCACCAGCGTGGTGAGCAGCTCGTCGAAGCCCGCCACCCGCTCGGACACGTTGGTCAGGTGGTCGTGCACGTTGCGGAAGTAGGAGCGCACCTCGTCCGGGATCAGCCGGGTGTACCCCTCGGACAGCCTGCGCAGCGGGGTGGCCAGCGGCATCACGGCGCGGCGCAGCTCGAGCACCTCGCGCTTCATCAGGTAGATCTGCTCCGAGGTCACCGGCGACCGCGGCGCGAACACCTGCGTCTCCATCTCGTCGATGTCGTCCTCGATCCGGTCGGTGACATCGAGGAAGTGGTCCACCACGTGGTCGGCGATGGCGTGCAGCACCGCGGCAGGCCCCGGCTTGAGCGTCTCCGGGTCGGCGTCCAGCTCGCTGCGCAGCCGGGCAAGGCCGGAGTGGTTGCCGTGCCGCACGGTGATGATGAAGTCCGGGCCGAGGAAGGCCATCAGCTCGCCGGACTCGACGATCTCGTTCGCCGTGGTCGGGGACTCGTGCTCCACGTAACGCACGGTGCGGAACACCATGAACAGCGTGTCGTCGTAGCGCTCCAGCTTCGGCCGCTGGTGCGCGTGCACGGCGTCCTCCACGGCCAGCTCGTGCAGGCCGAAGGTCTCCGCGATGCCCTGGATCTGCTCGGAGTCCGGCTCGTGCAGGCCGATCCAGACGAAACCCTCGCCGCGGCTGCGCACGTCCTCGATCGCGGCGGCGTGGGTCCAGCGGCCGGGCTGCCGCTTGCCGTCGAGGTAGACCGCGCAGTCGACCACGTAGGCGGACAGCGGCACCGGGATCGGTGGCTGCACCCGGTTGGGCCTGCTGTTGCCCCGGCCACGCAGGCCGCCGAAGGAAGGAATCGTGGGCATGGCTTCTCCTGGCTTCACGTCGTGGAACGGCGACGACGCGCCAGGGCGGATTCGTCCGCCCCGGCACTACCAGCGGTCCCGGCCAGGCCCTACCGGGTCACCAGGGAGAAACGGTGCCGGCCTCCTCGGGCGGGAACGCTGGTGCTACTAGGGAGCGGACTATCGCTACTACTCATCGTGCGTTCCTCACCTCCTTCGGCCGCAGTGGGTGTGGGGTGTGCCTACTCGCGTTGACGTAGCCGACACCGATGGTCAAGGGTACTCCCCAACATCACGGGACGTCGGTTGAGGTCGGTGCGCCGTTACCAGCGGGGTCGGTATCTGGAGGAGGAACGCGTGCAGTTCGGGCGGTATTTCGAGGAGTTCGAGGTCGGTGCGGTGTACAAGCACTGGCCGGGCAAGACGGTCACCGAGTACGACGACCACCTGTTCTGCCTGCTGACCATGAACCATCACCCGCTGCACCTGGACGCGCACTACGCGGGGGAGACCACGGACTTCGGCAAGAACGTGGTGGTCGGCAACTACATCTACTCGCTGTTGCTCGGCATGTCGGTTCCGGACATCTCCGGCAAGGCCATCGCCAACCTGGAGGTGGAGTCGCTGCGGCACGTCAAGCCGACCTTCCACGGCGACACCATCTACGGCGAGACCGAGGTGCTGGAGAAGACCCCCTCGAAGTCGAAGGACGACCGTGGTGTGGTGTACGTGGAGACCCGCGGGTACAAGCAGGACGGCCTGATCGTGTGCACCTTCCGGCGCAAGGTGATGGTGCCCAAACGCTCCTACGGCGAGACTCGCGGTGGCGAGCAGCCGGGACGTCCGGTGCCCCATGAGTGACCTGCTCGGCGAGATCAAGCAGCGGCTGGCCCGGTTCGCCGAGCGGGAGGCGACCGGCTCGCCGCTGTACCAGCACCTGGCCGCCAAGGCCGCCGAGGACGACGCGGTGGCCAGCCTGCTCGCGGCCGCCCCGCCCAGCGACGCCCATCCGACCCTGCTGCTGGCCGCCGCGCACCGGCTGATCCAGGCCGACCCGATCCACCCGCTGTCCCGTTACTACCCCACGCTGGGCGGGTTCGACGGGGTGGACGCCGAGACCTGGCCGATGTTCCGCACCTTCCTGCTGGAGCGGGCCGAGCAGGTGCGGGAGATCGTCACCACCCGCTACACCCAGACCAACGAGGTCCGCCGCGCGGCACTGCTGTACCCGGGAATCGCGCTGGCGGCCAAGCAGGCGGGTGGCAAGGTCGCCCTGCTGGAGGTCGGTTGCAGCGCGGGGCTGCTGCTCGGCCTGGACAAGTTCGGCTACCGCTACCAGTGCGACGGCGGGGAGCAGCTGGTCGCCGGGCCGGCCAAGGCGGCCGTTGGCCTGCACTGTGCCCTCGAGCTCGCGCCGGGCGCGAGCCTGCCGAAGCTGCCCAAGAAGCTGAACGTCGGCGCCCGGATCGGGCTGGACCGGGCGCCGGTGGACGCCGGGGACGAGGAGGAGCTTGCCTGGCTGGAGGCCTGCGTCTGGGCCGACCAGCCGGACCGGGTCCGGCTGCTGCGTACCGCGGCGCTGGCGCAGCGCAAGGACCCGCCGGAGCTGATGGCGGGGGACGCGGTGGACGACCTGCCTGCCGCGGCCGCGCGGTTGCCTGCCGACCTGCCGCTGATGGTGCTCACCAGCCACACCCTGCCCTACCTGCCAGACCATCGGCGGCAGGAGTTCGTGGACGCCCTTGGCAGGCTGGCCGCGCAGCGTCCGCTGTGGTGGATCAGCCAGGGTTTCTACGAGAACGCGATCACCTATGTGCTGCCGGGCCGGGACGACCTGGCCTTCGCCAACACCGGCCAGGCTGTGCTCGGCCTGGCCAGCTGGGTGGAGGGTGAGATCCGCGCGCAAGCGCTTGCGCGCACGGATCCGCATGGCCAGCGGATGACCTGGCTGCCATAACCGCCCCGGCACCTCTCCAGTCGGCGGTTGTGGCCCGGTGCCTGCCTGGTGACCATTGCTGCCATGACCGAGCCGGCCGTGCCTGCGGACCCCTGCTACACGCCACTCACCCCGCTGGCCTTCCTGGAGCGTTCGGCGGAGGTGTTCGGGGACAAGACCGCCATCGTCTACGGCGACCGCCGGACCACCTACCGGGAGTTCGCCGCCGAGGCGACCCGGGTGGCGCGGGCGTTGCGCGCGGCCGGGGTCGCGCCCGGCGACCGGGTGGCCTATCTGCTGCCGAACATCCCGGAACTGCTGGTGGCGCACTTCGCGGTGCCGCTGGCCGGCGCGGTGCTGGTGGCGATCAACACCCGGCTCGCGCCCGCGGAGATCCGCTACATCCTGCAGCACTCCGGGGCGAAGGTGCTGGTCGTGGACGCCGGGCTGCATGCGTCGGTGGCACCGGTGGTGGCCGAGCTGCCGGTGCGCGAGATCGTCACGGTGACCGACCCGGCCTCCGGGGCCGCCCCCGACCCGGCCGTTGGCGGCATTTCCTATGCCGACCTGCTGGCGCGGGGGAGCGAGCGGCCGCTGCCGTGGACCGTCACCGACGAGCGGGACACCATCTCGATCAACTACACCTCCGGCACCACGGGCAGGCCCAAGGGAGTGATGTACCACCATCGCGGGGCCTACCTGAACGCGCTGGCCGAGGTGGTGCACTCCCGGCACACCCCGGAGTCGCGTTACCTGTGGACGCTGCCGATGTTCCACTGCAACGGCTGGTGCACCGCCTGGGCGGTGACCGCCATCGGCGGCACGCACGTCTGCCTGCGCTCGGTGGACGCCGCGGAGATCTGGCGGCTGCTGGATACCGAGGGCATCACCCACCTCAACGGCGCGCCGACCGTGCTGGTCACCATCGCAGGCCACGAGGGCGCGCACCCGCTGGCCCGCGAGGTGGTGGTGACCACGGCGGGCGCGCCGCCGAGTCCGACCGTGATCAGCCGGATGTCCGAGCTGGGCGCGCGGCTGGTGCACGTGTACGGGCTGACCGAGACCTATGGGCCGTACACGGTCTGCGAGTACCAGGACGGCTGGCTCACCCTGGACATCGGGCGGCGCAGCAGGCTGCTGGCCAGGCAGGGGGTCGGGATGGTGGTCACCGACGGCGTCCGGGTGGTGGACGAGAACATGGCCGACGTGCCGCGGGACGGCGCCACCATGGGCGAGGTGGTGATGCGCGGCAACAACGTGATGTCCGGGTACTTCGCCGATCCCGATGCCACGGCGGACGCCTTCCGCGGCGGCTGGTTCCACTCCGGCGACCTCGGCGTGTGGCATCCGGACGGCTACATCGAGCTGCGCGACCGGGCCAAGGACATCATCGTCTCCGGCGGCGAGAACATCTCCACGATCGAGGTGGAGGCGGCCATCGACTCGCATCCCGCGGTGCACGAGGTCGCGGTGGTCGGCGTGCCGCACGAGAAGTGGGGCGAGCGGCCCAGGGCGTACGTGGTGCTACGGCCAGGGGCCACGGTGGACGCCGAGGAGCTGCGCGAGCACACCCGCGCGGAACTCGCCCGCTACAAGGTGCCGGACCAGGTCGAGTTCGTCCCCGAACTGCCCAAGACCTCCACCGGCAAGATCCAGAAGTTCCACCTCCGCAACCGCCCCTCCTCATAGCACGGGGCTGGGCAGGGCGTGCCAGTTGCGGAGGAGTGTGGGCAGCGACTCGGTGAGCAGGCCGTGCTCGGCAAGGGTTGCGAAGGCGGGGGCGTCGATCCAGCGGGCCTGCGCGGCATCGTCGCCCGGCCGCAGCACGCCCCCGCGCAGGGTGCAGCGGTAGTCGTGGATCTCGAACGGCCCGCGGACGATGCTGCCCGCCAGCTCGCCGGGCAGCACCTCCAGCCCGGTCTCCTCGCGCAGCTCCCGCCGCACGGCCTCGGCGTCGGTCTCCCCCGGCTCGACCCGCCCGCCGGGCAGGGTCCACAACCCGCGGGCGGGCTCGTTCGCCCGCTGGATCAGCAGCAGCCTGCCCGCCTCGTCGTGCAGGATCCCGCCGACACAGCGCACCAGCGTCACGTGCGCACCGGCAGCCGCTCCGGGCCGCGCAGGTTGAGCCTGCCGTTCCAGACCACGTCCCCGTCCAGCGCGAGGCCGGGGAACCGCTGGACCAGCCTGCCGATGGCGACCCTGCCCTCCAGCCTGGCCAGTGCGGCGCCGAGGCAGTGGTGCGGCCCGCCGCCGAAGGACACGTGCTGCCGGGCGTTCGGCCGGTCCAGGCGCAACTGCTCGGCGTCCGGCCCCCAGAACTCCGGGTCCCGGTTCGCCGCGGCGAGGTTGGCCAGTACGAACGCGCCCGGCTCGATCTCGTGCCCGCCGACGGAGTACGGCTCGAGAGTGACCCGCCTGCTGCTCTGCACCGGGCTGTCGTAGCGCAGCAGCTCGTCCACCGCGTTGCCGGCCAGCTCGGGGTCGGCGCGCAGCCGGTCCAGCTGCCCGGGGTTGCGCAGCAGGGCCAGCGTGCCGCCCGCGATCAGGTTCACCGTGGTCTCGTGGCCCGCGACGTAGAGCAGCGCCACCTGCGCGACCAGCTCGTCATCGCTGAGCGCGTCCCCGTCCTCCTCGGCCGCGATCAACGCGCTGAGCAGGTCATCGGCCGGGTTCGCGCGTTTCCACCGGAGCACATCCTCGATCATCCCGGCCACCTCGTTGTCCGCCGCGGCGATGGCCCGCAGCAGCTCGGGATCGTTCACCGGCTCCACCGCGCGTACCAGGGTGCCGGTGAGCTCGCGCAGCTTCTCGTGGTCGGTCGGCGGCATGCCGAGCATCCGGGAGATCACCGTGAACGGCAGCGGGAAGGCCAGCGCCGGCACCAGGTCCACCCGGCCCGCCGCGGCGATCTCCGCCAGTGCCTCGTCCACCAGCGCGGTCACCTCCGGCTCCAGCGCCGCGATCGTGCGCGGGCTGAATGCCTTGGACACCAGCTTGCGCAGCCGGGTGTGGTCCGGCGGATCCAGGTCCAGCATGGACCGGCCGTCCACCCGCCGGGTGTCGGTGACCCCGGCGTCGGCGTACAGCTGCTGCAGCGGGCCATCGGCGGCATGCCGGTCCTCCACCGAAAGACCGGAACGCAGCAGTGCGAACACGTCCTCGTAGCGGGAGATCACCCAGAAACCGAGCGGATGTCGGTGCACCGGCGCCCGTTCCCGCAGCTCCGCGTAGTGCGGGTAGGGGTCCTCTGCGAAGCCAGGGGCGAAGGGGTCGAAGACCGGGGAGTCGTCGGCGGTGACGTCGGTCATGGCAGCCTCCCGCATTGCGTACATGCACGCTGTCGGTTACATACGCCGAGTATGTCATATGCTTCGCGCATGTCCGAGGTCAAGAGCCGGCGCGAGCTGTACTCCGAGGCGACCAGGGCCGCACTGCTCGACGCCGCCACGGAGTTGTTCGCCGAGCGGGGCTTCGCGGGCACCACGCTGGAGGGCGTCGCGTCCGTCGCTCGGGTGACGCGCGGTGCCGTTTATCACCATTTCGCGGGCAAAACGGCGTTGTTCGAAGCCGTTCTGGAGCGGATGGAACTGGGAGTAATCGAGAAAGTCACCGAAAGTGCTGAAAGGGCCGAGGATCCGCTGGCCGGGGCGCTGGCCGCACTGGACACCTTTCTTCGCGAGTGCTGTGACCCGCTGTACACCCGGCTGGCCTGGCAGGAGGGGCCGGTGGCGCTCGGCTGGAACCGGTGGGTGGAGCTGGAGGAGTACTACGCCTACGGGATCACCGAGCGGCTGGTCCGCGGGCTGGTGGAGGCCGGGTACATCCGCGATGTGCCGCTGGGTACCACGGCCCGGTTCGCGTTCTCCCTGCTCGGCGCGGCGGGCCGGGAGCTGATGGAGGCGGACGAAGCGGACAAAACGCGGGTGAAAAACGAATGCGGTGCGCTGCTTCGCCGTTTTCTCGCCGGGTTGCTGACCGGAGGTGCCGAGGTCGCAGGGCAGGCCGGGTTCACAGCCGGAAGGGCGTGATGAACCTCGCGGTGCGACCGGAGCTACCCCGCAGTTGATCACGCACTGTGTTCGTCCGCTAGGATTCGGCCCGGTCACTGACCCAAGCGCGGGACTTTTCTCCCGTAGCGCAGCGCAGTGCGGTACAAACTTAGTTGTTACTGTCGTCGTCGGTCTGGACAGAGACGAGAACGGAGCATCGTGAACGTGAAGAAGCTCCTCATATTCGCGGGCGTCGCGTTGGTGCTTTTCTTCGTGATCGCCGAACCCAACGGGGCCGCCGGGCTCGTCGGGAACATCCTCGGCTACCTCCAAGACGCGGCCGAATCGGTGATCACCTTCGTGAGCAATGTGTTCAGCTGATCGCCGCGAGTAGCCTGGGACTATGTTCGCGCCACGGGACCCAGACGAGTACCTGCTCGACACCGAGCGCCGGGTCATCCGCATCCGGCGCCACTGGGCCTCGCTCATGTGGGATGCCTTCGAGGCGGTCGCCCTCATCGCCGTCTGCGTGATGGTGTCCTACCTGCTGCCCCCTTCGATGTGGGTGCTGCAGAACGTGCTCTGGTACGCCGCGCTGGCGGTGGTGCTGCGGTTCGCCTACTACGTGGTCGAGTGGTGGGTGGAACGACTGGTGGTCACCGACAAGCGGTTCATCATGACCAAAGGTGTCTGGACGACCAAGGTGCTGATGATGCCGATCAGTAAGGTGACCGACCTCACCTACCAGCGTTCCTTCTGGGGACGCATGCTCGGCTACGGCACGACCGTCGTGGAGTCGGCAGGTCAGATCCAGGCGCTGAACCACATCAGCTACCTCCCGCGGCCGGAGGAGTTCTACGACACCATCTCCGAGCTGGTGTTCGGGGACAAGCAGAAGCAGGCCGAGCGGTTCTCCATGATCAAGGCCCAGCGTGCGGCCAGGGGTAAACGAATGGTGGGTTAGCCCACCCTGACCGGCGCGGCCGGGCGAGATCGCTTGGGCAAGAATGATGCGATGCGCATCGACCTGCACACCCACTCCACGGCCTCGGACGGTACGGACAGTCCGGCCGAACTGGTCGCTGCCGCGGCACGCGCCGGTCTCGACGTGGTCGCGCTGACCGATCACGACACCACGGCAGGCTGGCAGCCCGCCATGGACGCGCTCCCGCCTGGCCTGACCCTGGTGCCCGGCGCCGAGCTGTCCTGCGTTTCGGAGGACGAGCACGGCAGGCGGGTGAGCGTGCACCTGCTGGCCTACCTCTTCGATCCGGCGGCGCCCGCCGTGGTCGCCGAGCAGCAGCGGCTGCGGGTGGAGCGGCGCGGCAGGCTCCGGGCGATGGCCGTGCGGATGGCGGAGAACGGCCTGCCCGTCGACCCGGACGAGATACTGGGCCTGCTGCCCCCTGACTCCCCGGCCGGGCGCCCGCACCTGGCCCAGGCCCTGGTGCGGGCCGGAGTGGTCGGCAGTGTGGACGAGGCCTTCGCCGGCTACCTCGGCAACGGGCGCGGTTACTACCTTCCGCGCGAGGACACCCCGGTCGAGCAGGCCATCGACATGATCGCCGAGGCGGGCGGGGTCACCGTGCTGGCGCATCCCTTCGCCAGTTCGCGTGGCCCGACGGTGACCCCGGAGGTGATCGCGGCGCTCGCCGCGCACGGGCTGAGCGGGCTCGAGGTGGACCACCCCAACCACGACGAGCCGACCAGGGAGCGACTGCGTGGCCTCGCGGCCGAGCTGGGGTTGCTGCGCACCGGTTCGAGCGACTATCACGGCACGAACAAGACCATCGCGATCGGCCAGGAGACCACCGAGCCCGATGCCTTCCACGCCCTTGCCGAGCGCGCCACCGGGGCTCGCGTGATGGTGGGCTGAGCCAATGCCGATCCAGGACTACTTCGACCTCAAGCTGTTCATGGAGGCCTCGATCACCCTGGTGGTGATCATGGACCCGCCGGGGACGGTGCCGGTCTTCCTCAGCCTGGTGGGCCGCAAGCCACTCGCGGCGCGGGCGCGCGCGGCCCGGCAGGCTGTGCTGGTCTCCTTCCTGGTGGTCTCGCTGTTCGCCGTTGCGGGGCAGGCGATCCTGGCCTATCTCGGCATCGGTATCCCCGCGCTGCAGGGCGCGGGCGGGTTGCTGCTGCTGTTGATCGCCCTGGACCTGCTGACCGGCAAGAGCAACGCCGAGCCGGAGGCGGCAGAGGACGTGAACGTGGCACTGGTCCCGCTCGGTACCCCGCTGCTGGCCGGGCCAGGGGCGATCGCCGCGACCATCGTGTTCGTCCGGCAGGCACAGGGGCAAGCCGGCGCCTACATCGCGCTCGGGCTGGCCATCGTCGCGGTGCACCTGGTGTTGTTCCTGTGCATGCGCTACTCCGGGGTGATCATCCGGCTGATCAAGGAAGGCGGGATCACCCTGCTGGCCAAGATCGCCGGCCTGCTGCTGGCTGCGATCGCAGTGGAGCTGGTCGCCGATTCGGTGCGGGGGTTCGTCGCCGAGAGCTGAGCATATGCCCGGGAACGGGCAGGCACTCAGCGTGTCGGGGTCATCTGGCAGGGTGAAGAGATGGCGCAGATGGGGTTCGATTTCGGGGGACAGCAGCCACGCCGGTTGACCAAGGTCACGCCATCCAAACTGGCCACCTTCGAGGACTGCCCGCGCCGCTACCGGATGGCCTACCTGGATCGCCCGACGCCGCAGCGCACCGGGCCGTGGGCACACAGCACACTCGGCGCCGTGGTGCACAACGCCCTGCGCGCGCTCTACGATCTGCCGCCGCAGGGGCGGACCCCGGCCAGGGCCGCCGCGCTGGTGCTCGAGCAGTGGCAGGACGGCGGGTTCGCCGACGCCGAGCAGGCGGAGCGGTACCGCGAGCGGGCAAGGGGCTGGGTCGCGGACTACGTCGAACGCAACGACCTCGCCGCGGAGCCGGTCGGGGTCGAGCGCTGGGTCTCGGCTCCGGCCAGTTCACAGGGGTTGGACGGGCCGCCGTCGATGATTATCGAGGGCCGTGCGGACCGGATCGACCAGCGCGGCGGCGAGTTGGTGATCGTGGACTACAAGACGGGCCGGTGGGTACCGGAGTCGCAGGACGCGCGCAGCGCGCAGGCGCTCGCCCTGTATGCCGTGGCCGCGCGCCGGACCCTGCGGCTGCCCTGTAACCAGGTCGAGCTGCACCACCTGCCGAGCGGCACCGTGGCCGCCGCCGAGCACACCGAGGACAGCCTGCGCCGCCAACTGAAACGCGCCGAGGAGTCGGCGGGCGATCTGCGTAGGGCTGCGGATACGCTGAGCGAAGGCGGTGACGCCGAGGAGCTGTTCCCGGCGCGTACCGGCAGGCACTGCTCCTGGTGCGATTTCCGGCCGAGCTGCCCCGCGGGCCAGCAGGCCGCGCCCGCCGCGCAGCCATGGGATCTGCTGGCACCTTAGCGGGACACACCGAGAGGATCATGGAAGGCCGGATGTACGGAAGGGACACCACGGAACTGGCGGCGGTGCCGCCGGCCGAGCCGGGAGACCAGGAGGAGGTCACCGAACCGTTGGCAATCCCTGATCGTAGCTCCGGTCGCTGGTGGCGCGGGCTGACCGGTTCGCTCGCCGCCGGGCTGGTGCTGCTCGCGGTGGGGGTGCTCGGTGCCCAGATCCTCGGCTGGGCAAGTGGTTCCAGCGGTCCCGGAGTGCTGGCGACCGGTGGTCACCTGCTGGCGGCCGTGCTGGCACTGCTGGCCCAGCGGGTGGCCGACCGCGGCAGCGGCCGGGCCGCGGGCCTCGCCGCGCTGGCGGTACTGCTGCTGGTGGTGGCGCCGCTGTGGCTGTTCTGGTGGCGGTAGCTCAGCCGAGCCAGGATTTCCATGCGGGGAGCAGGATGTCCAGCAGGCCGGCGGGATTCTCCGTGTTCGGCGAGTGTGCGGCGTGCGGAACCAGCTCGAAGGGGACGCCGAGGCGGCGGGCCATCTCCCGCTGCGTCGGCAGGTGCCAGGCGTCGTCCCGGGCCCCGGCGGCCACCAGGCAGGGCAGGCCATCCCGGTGCAGCACCGCGGCCAGCTCGTCCACCCGGTCCGGCTCGGCGCGTAACCCGGCCGCCATGCCCAGCAGGCCCTTCGGGCTGGAGGCGAGGAAGCGCTTGCGCAGGAAGACCCGCAGCTCGGGCGGGACGGCCGCCCAGCCTGGCAGGGTGGAGTTCAGCCGTTCCCGGACGGTGTAGGCCGCGCCGAGCCCGCCCGTCCGCAGTTCGGGCTCGCCGGTGCGCAGGGCTTCGAGCCGGAATCCGGCCGGCAGCCTGCCCGGCCCGGTGCCGAGCAGGGTGAGCCCACCGATCCCTGCCCCGGCCAGTACGGCCCCGCGCGCGACCAGCCCGCCGTAGGAATGCCCGAGCAGCAGCACCGGCCCTGGCAGGGTCGCGATCAGCTCCGCGACCACCGTGCCCAGTTCGGCAGGCAGGTAGGCGGACTCCTCGTCCGGCCCTGGCGACTCGTACTGCCCCGGCAGGTCGATCGCGACCGCACGGAAGCCCGCGGCAGCGCAGCCGTCCAGCAGCGGGGCGAAGTCCTCTTTGGACCCGGTGTACCCGGGTACCAGCAACACCGTGGCCAGCGGCTGTTCCGGTTCCGGCGTGCGCAGCGCGGCGATCGGCCCGTACCGGCCCGGCAGCTCCACCCGCGTGCCGCGGTGCGGCGAAAGCTGGGACGCGCCTTCGCCGGGTCCTGCGGCACTCACCGCAGGGCCGCCAGGGTGTCGCCGCGTTGCTCCAGCAGCATCGGCCCGGTGGCGTCCAGGAAGACCGGGCCGGAGTAACCGCGCCGGTCCACCCGCACGGTGCGCAGGGTCTCGCCGTTGCCCTCGTCCAGTACCGCCAGCCCGCCGTCGATCGGCAGCACGTACTGCCCCGCGAACATGGTGCCCGGCCCGCGCGTACCCCTGACCGTCCACTGTGGAGTCAGGTCCTCCCTGGACAGCGCCATGGTGGCGGAGCCGGTGAACCAGTAGATCCCCTGCGCGCCGTGTCCGGTGGGAACCACCCCGCCGGGCGGGTCGCCCTCCAGGTCGGCCGTTGGCAGGTCCAGCGGGTATGCCGAACGCTCGGTGCCCTCCGGGCCGTACAGCACCAGCAGCTGCTCCTCCGGCAGGGCGACCGCGGCGGCCTCACCGGACATGGCGACCAGCTGTGCCGAACGCCCCGCCACCTGGACGCTGAACACCTCTTCCGGTTTGTCGCTGTCCTTTGGCACCGACTCGAGCACGGTGAGCCGGTCCGCTTGCTCCCCCGGGCAGCGCTCGATCACCCCGATCTTGCCCTCCGCGGCGGCCACCGAGCCGTAGCCGCACCCGGTGCGCGGCTGCTTGTTCGGGTTGACCAGCGCCGGGACCCGGCCGTACTCCAGCGTCTTCACCAGGTCGTTGCGCCAGGTGTTGAGTAGCCGGTCGCCGGTCGTCGTCACATGCTTGCCGTCGCTGACCAGCCGCATGCCCAGCTCGGCGTCCCCGTTGCGCTGCGCGGTCCGCCGCCCGGTCTCGGTGTCCAGCGCGGTGACCTCACTGCAGCCCAGCTCCTTGCGGTACACCGCCAGCGCCTTGGACCACTCGGCACCCACCGTGCACAGCTCGAGCCCCCTGGCGTAGCGCCAGCGCACCTGACCGGTCAGCGCGCTGCGGCCTGCCACGGCGCCGTCCGAACCGGTGATCACGGTCGGGCCGGAGACCACCGGGGTGGGGGTGGCCGCGCTCGGCGCCCGCCACATCTCGGTCAGCGACCCAGGGACCTCGGTGGGCGCGGCCGGCAGCGGCTCCGGTGCCGGCGCGGTCTGCAGGCTGGTGGCCCGCTGGTCGCTGGAGGCCCAGACCAGGACTCCGGCCACCACGCAGACCACCACGATGCCGGCTGCGATGACCCGGTCCCGCCTGCGGTTCCATGGCGAACGTCCGCTCGCCCTTGCTGCGTGCCGGGGCCCGGCACGCTCGGCAACCGGTTCGGTCTCCCCGCCGCGCAAGGGATCGTCGGTGGACACCGCTTCCTGGACCGGGTCCGGCTCAGCCTGCTCCGACCTGTCGCGCGAGTCGCTCACGCCACTCAGTCTGCCGAAGCGGGTGTGTCGGTGTTGTTGGGTGTCCCACCCCTGCGGCGGCGACGGCGGCGGCGAGCCGGGCGCTCGGCGCCGTTCTCGCCCTCGGCGGGCCGGTTCGGGGCGGAACGGGTGGCCGCGGAGTCCGGCTTGTCCTGCCCGCTCGCGGCCTCACCGCCGTTCTGGCCGCCACGGGTACGCCGCCGCCTGCGGCGGGACTCACCGGTGCCGTCCTCCGGCCTGCTGCCGTTCGTCTTCGCCTGCTCGTCGTCACCGCCGGTGCCGGTGGCCGTGGCCTTGCTCGCGGTGCCCGCGGCGCGGGTGCGCCTGCGTGGCTTGCGGCCGCCAGCCGAGGACCCCGCGGACTCCGAGCGGCCCTTGCGCCTGCCGCCCAGCTGCTCCTCCGGTTCGGCGGCCAGCCCGGCCCTGGTCCGCTTGGCCAGCGGCAGCCTGCCGGTGGCGTCGGCTGGGATGCCGAGGTCGGCGAACAGGTGCGGCGAGGTCGAGTAGGTTTCCACCGGCTCGGGACGGTCCAGCTCCAGCGCGTCCGAGATGAGCTTCCAGCGGGGCTCCTCGTCCCAGTCGACCAGGGTGATGGCCACGCCGGTCTTGCCTGCCCTGCCGGTGCGGCCGATCCGGTGCACGTAGGTCTTCTCGTCCTCCGGCGTCTGGTAGTTGATCACGTGCGTGACGTCGTCCACGTCGATGCCGCGGGCGGCGACATCGGTGGCGACCAGCACGTCCACCTTGCCGGTGCGGAAGGCGCGCAGCGCCTGCTCGCGGGCACCCTGGCCGAGGTCGCCGTGCACGGCCGCGGCGGCGAACCCGCGTTCGGCGAGGTCGTCGGCCACCTTCTGGGCGGTCCGCTTGGTCCGGGTGAAGATCATCGTCAGCCCGCGGCCCTCGGCCTGCAGCGTGCGGGCGACCAGCTCCGGCTTGTCCAGCGAGTGCGCCCGGTAGACGAACTGGGTGGTGCGCTCGTGGATGGCGCCCGCGTCGTTCTCCTCGGCCCTGATGTGCGTCGGGCGGGTCAGGAAGGTCCGCGCGAGGTTGATGATCGGGCCGGGCATCGTGGCCGAGAACAGCATGGTCTGCCGCTGCTCGGGCACCATGCGCAGAATCCGTTCGATGTCCGGGAGGAAGCCGAGGTCGAGCATCTCGTCGGCCTCGTCGAGCACGAGGCCGCGCACCTTGCCGAGCACGAGGTGGCGCTGTTCGGCGAGGTCCAGCAGCCTGCCGGGGGTGCCGATCACCAGGTCGACGCCCTTGCGCAGGGCCTCGATCTGCGTTTCGTACGGCCTGCCGCCGTAGATGGCGAGGGTGCGGATACCGAGATGCTTGCCCGCGTCGGTGAGGTCGTGGGTCACCTGCAGGCACAGCTCCCTGGTGGGGACCACCACGAGCGCCTGCGGGGTGCCGTCGCCGGGCAGGGTGAGCCGCTGCAGCAGCGGGACGCCGAACCCGAGGGTCTTGCCCATCCCGGTACGCGCCTGGCCGATCAGGTCCTCGCCGCCCAGCGCCAGCGGCAGGGTCAGCGCCTGGATGGCGAAGGTGCGCTCGATGCCCGCCTCGTTGAGTGCGCGGACGATCTCCGGGCGGATGTCGAACTCGGCGAAAGCGGGCGCCTCCGGCTGGACGACGGGGGCCGCCTGCAACGGGTGGGAGGTGTCGGTTTCCGGCAGCCCGGTCTCGCTGTGCTCCAGCGCGATCGGATCCGCGGGGTCGGTGGTGGACGGGGTCTGGTTCGCGGTCAGAATGATCGCCTCTCTCATACCAGCGCGCACTGCCTGGCTCTATGCCGTCACTCGACCGCGAGGGGCTCGATGTGTCTCCCACGCGGGAACCCGGCTAAGAGGCGTGCACGCACACTCTTTCTTGCGCTGGGTACCGCGGGCTCAGGGCCCGGCCGCGGGTGCGGCGGCCCTGGCGCGATACCTGCTCCGCGGGCGGCGGCGCCAGGTGTGTGCTCCCAGGGGGACGCGCCGGCAAGCGAAGCTGCCTGTCAATATCATTTATGAGTGTACCTTGGCTACTCGCCTGCGCTGTGAGCGCCGTCGCTCGCTCGGCGTGTCCTTGCTCTCGCCGGTGACGTGGGACATACCACTACGGTGTCAGGCGTGAGCGAGGAAGACCCGGGTATCAGCGGCGGCGTGACCGACCTGCTTGGCGTGCTCGCGTACGGCGAGCTGTCCGCATTCGACCGGCTGGCCGAGGACGCGCGTACGGCGCCCACGCTGTCCGGGCGGGCCGCGCTGGCGACCATGGCGGCCGCGGAAATCGGCCACTACGGGCTGCTGGAGCAGTACCTTGCCGAGCACGGGGTCGCGGTCGAGGACGCGATGAAGCCGTTCGTCGCGCCCTTCGATGCCTTCCACTCCTCCACCGCGCCGAAGTCCTGGCTGGAGTCGCTGGTCAAGGCATACGTCGGAGACGGGCTGGCCGCCGACCTCTACCGGGAGATGGCCACCTGGCTGGACGAGGAGACCGGGCAGCTGGTGCTCACGGTGCTCGCCGACACCGGGCACTCGGCCTTCGCCGAGCGGGAGGTCGCCGCCGCGATCGAGCACGACCCCACCCAGCGGGACCGGCTGGCCCTGTGGGGCCGCAGGCTGCTCGGGGAGGCCCTCACGCAGGCGCAGTACGTGGTGGCCGAGCGGGACGGGCTGGCCGAGCTGATCGTGAGCGGTTCCGGCGACCTCTCCGGAATTGCCGGACTCTTCCGGCGGTTACAACAGGGCCACACCAAACGTATGCAGGTGCTGGGACTCGGCTAGCCTTGATGCCAGGACGTCGTCGAACGAGTGCGGAGGTTGTGCAGGTGGAGGTCAAGATCGGGATCAAGGACACGCCGCGGGAGCTGGTGATCTCCAGTGGCCAGACGCCCGATGAGGTCGAGCAGCTCGTCTCCGACGCACTGAACTCCACCGAGGGACTGCTCCGGATCACCGACGACAAGGGCCGGTCTTTCCTGGTCCCCGCGGACCGCATCGCCTATGTGGAGATCGCGCCCTCGGACGCGCGCCGGGTGGGTTTCGCTGTCGGCGGATAGTCCTGGCGTTGATCGGCGCGTTGATCGGCGGAGGGGTAGCCGGTACGCGGCGGTAACATGACTGATCGTAAGCTCACGCCGTGAACGGCGTTTCCGTAGCTGCCGGTGGCAGTATCGCCCTCGCTCCGCCCCGGGGCAGGCTGACCGGCATCGATGTGGCGCGCGGGGTCGCCGTCCTCGGGATGTATGCCACCCACTTCGGCCCGGTGCCGAGGGAGGGTGCCGCCGCGTTCTTCGATCTGTTCTCCGGGCGCGCGACGGCCCTGTTCGCGGTGCTGGCCGGGGTGTCCATCGCCCTGATGGCGGGTGGGGACCGGCCGAAGACCGGGGCGGCGCGCCGGTCGGTTGCGGTGCGGCTGGCCATCCGGGCGCCGTTGCTCATCCTGCTCGGTCTGTTGCTGCTCGAGCTGGGCACCGGCTACGAGATGATCCTGACCTACTACGGGGTGTGCTTCCTGTTCGCCATCCCGCTGCTGCGGCTGCCCGCGCGTCAGCTCGTGGTGCTCGCCGCGCTCGCGGCCACCGTGCTGCCGGTGCTCTCGCATGTCCTGCGGGCCATGGTCGCGCCAAGGGACCTGCTGTTCGACCTGCCGGATGTCCGGCTGGAGATGTTCACCTCGCTCGGCGGGATCTCCGAGGCCACCGGGATTCTGCTGCTCACCGGCACCTACCCGGCCGCGGGCCTGATGGCGTTCGTGCTCGCCGGGATGGCGATCGGCAGGCTGGACCTGCGCGCGCACCAGCTGCGCCGCGGCCTGCTGTTCGGCGGTACCGGCCTCGCGGCGGCGGCCTACCTGGTGTCCTGGATCGGCACCGACCTGCTCGGCGGCAGCCGGGCGGTGTACCGGTCACTGGAGACACCGGCCGCCGCGGCCGGGCTGCGGCCGGACGAGTACTACGCCGCCGGGGAGTGGATGCTGTTCGGCACCACGCCCACGACCTCCCCTGCCTACCTGCTGGTGTCCAGGGGGCATTCGTTCACCCCGCTGGACCTGCTCGGCTGCATCGGGGTGGCGCTGGCCGTCATCGGCGGGTGCCTGCTGCTGGCCGAGCGCTACGGCCGGTGGCTGCGGCCGGTGGCTGCCGTCGGCTCGCTGGCGCTGACCGCCTATGCCGGGCATTTCCTGGTGATCTGGCTGCTGTGGCGGGATCAGGCCGTGTTCTCCCTCGGTTCGCTGGCCGGCTTCACCGTGGGCGTGCTGGTCTTCGCCGTGCTGTGGCGCCGGTGGTTCCGCCGCGGCCCGCTGGAGTGGCTGCTGCACCGGGCCTCCATCGCGGCGACCGCCCTCACCGCGGTCAGGCCTCGACCTGGTCCAGAGTCGTGGGGACGGTGAAGGGGGGCGTGCTGGTGCCCGTCAGGCGGTAGCGGTCCCAGGGGTCCGGATCGGAGACCTCGCCCTTGGCGCTGCCCTCGGGGGTGCGGATCTCGGCGGGCTTCTTCCTGCCACCGGCCAGTGTGGACAGCCGCTCGTTCGCCTTCACCCTGCCGTACCAGTGGTAGTACCCGTCGATCGGCTGGAAGTGGCCGCGCAGCTCCACCTCCACCTCGAGTTCGGTTTCCTCGACGAGCAGGGTCGCCGGGCCGGTGTAGCCGTCCTCGTGGTCCTCGTGGTTGTCGTGCTCGTGCTCGGTCATGAAGGCCTCCTAGCCGGCTTCGGTCGACTCGGTGCGCTCACGCTGCGCGGAGAGCTGGACGACCTTGTTCTCCTCCAGCGGCAGGTTCGGGTCGAGGGTGACGCCCTGCTGCCTGGTCAGGCCGTCGATCGCGGCCCAGATGAGCTGGGTCAGGTACTCCACGATGGCGTCCCGGCTCATCGACCGCCGTTCCAGCCACCACTCGCCGGTGTTCTGCACCATGCCGACCAGGCCGTAGGCCCACGGCTCGGCCGCACCGGAGTCCATATTGAACATTCGCATGTAGTCGCCGAACAGCGCGGTCAGCGCGGTCGCGATGATCTCCTTGTCCTCGGCGACCACATCGGCGTCGATCGGCTTGTCCGCGAACGAGCGCCGCGCCAGCAGGCGGTACAGGTTGGGGTGCTCCTCGATGATGCCGAAGAAGGCGTCGATCGCCATCCGGATTCGCGGCAGCGGGGCGAGCTCGGTGTTGATCGCCGGGATCAGCCGCTCCAGCAGCATTTCCGTGCCGCGCTGGCCGAGGGCGAGGAACAGGTCGGCCTTGTCCTCGAAGTGCCGGTAGAGCACCGGCTTGGTGACCCCGGCCGCGGCCGCGACGTCGTCCATGCCGAGCTCGGGACCGTGCTCGGCCAGCGCGGTCAGCGCGGCCTCGACGAACTCGGCGCGGCGGGCGATCCGGTGCTTACGCCAGCGGTCCCTGCGGGCATCGCCGGTGGTCCCCGGTTCCTCCCGCCGCTTGCCGGAATGCTTGCTGTTGCGCTTGACACGATCGCCCATGCGCCGCATGCTACCAGAGGTAACTGTTACCAATGGTTACACGCAGGCGTGTCAGCTACCTCAGGTGTACCGGAAGGCGGTGTCGGCAATGACGCGGACTCTGAATGAGGCCGGCCGCGAGAAGACCGCCGAGCGACTGCTGAAGTCCTCGGCGAACAAGTTCTACGATCCCGAGGTCGACATCGACTGGGGCGCACCGCTGGTGGATGGCAAGCGGTACATCCCGGAGATCCGCTCCAGCCTCTACGGCACCCAGCTGTGGGAACGGCTCACCCCCGAGCAGCGCATCGAGCTCGGCAAGCACGAGCTGGCCAGCGTGGCGACCTCCGGCATCTGGTTCGAGGTACTGCTCATGCAGATGCTGCTCAAGGTCGTCTACAACACCGACCCGACCACCAGCCACGCCCAGTACGCGCTCACCGAGATCGCCGACGAGTGCAGGCACTCGACGATGTTCGCCCGGATGTCCGAGCGGCTCGGCGTGCCGGTGTACGGCCCGGTGCCCGCACTGCGGCAGCTCGCCAGGGTCCTGCCCGTGATCGGGTACGGCCCGGCGCTCTACGGGTCGATCCTGGTCGCCGAGGAGATCCTGGACCGGCTGCAGCGCGAGCAGATGAACGACCCGGAGATCCAGCCGCTGGTGCGGATGGTGAACCGGATCCACGTGCTGGAGGAGGCGCGGCACGTCACCTTCGCCCGCGAGGAGGTCACCCGCGGGATGGCCAAGCTGTCCAAGGCGGAGCTGCCCTACCAGCGTTACCTGATCGCGCTGGTGTCCTTCTTCGTGGTCCGCGCGCTGGTCAACCCGCGGATCTACAAGTCGGTCGGCATCGCGCCGAAGGAGGGCGTCAAGGCCGCCTGGAGCAACCCGCACTGGCAGCAGACCATCCGCTACGCCGGGGAGCGGATCATGCCGTTTCTCCAGGAGAACGGCCTGGTCGGCGCGCCGGGGATGCATCTGTGGCGGCGTTCAAACCTGCTGCCTGCCAAGTGAGCGAGGGCCGATGACCACACTCGGTTCCCGGCAGGCGCCTGCGCAGCGCAGGCGCGACCCGGCCCCGTGGGACCCCGCGCAGGCACATCGGTTCGTGGCCGGCGACGGTACCGCGCTACATGTGCAGAGCGAGGGAGACGAACAGGCCCCGCTGACCCTGGTGCTGGTGCACGGCTGGACCCAGGACCTGCGGACCTGGGACGCGGTGACCAGCGGGCTGCTGCGTGCGGCCGGAGCCCCACTGCGGATCCTGCGTTACGACCTGCGCGGGCACGGCGCGTCGGCGCCCGCGCGAGCGGGCACGGCCACCATCGAGCGGCTTGCCGACGACCTCGCCGAGCTCATCGCCGACCGCGCGCCGCGGGGCAGGCTGGTGCTGGTCGGGCACTCGATGGGCGGGATGACCCTGATGTGCCTCGCCGAGCGGTATCCGGAGCTGGTGTCCGCGAGGGTGGACGCGGTGGGGCTGGTGGCCACGTCCTCCGGCGATCTGGACCGGGTCACCCTCGGCCTGCCCGGGCTGTTCGGCGGTGGTGCCGCCAGGGTGGAGCAGCGGATCACCGCCTTCCTGCGCAGGCAGCAGCGGGACGCGCTGCCGCTGGCGCCGCGGCTGGTCCGGCCGTTCGCCCGCTGGCTGGTCTTCGGGAACCGGCCGCGGCGAGCCGATGTGACCTCGGTGGCCGAGCAGGTGGTGCTGGCCCATCCCGCCAGCGTCGGTGGCTTCCGGGACTCGATGGCGGTGCACGACCGGCGGGTGGCGCTCGCCGCGCTGCGGGACAAGCCGGCCGTGGTGCTCGCCGGTGGCAAGGACCGGCTGTGCCCGCCGCCGCATGCCATGGTGCTGGCCGATGAGCTGCCGCAGGCCGAGTTCGTGCGCTTCCCAGGGGCCGGGCACATGCTGCCGCAGGAACGTTCCCGGGAGGTGACCGAGCGGATCACCCGGCTGGTCCGGGTGGCCGCCGGTAACCGGGGGTAACTACGTCTGCTGCTGTAGCGGGAAACCGGCGCCGATCCCCCGCCAGGCCAGGGTGGAGGTCAGCGCGACGGCCTCCTCCCTGCTGATCTCGCTGTGGTGCGCCAGCCAGAACCGCGCGCTGACCTGGCTCAACCCGACCAGGCCCACGGCCAGCAGCCGCGCCCGGTCCTCGTCGAGGCCGGCGTCGGCGGTGATGGTCTGGGTGATGGCGTCCACGCTGGCCGAGGTCGCCCGGTCCACGGCGGTCTGCACGGCGGGCTCACCGCGCAGGTCGGACTCGAACACCATGCGGAAGGCGCCCGCGTCCCCGTTCACGAAGTCGAAGAACGCCCCGACGGCGTTCTGCACCCGCTGCTTGTTGTCCGTGGTCGAGTTGAGCGCTTCCTGCACCCGCCCGACCAGGTGGTCCACATGGCTTTCCAGCAGCGCGATGTACAGGTCGAGCTTGCCGGGGAAGTGCTGGTAGAGCACCGGTTTGCTGACCCCGGCCTGCTCGGCGATATCGTCCATCGCCGCCGAGTGGTACCCGTTGGCCGCGAAGACCTGCTGGGCCGCGGCCAGCAGCTGGGCCCGCCGTTCGGTGCGTGGCAGCCGTACCCCCCGGCCGAACTGCGCCGATCCGGTGCCCTCGCTGTCGTGCGATTGCAGGCGGGCCGCTTCCGTCATATTGCCTCCAGTCCGATCCGCACCCGAGCGCCTGTACTCGCTGGGTACCGCTACCCGTTTGGGGTCACCACCGCGGGCACCGCCCTGACATTACTCGCCGGTAGAGCGGGTACGCCAAGGGTTCGGCGGAATCAGGCATCCTGGATGGGTGCCCGAGACACTCACGCCCTCGACGACGGCTCCCCAGGCGCGGTCAGGCGGCCGCGCACCGCTGACCCGTGTGCCGTTGTCGAACACCCCGCTGCCACCGCTCGGCTCGGCCAACACGGCATGGCCGGGCGGGTTCGAGGACGCCGGCGGCGTCCAGCTGCACGTCCGGCGCGCACCGCGCACCGAGGGCGACCCGGAGCAGGGGACCGCCACCGACACCGCAGTGTACGTGCACGGCCTCGGTGGCTCGTCCACCAACTGGACCGACCTCGGCTGCCTGCTCGCCCCCTTCGCCCCCGGGATCGCGCTCGACCTGCCCGGATTCGGCTTCTCCGAGCCGCAGCCGGGCTTCGACTTCAGCCTGGACGCGCATACCGAGACGCTGCGCGCCTACCTCGCCGGCCTGGACGCGGGCCCGGTGCACCTGGTCGGCAACTCCATGGGCGGCGCGATCTCGCTGCTGCTGGCCGCGCGGTACCCGGAGCTGGTGCGTACCCTGACGCTGGTCTCGCCCGCGATGCCGGACCGCCGTCCCGATCCGCGCAGGCTCTCCGACCCGCGGATGGCGCTGGCCTATCTCCCGTTCATCGGCAAGCCGGTGCGCAGGCGGCTGGCCCAGCTCGGGCCGCGGGAACGGGCCATGCAGGTGATCAACCTCTGCTTCGCCGACCCCAGCGTCTTCCCCGACTACCGCCTGGACGAGCTGGCCGAGGAGCACGGCGCGCGGGCGGGGTTCTCCTGGGCTGCGCCCGCGCTGGCCCGCAGCACCATGGGCATCTTCCGCACCTGGTTCAGCTCGGGTCCGGCCTCGCTGTGGGCGGTCGCGCCCGCGGTCGGGGTGCCCACGCTGGTGGTGTGGGGGACCGGGGACCGGGTGATCTCGGTCCGCAGGGCCGTGCGCACCGCCCGGCTGCTGCCGAGGGCCCGGCTGCTGGTGCTGCCGCGCACCGGCCATGTCGCCCAGATGGAGCGGCCGCGCACGGTGGCAAGGGCGGTGCTGGGCATGTGGGAGCACGTGCGGGAAGACCTCTGGTAAGAGCTAGTCCATTTGGGTGATATGAAATCGGCGTGTGATCCGCCAGTCGCCGAGAGCTTCACCGTTAGCGTATGGCAACCTGGTTTCGTGGACCGGGTGACGCACGAAGCGCGAGGCGATGGGCAGCGGGCACAGTCCGCACCGTTGCCCCGCAGGTCACCGCGTTCCGGGCAGTCCTCGGCCCGCTCCTTTGACGACCGCTATCGCCCCGGGCTGCGCCGGACCACTGCCGAGCCGCTGCGGGCCTCCTGGCGGCCGAAGCCGACCGAGGAGGAAGCGCAGGCCGAGGGCGGCAAACCCCGGCGCCGGTCGAAGTTGTCCGGGGTGGTCCGGACCTACGGCTGGCGGGTCTATGCCCTGCCGGTGCTGCTGGTCCTCACCGCGCTGGTGGTATACGACACCGCGAACAGCGGCGGCGGCACGCAGGCCGGGCAGCAGCAGGACGCCGGCGCGGGTGGCGTGTCGGCGACCGGTGGTGGCGACCCGGTGGTGACCGAGAACCGGGCCGAGCCGGTCAGCCTGGACATCCCCACCGCCGAGTTGCCAGAGGGCGGCGAGTACACCCAGGCCGGTAAGGGCACCTGGCATGTGATCCCGGTGCCGGAGGGCCGGGGCGAGAAGGTCGGCACCGGCGGCAAGCTCTACACCTACGCGGTGGCTGTCGAAGACGGCATCGACCCCTCCAGCTACGCGGGTGACGACAGTTTCGCGAACTCGGTGGAGGCGACGCTGTCCGACCCGCGGAGCTGGACCGGTACCGGTGAGGTGATGCTGCAGCGGGTGGACAACAGCGATCCGCCACCGGACTTCACGGTCAGCCTGACCAGCCCGGAGACCACCCACCGGCCGGACATGTGCGGGTTCACCATCAAGTACGAGTCTTCCTGCCGGCTCGGCCAGAAGGAACTCGTGGTGATCAATCTGGCCCGCTGGGTGCGCGGTGGCAAGGCTTTCAACGGCGCGATGACCGAGTACCGGCAGTACGCCATCAACCACGAGGTGGGCCACGCCTTCGGGAACGGGCACGTGGGCTGCCCGGCCAACGGGGAGCTGGCGCCGGTGATGATGCAGCAGACCTTCGGGGTCTCCAACGACTACGTCGCCGAGCTGAACAAGGTGGATCCCACCAACTACAGTGCGGTGCCCGCGGACGGCAAGGTCTGCCAGCCGAACGCCTGGCCGAACCCACAGGCGGAGTGAGCCCACCGGGTGTCCACATGGTGGACGTCCGGAAGAAAGCCGACCGCTCGACGCGTTAGGGATACTAGAGGCCAACCTGCGCCAGTGACCCGCGCGAGATGGAGGACCCCGATGTCAGCACTGCCCCCGCTCGTCGAGCCGGCAGCCGAGCTCACGAAGGACGAGGTGGCCAGGTACAGCAGGCACCTCATCATCCCGGATGTCGGGATGGATGGGCAGAAGCGGCTGAAGAACGCGAAAGTCCTGGTCATCGGCGCCGGCGGGCTCGGCAGTCCGGCGCTGCTCTACCTGGCCGCCGCCGGGGTCGGCACCCTCGGGGTGGTCGACTTCGACGTGGTGGACGAGTCCAACCTGCAGCGCCAGGTGATCCACGGCCAGTCCGATGTCGGCAAGCCGAAGGCGGAGTCGGCACGGGAGTCGGTGGCCGAGGTCAACCCGTTCGTCCAGGTCCGGCTGCACACCGAGCAGCTCACCAGCGACAACGCGCTGGACATCTTCCGGGATTACGACCTGATCCTGGATGGCACGGACAACTTCGCCACCCGGTACCTGGTCAACGATGCCGCCGTACTGCTCGGCAAGCCCTATGTGTGGGGCTCGATCTTCCGATTCGAGGGCCAGGTGAGCGTGTTCTGGGAGGACGCGCCGAACGGCAGGGGCCTGAACTACCGCGACCTCTACCCGGAGCCGCCGCCTCCCGGCATGGTGCCGTCCTGCGCCGAGGGTGGCGTGCTCGGTGTGCTCTGCGCCTCCATCGGCTCGATCATGGTGAACGAGGCGATCAAGCTGATCACCGGCATCGGCGAGCCGCTGCTCGGCAGGCTGATCAGCTACGACGCGCTGGAGATGCGTTACCGCGAGGTCAAGATCCGCAAGGATCCGGAGACCCCGAAGATCACCGAGCTGATCGACTACGAGGCGTTCTGCGGTGTGGTGAGCGATGAGGCGCAGGAGGCTGCCTCCGGGCACACCATCACCCCCGCCGAGCTGAAGGCCAAGTTCGACGCGGACGAGGACTTCCAGTTGATCGACGTCCGCGAGCCGCACGAGTACGAGATCGTGAACATCAAGGGCGCCAAGCTGATCCCGAAGGACCGGATCCTGTCCGGCGAGGCGCTGGCCGAGCTACCGCAGGACAAGCCGATCGTGCTGCACTGCAAGAGCGGCGGGCGCTCGGCCGAGGCGCTGGCCGCGTTGCACCGGGCCGGTTTCTCCGACGCCAGCCACCTCGGCGGCGGGGTGCTGGCCTGGGCCAACCAGATCGACACCAGCCTGCCGACATACTGATCATGGTGGGCCGCGCCTGGCCCGGGCGCGGCCCACCGCCATCGGGCTAGGGGAGATGACTCCAACCACCTCATTCCGCAACCCCCTTTCCTCGGCGGTGGAGGAGGTTGCGTCTGGGTCTTCGCTCCGGGTCGAGGAACGCGGGTGGGATGAACTCGGGTAGCCCATTCCTCATCCGGACTTGCCAGTCGGTGTGGTGGATGAGGTTGTGGTGGTACCAGCAGAGCAAGGTGAGGTTGTGCAGGGCGGTGGGTCCCCCATTAGCCCAGTGGGAGTCGGCATGGGGCGCGGTGTCCGGATTTCGCCGGGCCGTTTCCCCATGCCGCTCCCCCGAACCGGACGTGCGGCTTTCACCGCATCCGGCTCTCCACGAGTCGCCGTTAGGTTGCCGTTATGGCTGGTTTGTCCCAGGGTGTCGAGATTTGGTTTCCTCGGTAGCGATAACGTTGGATGGTCATCGTTGTGGGTCTCCATAGTTCGACACCGTTATATTCCGGCCACCACCGGTTGTAGTAACGGTTTATGATGTCCCGTTTACTGGTACGGGGGTGTTTGTTCTTCAGCCATTCCCAGACCCGCCACCACAGGTAGTCTTGCAGGTGGTGGTAGGCCTTGCTGGAAGAGCCGTGCCGGAAGTACTGGGCCCATCCGCGGGTCATCGTTCCGAGTTGCCGGAACAGTTGGTCCGCGTCCTGATGGGTGATCCGTTTGGTAACTGTCTTGATCTTCCGCTTGATCGAAGTCATCGACTTCTTCGAGGGGAGGGTGTAGATCAGTCGCCGATCGCTTCCATATTGGCGATACCGCTGGATGCGGAACCCGAGGAAGTCGAACCCCTCGTCGATGTGGGCGATTCCGGTTTTCTCGGGTGCGAGCCGTAGCCCGATCCCGGCCAGGATCGCCTCGATCTCGCCCCACAAGGATTCCGTGTGTTCCCGGGTTCCGTTGACCATGACGACGAAGTCGTCGGCGTATCGGGTCAGGCGGAACGTCGCACCGCCGCGTTCACGGTGCCGTTGCCGGTTGGTGGCGTTCTTGTGGTTCTCCCACAACTGGTGGAAATAGTCGTCCAGCTCGGAGAGGGCGATGTTGGCCAGCAGAGGCGACAGGATGCCGCCCTGCGGGGTTCCGGTATGGGTGTCCCGGTCAGGACCATCCTCGCTGAGGATTCCGGCGTGCAGGAACGCCTTGATGAGTTCCAGAATCCGCTTGTCCTTGACGCGTCGCCGCACCAAACCCATCAGGGCGGTGTGGTCGATCTCGTCGAAGCAGGCGGTGATGTCGCCCTCGAAGACCCATTCGTAGCCCTCACGGGCATGTTTGCGGATTTCTTCGATGGCGTCCTGGGCCCGGCGCCTGGGCCGGAAACCATAGCTGGAGGACTGGAACCCGGCCTCGAAGATCGGTTCCAGGACCAGCTTCAGCGAGGCTTGAACGACCCGATCGGTCACGGTCGGTATCCCCAGCCGACGGGTCTTCCCACCGGCTTTGGGGATGTGTCGTTCCCGGACCGGGAGCGGACGGAACGTCCGCGCTTTCAGATCGGCGCGGATTTCCTCCAACAACCCGACCACACCCAGCGCCGAGTCGGTGATCGACCGCACCGTTCGGCGATCGACGCCCGCGCTGCGTGCTCCGGTGTTCCCTGACACCCGCTCCCACGCCACGGCGAGGAACGCGGGGTCGGCCACGAGGTTGTAGAGATCATCAAACCGGCGACCGGGATCGGCCGCCGCCCAACGGTGCAGTTTCGTCTGCATTCCCAGTACCCGCTGCCCTGCCGTGAACGGCACCAGCAGCAGATCACCGATGTTCACCGGTGAGGCCTCTTCTGGCATTACCCCAACTTCCCTGCTCGATTCGCTGTCGCCCTTCCCCATGCGGACGGTTTTCCCGCCCTCGGAGTACTACGGCGACTCCGCCCCACCACAGAGCCCCTCGGCGGGCAATGCACCTATCCACATCTGGGACACCGGATTGCGCCCAGGCATGGAAAGCTCGCGGTGGTTCCCATGTTCACGTGTTCCCGATCGACGAGTGAGGCACTCAGCTTTACCCCGGCAGCCCCTGTGAATACGCCACAGACTTTCTCCACAGACTACCCAGGAATACAATCCCAGGCGGGCGCTACACCCTTCACTTGGTTCACGCGCACTGCGATACCGACTCAGATCCGCCAGGTTTCGAGTCGGCTCCACATAACGAGGCCTCAGACACTGATTCCTATTCGTATACCTTCTCGTCTCGCTCACCGAGCCCGCACCATCTGGCAGTGCTGGCACGACTCGACTTTGTCAGGGCCGCTTGCCACCTCAATCCACCCATTCCCGTGAATCAGGCTGCCCTCAGCTTCACCGAACCACTGTGACGGTCCAGCGCCGGAGGTCTCTCACCTCCGATCGGACAAACACGCGCCTCATGGCGCACGAACACCACATGATGCGCGTCGCATTGTTTGGGTTTTCTGCGGCAGCCGGGGAAGGTGCATCCGCGGTCCCGCAGGATCAGCGCCCTGCGGATGGCCAGGGGTACGGTGCGGGTGCGTTGTCCGATGTCGAGGATCTCGCCTCGCCCGCCCAGGACGGCGGGCACGACATACGCGTCGCAGGCCATCCGCCGGATCTGGGCGGCGGAGTAGGACTCCTGCCCGTGCAGCAGCCCGTACCCCGTGCCGTGCTTCAAATCCTCCAGGGTCACCGTGACCATGACGGTGAAGGGTTCGCCCGCCTCGGTGGGCCCTTCCTCCGGACACCCCGCTGCCACCCGCAGCACATCGGCAAACGCGTCCCCCTGGCGCTGGAACTTGCTGCGCCGGTCCGGTTCGTCTGTGGTGCTGGCGGGTTTCGCCCGAGGTTCGATCAGCCCGGTCAGTACCGCGGCGGTTTCGGCGTCCAGCTCGAAGCTGCCCCGTAACCGCCCACCCCGGGTTTCGCGCCAGTCCAGGTAGCGTTCCGGGCGGGCCAGCTCCTCCTCGGTGGGTGGATTCCCGTCCTGGTCCAGGCGGGCCAGAATCTCTTTACCCAGCGCGGACACGGTGTGGGGTTCGTACTCCCGCGCCGCCTTGGTCAACAGGGCCTCGGCATGCTCCCGGTCCGGCAGGCTGACCGGCTGCGGGAACCGCGCCACCGTCGCCCGGATGGTCTCGATGTGCTCCGGCCCGATCACCCCCTCGGCCGCGGCGGCGCCCACTTCGGGCAGGTCCGGCTCCAGGGGTATCCCACCCGGGCCGTAGCGCCGCACCACCGCCCGGGCGTGCGCCACGCGCTGCCGCGCGTCGTAGGCGTTGACCCGCAGGATCTCCCGCGTCAACGTCGGCAGATCCCGGTAGCCCTTGCTGCTGGCGGTGCCACGTCCGTCCAGTTCGGCCAGGACCGCCAGCTCCCGGGCATAGAGAGCCCGCCGCTGCTGTTCGAGTTCGCCCAGCGCGGCCAGGAGTTCCTCCTCGCTCATGCGGGAGGTGTCGGTGCCGAAGGTCCTGGTCACAACCCCAGACTACCGCGACATCGATCATGTGTTCGATACACGATCGGGTGAACCGTGGGCACGCAACGCGCCCGCTCAGCCGGTCGTTACCCTCCGGTGGCGAGGCCCTTGCTCACCACGTCAGACGGGATGGTCGATGAAGCACCTGCACACCGGCAAGGTACGGGACCTGTACGAGCTGGACGGGGACATCCTGCTGGTGGCCTCGGACCGGGTCTCGGTCTACGACGTGGTGCTGCCCACCCCGATCCCGGACAAGGGCGCGCTGCTCACCCAGCTGTCGGTGTGGTGGTTCGACCAGCTCGCCGGGGTGGTGCCCAACCACCTGCTGTCCGCCACCGACGTCCCGCCGGAGTTCGCCGGCCGGGCGATCCGCTGCCGCCCGCTGACCATGATCGGCGTGGAGTGCATCGCCCGCGGCTACCTCACCGGCCTCGGCCTGCGTGAATACCAGAAGCACGGCACGGTTTCCGGGGTCGAGCTGCCTGCGGGCCTCGAGGAGGGCAGCAAGCTGCCGGAGCCGATCTTCACGCCCACCACGAAGGCCTCCATCGGCGGGCACGACGAGCCGATGACCTTCGCCGAGGTGGTGGACCAGGAGGGCAGGGAGACCGCGGAACGGCTGCGTGAGCTGACCCTGCGGATCTACACCCAGGGCGCCGAGCGGGCCGCGGCACGCGGGATCCTGGTCGCGGATACGAAGGTCGAGTTCGGCCGGGACGACCAGGGCGTGCTGACCCTCGGGGACGAGGTGCTGACCTCGGACTCCTCCCGGTTCTGGCCTGCCGACGAGTGGCGGCCTGGCAAGACCCAGCAGTCCTTCGACAAACAGTTCGTGCGGGACTGGGCACTCACCACGGGCTGGGACAAGACCCCGCCGGGGCCGGAGTTGCCGGAGGAGGTCGTGACCGCGACCCGGGAGCGCTATGTCGAGGTGTACGAGCGGATCACCGGCCGGGTCTGGTCGTCCAGTTCCTGAGTAGCCACCGCGAGGATCTCCCGGAATGTCCCCGTTTCCGGGTACCGTCTCGCCGTGGTCCCCTCCGCAGAGCGTCCGCCAGAGCATGTCGGCGCGGCGTTCGGCGTGAGCCTGTCCGGGGCGCGGCCGCTGCCGGGCGGCAGGGGCTGGCTGTGCGGCCAGGTGGTGCTCAGCCCGGTCACCGACCGGGCCAGGGCGGTCTGGCTGGCGGGCACCCTCGCGGCCGTCGGCGCCGCCCCCGACCTGCGGGTGGCCCGCCCGGTGCGGGCCACCGACGGGCGCTGGCTGATCGCGGGCTGGCGGGCCAGCCAGTACGTCTCGGGCGCACCGGCGCACCGCCCTGACGACACCGTGCTCGCCGCGGTCCGGTTACACCAGGCCACCGTGGGCCTGCCGAGGCCGGACTTCCTTTCCCGCCACACCGACAGCTCCGCCGAGGCGGAGCGGGCGGCATGGGGTGAGCGCGAGCTGGAGCTGGACGAGCACAAGGGCGGGCGCTGGTTCGAGGTGCTGGCAGGGGCTCGCAAACCGGTGCCGGAGCCGGACCAGCTGGTGCATCGGGAGCTGTTCGGCACGGTCCTTTTCGACGGGGACGCGCCACCGGGCATCGTGGACTTCACCCCCTGCTACCGCCCGGCCGACTGGGGCGCCGCGGTGGCCGCGATCGACGCGCTCGCCTGGGGTGGTGCCGATCCCGGGCTGCTGCGACGTTGGACACACCTGCCGCACTGGCCGCAGTTGCTGTTGCGGGCGGTGCTGTTCCGGCTGGCGCACAACGCACTGGACCCGCGCTCCACCAGGGAGTCCCTTGACGGCCTGCTGGGCGCCGTCCGGCAGGTCAGCGACCTGGTGTAGCGGCCTCACCGGTAACCCTTCCCGTTGCCAGTGCAATGTCGCATGCCTGAAACATTCGGGCATTTCCGGGTAACACGGGCTACCTAACGTCGGGTACCGCCGCCGATGAGCTGGAGGTATCCCGTGACGTTGACGGCACCGCGGATGCGGCAGGTCACGACCGAGAACCAGAACACCAAGGACACGCACTGCCCGTACTGCGCGCTGCAGTGCGGGATGACACTTTCCGGCACCGAGCGGGTCGAGGTGAGCCCGCGCCGGTTCCCGGTGAACGAGGGCGGGCTGTGCCAGAAGGGCTGGACCTCGGCCGCCCTGCTGGACTCCCCGGCCAGGCTCACCACCCCGCTGGTCCGGGTGGACGGGCAGCTGTGCCCGGCGAGCTGGGACACCGCGCTGGACCTGATCGCCACCCGGCTTGCCGGGACCAGGGCCCGGCACGGCGCGGACGGGGTCGCGGTCTTCGGCGGTGGCGGGCTCACCAACGAGAAGGCATACCTGCTCGGCAAGTTCGCCAGGGTGGCGCTGGGCACCTCCCAGGTGGATTACAACGGCCGGTTCTGCATGTCCTCGGCCGCGGCCGCGGGTATCCGCGCGTTCGGCCTTGACCGCGGGCTGCCGTTTCCGGTCACCGACCTGGCCGGGGCCGACGCGGTGCTGCTGGCCGGGGCCAACCCCGCGGAGACCATGCCGCCGTTCACCCAGCACCTGCGTAGCGCCATCCAGGCCGGCGGGCTGATCGTGGTGGACCCGCGCCGTACCCCCACCGCGGAACAGGCGAGTATGCATCTCGCCCCGGCCCCTGGCACCGACCTCGCGCTGGCGCTGGGGATCCTGCACGCCGTGGTCGCCGAAGGCCATCTCAACAAATCCTATGTAGACAAAAGGACCTCCGGATTCGCCGAGCTGTGGCGGATCGTCGCGTGCTGGTGGCCGGAACGGGTGGAACGGGTGACCGGGGTGTCCGCGGCAGACCAGCGCAGGGTGGCGGCACGGCTGGCGTCCGCCCGCAACGCCTATGTGCTCACCGCGCGCGGTACCGAGCAGCACGCGGACGGCGCGAACATGGTCAGCGGCTGGATCAACCTGGCACTGGCGCTCGGCCTTCCAGGGATACCGGGCTCGGGCTACGGCTGCCTCACCGGGCAGGGAAACGGCCAGGGCGGCAGGGAGCACGGGCAGAAGGCCGACCAGCTGCCCGGCTACCGCAAGCTGGACGACCCGGCGGCGCGGGAGCATGTGGCGGCGGTGTGGGGCGTGCCAGCGGACTCGCTGCCCGGCCCCGGGCGTTCGGCGTACGAGCTGCTGGACGCGCTGGGCACCGAAACCGGGCCGAAGGCGATGCTTGTGTTCGGCAGCAATATCGCGGTATCCGCGCCCAGCTCGGGAAACATCACCGAGAAACTGTCCGCATTGGACTTCCTGGTGGTCGCGGACCTGGTGCTATCGGAAACCGCGGCGCTGGCCGATGTGGTGCTCCCGGTGACCCAGTGGGCCGAGGAGGACGGCACCATGACCAACCTGGAGGGCAGGGTGCTGTTGCGCCGCAAGGCGATCGACCCGCCCGGTGAGGTGCGCACCGATCTGGCGGTGCTGGCCGGGCTGGCCACCCGGCTCGGCCAGCCGGCGCACGCCTTCCCCGCGGACGCGGAGTCGGTGTTCACCGAGCTGCGGGCGGCCTCGGCAGGTGGGATCGCGGACTACTCCGGCGTCAGCTACGAGCGGCTGCGCGCGGGCGAGGCGCTCTACTGGCCGGTTCCCGGTGCGGACCACCCCGGCACCCCGCGGATGTTCCTGGACGGCTTCGCGCATCCGGACGGGCGTGCCCGGTTCGTCCCGGTGGAGCACACCGGGCCCGCCGAACCACCGGACCCGGAGTTCCCGTTGCAGGCCACCACCGGGCGGGTGTTGCAGCACTACCAGTCCGGGGCGCAGACCCGGCTGGTCGCCGAGCTCAACCAGGTGGTGCCGGAGGCCTATGTGGAACTGCATCCGGACACCGCCGCGCGGGCCGGACTCGCCGATGGTGATCTCGCCGAGATCACCTCGCGCAGGGGCAGCGCCACCGCGCGGGTCCGCTGCGTGCCATCGATCCGCCCGGACCTGGTCTTCCTGCCCTTCCACTTCCCCGGCGAGCAGCGCGCGAACCTGCTCACCAACCCCGCACTCGACCCGACCAGCCGGATGCCCGAGTTCAAGGTCTGCGCCGTGCGGATCTCCGCGAAGGAGGATGGCTGATGAGCCCGCGCAGGATGGTCGTGCTCGGCTACGGCATGGCCGGGGCGCGGCTGGCCGAGGAGATCCGGCGCCGCGACCCCGAAGGCGAGCGGGTGGCGCTCACCGTGGTCGGCGCGGAGCAGCGGCACGCCTACAACCGGGTGCTGCTCTCGGCCGTGGTTGCCGGGACCATGAGCCAGGACACCGTGCGGCTGCACGATGCCGACTGGGCCGACCGCAACCGGGTGGACCTGCGGCTCGGGGTGTCCGCGGGGTACATCGATCGCACGCGGCGCAGGGTCGGCCTTTCTGATGGGTCCGAAGTGGACTACGACGCTCTGGTGCTGGCCACCGGGGCGGCGCCCTGGCTGCCCCCGGTGGAGGGGCTGTGCGCGGAGGACGGCGCGCTCGCGCCCGGCGCGGTGGCCTTCCGCACGCTCGAGGACTGCGAACGCATCCTGGACGCGGCCGCGGTGGGCGCACCGGTGGCGGTGCTCGGCGGCGGGCTGCTCGGGCTGGAGGCCGCCCGCGGGCTCGCCGGCCGCGGAAACCTGGTGACCGTGGTGCATCCGGTCGGGCACCTGATGGAGCGGCAGCTGGACCCGGAGGCAGGCAGGGTGCTCGCCGGCACGCTGGGCGCGGCGGGTATCGACTTCCGGCTCGGCGTCACCGCCGCCCGCTACCTGCCCGGCGACGGGCTGAAGCTGGCCGACGGCTCGCACGTGCAGGCCGATCTGGTGGTGGTCTCCGCCGGGGTGCGGCCGGAGACCGGGCTGGCACAGCAGGCCGGGCTGGCGGTGGACGGCGGGGTGCTGGTGGACGACGCCTTGCGCACCAGCGACGGCAGGATCCACGCGATCGGCGACTGTGCCCGGCATCCGGGCACGATGTCGGGCCTGGTGCAGCCCGCCTGGGAGCAGGCTGCGGTGCTTGCCGACCTGCTCACCGGCGCGGACTCCGCCGCAAGGTACCGCGGCACGGCCGTCCTCACCCGGCTGAAGGCGCGGGGCGTCGACCTGGCCTCGTTCGGCGAGACGCAGACCGAGGTCACCGACCCCGAGGCCGAGGTGCTGTGCCTCACCGATCCCTCCCGCGGCCGGTACGCCAAGCTCGTGGTGCGCCATGGCAGGGCGACCGGCGGCATCCTGCTCGGGGTGCCCGATGCCGCGGCCAGCGTGGTGCAGCTCTACGAACGCGGGGTCCCGCTGCCGGAGGACCGGCTCGCGGTGCTGCTCGGCAGGGCACTGCCCGCCGCGGCGACCCCGGCGACCAGCCCGGCCGACCTGCCGGCCTCCGCCGTTGTCTGCCGGTGCAACTCGGTGAGCAAGGGAAAGCTGGTCGAGGCCTGGCGTGGCGGCGCAACCTCGGTCGCCGAACTGGTGGAAACCACCAGGGCGAGCACCGGCTGCGGCAGCTGCCGGGACGCGGTCTGCGGCATCGCCGACTGGCTGGCGGCCAGCTCCTGACTTTCTCCCTGTTTCCCGGCTTATGAGTGCGAAGGAGATGCCCCATGACCGTGCTAGCCGAAGACCAGCACGCGGACGATACGGCGCGGCCCCGCAACGGAAGGTGGATCGACCACTGGGAGCCGGAGAACCCGGAGTTCTGGGAACGCACCGGGAAACGCACCGCATGGCGCAACCTCGGCTTCTCGATCCTGGCCGAGCACCTCGGGTTCAACGTGTGGATCCTGATGAGCATTGTGGTGGTCAGCCTCGGCGATGTCGGGATCAACTTCGGGGTGGGGCAGACCTTCTGGTTGCTGATCCTGCCCAACCTGGTCGGCTCGGCGCTGCGGGTGCCGTACACCTTCGCCATCCCGAAGTTCGGCGGCAGGGCATGGACCACGATCAGCGCCTCCCTGCTGCTGATCCCCTGCGTGCTGCTGGCGATCGCGGTCAGTACCCAGGCGCCGTACTGGTTCTTCCTGCTCACCGCGGCGACGATGGGCTTCGGCGGCGGCAACTTCTCCTCCTCGATGGCGAACATCTCGTTCTTCTTCCCGGAGGGCAAGAAGGGGCTCGCGCTCGGGTTGAACGCCGCGGGCGGCAACCTGGGCGTGGCGGTGACCCAACTGTTCGTGCCGATCGTGATCAGCATCGGCACCGGGGTCAACCTGGCCTACGCCGCGCTGATGTGGATGCCGTTGATCGTGCTGGCCGCGCTGTGTTCCTGGTTCCGCATGGACAGCCTCACCTCGGCCAAACCGGACGGCCGCTCCTACCGGCTGGCCATGGCGAACAAGCACACCTGGATCATGTCCTTCCTCTACATCGGGACGTTCGGGTCCTTCATCGGTTTCTCGTTCGCCTTCCCTTCCCTTATCAAGATCAGCTTCGTGGAGTTCGAGGGCTTCGTGGCGCTGGCCTTCCTCGGCGCGCTGATCGGCTCGATCACCCGGCCGCTCGGCGGCTGGCTTTCCGACCGGATCGGCGGGGCGAAGATCACCCTGAGCAACTTCGTCGGCATGGCGGTCGGCACCGTCGGCGTGCTGATCAGCGTGGGTACGCAGAGCTTCGCGCTGTTCTTCGGCTCGTTCATCCTGCTGTTCGTGCTCACCGGGATCGGCAACGGCTCGACCTACCGGATGATCCCGACGATCTTCGCGGCCGAGGCGAGGCGCAAGGCAGGCGAGGAGAGTGCGGAGGTGGTCAAGTCGGCGAAGCGGCAGGCAGCGGCCGTGGTCGGGGTGGCAGGTGCGGTGGGCGCGTTCGGCGGGGTGCTGGTCAATCTGGTGTTCAAGTTCTCCCTGCAGGGCGAGGACAAGAGCCTCACCTCGGCGCTGATCGCGATCCTGGCCTACTACGCGGTGTGTGTCGGCACCACCTGGTGGTTCTACCTGCGCCGGAGCTTCGCGGTGCGGCGGGCGCCCAGCCTTGCCTACGCGGGGGTGTGACCGTCCGCCCGGCTGCACCAGCCCTGACCTGCGAGGGGAGTTCTTCGTAACACCGGTGCAACGCGCGGGCAGCAGCCAGGACATGAGCCATGGCGAGCATGAAGGCAGGAGGTAGCCGATGAGTCGAACGCTGGTGGTAGCCGGGAACGGGATGGTCGGGCACCGCCTGGTGCGGACCTTGCGGGCGGGTGATCCGGAGGGATCCTGGCGGGTGATCGTGCAGGCCGAGGAGGGCCGCCCCGCATACGACCGCGTCGCCCTTTCGTCCTATGTAGACACCTGGGATGCGGAACGGCTCGCGCTGGACGGATCGGACCACGCAGGCGACGATCTGGTGCAGCTGCGGCTCGGTGACCCGGTGACCGGTATCGACACCGAGCGCAGGCTCGTCCGCACCGCACGTGGCCTGGAACAACCCTACGACGCCCTGGTGCTGGCCACCGGGTCCCGGCCGTTCGTCCCGCCGGTGCCGGGGCACGACCTGCCCGGCTGCTTCGTGTACCGGACCATCGAGGATCTGGACGCCATTCGCGCGGCGGCCGAGCGGGCGCGCGCGGTCAAGGGCAGGCCGGCCGCCATGGTGGTCGGCGGTGGGCTGCTCGGCCTCGAGGCGGCGAAGGCGTTGCGGGACATGGGACTCTCCCCGCATGTGGTGGAGATGGCCCCGCGCCTGATGCCGCTACAGGTGGACGAGGGTGGTGGCGCGCTGCTGCGCAGGCTGGTTTCCCAGCTGGACGTCACCGTGCACACCGGCACCTCCACGCAGGAGATCGGCGCCGACGGTGACCGGCTGCTGGCCAGGCTAGGCAACGGCACCGAGCTGGACGTCGACCTGGTGGTGTTCTCGGCGGGGGTCCGCCCGCGCGACGATCTCGCGCGGGCTGGCGGCCTCGCGGTCGGCGAGCGCGGCGGCATCCTGGTGGACGATGCCTGCCGCACCAGTGCGGCGGACGTCTACGCGATCGGGGAATGCGCTGCCGTCGATGGCCGCTGCTACGGCCTGGTCGCCCCCGGCTACTCGATGGCCGAGCTGGTGGCGGCGCAGCTGCTCGGCGGGCGGGAGACCTTCCCCGGCGCGGACCTTTCCACCAAGCTCAAGCTGCTCGGAGTGGACGTCGCCAGTTTCGGGGACGCACATGCCGCCACCGAGGGCGCGCTGGAGGTCGTGTTCAACGACGCGGTGTCCGGGACCTACAAGAAGCTCGTCGTCTCGGACGACTCCGCCACCCTGCTCGGCGGGGTGCTGGTCGGCGACGCGAGCGATTACGACCTGCTGCGGCCGCTGGTGGGCAGGAAGCTGCCGGCCGAACCCGCCGCGATCCTCGCCCCTTCCGACGGCGGTGGCGGGGTCGGGGTGGAGGCGCTGCCGGACGCGGCGCAGGTCTGCTCCTGCAACGCGGTGACCAAGGGTGCGATCACCGGCGCGATCCTGACCGAGGGTTGCGACACCGTCGGCAAGCTCAAGTCCTGCACCGGGGCGGGCACCGGCTGCGGCTCCTGCGTGCCGATGCTGAGCAAGCTGCTGGACTCCTGCGGGGTGGAGCAGTCCACCGCGGTGTGCGAGCACTTCAGCCAGTCAAGGGCCGAGCTGTTCGAGATCATCCAGGCCACCCGGATCAGCACCTTCAGCGAGCTGATCTCCCGGTACGGCACCGGGCAGGGCTGCGCGATCTGCAAACCCGCGGTGGCCTCGATCCTGGCGACGCTGGGCAACGGGCACATTCTCGGCGGGGAGCAGGCCACCCTGCAGGACACCAACGACCGGTTCCTGGCGAACATGCAGCGCAACGGCACCTACTCGGTGGTGCCGAGGGTCCCCGGCGGGGAGATCACCCCGGAGAAGCTGATGGTGATCGCGCAGGTGGCCCAGGAGTTCGGGTTGTACACCAAGATCACCGGCGGGCAGCGGATCGACCTGTTCGGTGCCACCGTGGACCAGCTGCCACGGATCTGGAAACGCCTGGTGGACGCCGGGATGGAGTCCGGGCACGCCTACGGCAAGGCGCTGCGCACGGTGAAGTCCTGTGTGGGCTCGACCTGGTGCCGCTACGGGGTGCAGGACTCGGTCGGGATGGCGATCGAGCTGGAGCTGCGCTACCGCGGGTTGCGCTCCCCGCACAAGATCAAGGCCGGGGTTTCCGGCTGTGCCAGGGAGTGCGCCGAGGCCCGTGGCAAGGACTTCGGGGTGATCGCGACCGAGAACGGCTGGAACCTCTATGTCGGCGGTAATGGTGGCATGCTGCCGCGGCACGCCGAACTACTGGTGTCCGATGTGGATGACGAGACGCTGATCCGGATCATCGACCGGTTCCTGATGTTCTACGTGCGTACCGCGGACCGGTTGCAGCGCACCGCCTCCTGGATCGAGGAGCTGGACGGCGGCCTGGATCACCTGCGGGCGGTGATCGTGGACGACAGCCTCGGTATCTGCGAGGACCTCGAGGCCGCGATGGCCAAGCATGTGGAGAACTACACCGACGAGTGGCGCGGTGTGCTGGAGGACCCGGAGAAGCTGGAACGCTTCGCCTCCTTCGTGAACGCGCCAGGGTCCCCCGATCCTTCCATCTCCTTCCGTACCGAACGACAGCAGCAGGTGCCGGTGTTGCTGGGAGTGCCCGAGGTGGTGAGCAGATGACAACGCCCGTGTGTCCGCTCGAGAAGATCGTTCCGGGAAGCGGGGTGGCGGCGCTGCTGCCCGGCGACGAGCAGGTCGCGATCTTCCGGTTCGCGGCTGACCAGCTCTACGCATTGTCCAATATGGACCCCTTCAGTGGGGCAGCGGTGCTGTCCAGGGGGATCCTCGGGGAGAGCGAAGGGGTGCCGTTCGTCGCGTCGCCGATGCTGAAGCAGCGGTTCGACCTGCGCACCGGGGTCTGCCTTGACGACGAGCAGGTCCGGGTGCGCAGCTATCCGGTCACCCTCGCCGAGGGCATCGTGCACGTGGGTTCGCCATGACCGGTGAGCCTGCCATCCTGCCGCTGGCCGGCTTCTCGGTCGGGATCACCGCGGCGCGCCGGGCCGAGGAACTCGGTGCCCTGCTGGTTCGCAAGGGCGCGACCGTCCGGTACGGCCCGGCCATCCGGATCGTGCCACTGGCCGACGACACCGAACTGCACACCGCGACCCGCAGGCTGCTGGCCGAACCGGTGGACGCGGTGGTGGCGACCACCGGTATCGGCTTCCGCGGCTGGATGGAGGCCGCGGAGGGCTGGGGCGTCGGTGAGGAACTGCTCGGCAGGCTGCGTCAGACCAGCCTGCTGACGAGGGGCCCCAAGGCGAAGGGCGCGGTGCGCGCGGTGGGGCTTTCCGAGAAGTACTCACCGGTGTCGGAGAGCAACGCCGAGGTGCTCCAGCACCTGCTGGAATCGGGGGTGTCGGGGCAGCGGCTCGCGGTGCAGCTGCACGGTGAGCCGCTGCCCTACTTCGTGGACTCGCTGCGTTCGGCCGGGGCTGAGGTGATCGAGATCCCGGTGTACCGCTGGGTGGGGCCAGCCGACCCGGGGCCGCTGGACCGGTTGATCGACGCCGTGCTGGACGGCTCGATCGACGCGATGCCGTTCACCAGCGCGCCAGCGGCGGCGAGCATGCTCGCGATGGCGAAACGAACCGGGCGGCAGGCGGCGCTGGTGGACGTGCTCTCCCGGCGGGTGGTGGTGGCCTGCGTCGGCCCGATCACCGCGGGGCCGCTGGCCGCGTTCGGCATTCCCACGGTGCAGCCCGAGCGCTCCCGGATCGGTGCACTGGCGCGCACCCTCGGGCAGGCACTCGGCGACCGGTCCCCGCGGTTGCGGGTCGCGGGCCGGGACATCGAGCTACGCGGCCAGGCGGCCATTGTGGACGGTGAGTTGCGCGAGGTCGCGCCCGCGCCGATGGCGGTGCTGCGGGCACTGGCCGAGCAACCGGGCCGGGTCGTCTCCCGGCGCAGGCTCACCGCTGCCCTGCCCGGCGGAGGCGAGGAACACGCTGTGGAGACGGCGATCGGCAGGCTGCGCACCTCGCTGGGGGAGGGCAGCCTGGTGCAGACCGTGGTCAAGCGCGGGTACCGGCTCGCCGTGGACCGGATGGAGGGAGCTGAGTCCGCGTGATCGTGCTGACCGCGCACGGTACCCGCGACCCCGCGGGCGCCGTGGTCACCGAGCGGCTGGCCGCCATGGTGCGGGCGCGCGGTTTCGAGGTGCGGGTGGCCTACGCCGATGTGCGCGCCCCCGATGTGACCACCGTGCTGCGCGAGCTGCACGGCCCGGCTGTGGTGGTGCCTGCCTTCCTCGCGGCCGGGTACCACGTGCGCACGGATATTCCGGCCCAGGTGGCGGCCAGTGGCCATCGGGAGGTCACGATCGCGGAGCCGTTCGGCCCCGCCCCGGAACTGCTCGGCGTGCTGCATGAGCGGCTGGCGGCCGCGGGATACCGGAGTGCCGACGAGGTGGTGCTGGCCGCGGCCGGTTCGAGTGACCCGCGTGCTCTGTCTGATGTGGATCTAGCGGCGTGGGCGCTGGCGGAGCGACTGCACGTGCCGGTGCGGGTCGGTTACGTGGCCACGGCCAGCCCCTCGGTGGTGGCGGCATGTCAGGAGGCCGGTGCGGACGGTCGCCGGGTCGCCGTGGCGTCCTGGCTGCTGGCCCCCGGGCTGTTCCAGCGCAAGGTGACCCTGGCAGGCGCACAGGTCGTGGCCGAGCCGCTCGGTGCCCACCCCGCCGTGGTGGACCTGATCCTGCGCCGCTACACCGAAGCCGTGTCCGGTTCGAGATCGCCGTCCGCCCCGCTGACGGCTCGAACGTGTACCGTGGTCAGTAGCGGGCCTACCGATACCCGTTGAGCGTACTGATGACCTCGGCGAAGGAGTAAATGCCGAGCCCGGTCTGCCACCTCTCTGGTGACCGTTCGAGAACGGTTCTCGAGTTGCCGAACCACTGGTCACGTCTGCTTACCAGGTCACCACGCCCGCTGCCACGACTTGGTGGTCGCACCGCGACCGCCCGACAAGGAGCATTCATGTCAGTCCGTCATTCCCATTCGCCCGTCAGCAGGTCGAACGCCCCACCCGCGATGTTCAGCCACCCGCCGACCCAGTCTCCAGCGGCCCCGCCGGGGACCGGTGCCGCCGACGAGAGGGCGCGGCACGTCCGCTTCTCCGCCAAGCCGGCAGGCACGACGAAAGGCACCCATCGGTGAGCGGGCAGGCCAGCACCGCGACCAGGCACACCGCGGGCGACTACGCGGCATTGCTGAGTGAGGTTCGGGCCGCCGGGCTGCTGCGCCGTCGCTACGGCTACTACGCCGTCAAGATCACTGCGAACCTGGTCGCCCTTTCCGGGGCCTGGGTCGCGTTCGCCTTCCTCGGCGACAGCTGGTGGCAGCTGATGATCGCCGCGTTCCTCGCAATCGTGTTCGCCCAGCTGGCGTTCATCGGTCACGACGCGGGGCACAAGCAGATCTTCCGGACCCGCAGGCCCAACGACATCGTCGGCACCGTGCACGGGGGCCTGGTCGGGATGAGCTATCGCTGGTGGATCACCGGGCACAACCGGCATCACGCGAACCCCAACCACGAGGAGCACGACCCCGACCTCGACATCCCGGCGCTGGCCTTCACCAGCAGGCAGGCCCGGCTCAAGTCGGGGTTCCTGCGCTGGATGGCCAAGCACCAGGCCGTGCTGTTCTTCCCGCTGCTGACGCTGGAGGGAATCAACCTGCACGTCTCCGGGATCAGGGCGGTCTGGCGAGGCGACACGAAGGCACGCAGGCTGGAAGGTGCGCTGCTGACCGCGCATCTCCTCGGCTACCTGACCGCCGTGTTCCTGGTCCTCTCGCCCGGTGTGGCCGTGCTGTTCATCCTGGTGCACCAAGCCTTGTGGGGCGTGTACATGGGCTGCTCGTTCGCCCCGAACCACAAGGGCATGCCGACGATGACCGGCCAGTCGGTGGACTTCCTGCGCCGTCAGGTGCTGACCTCCCGCAACGTCCGCGGTGGGCGGCTCACCGACTTCGTACTGGGCGGGCTGAACTACCAGATCGAGCATCACCTGTTCCCCAGCATGCCCCGGCCGCACCTGCGCCACGCCCAGCCGATCGTCCGGCGGTTCTGCGCCAAGCACGGCATTTCCTACAGCCAGACCGGCGTCCTGCGCTCCTACCGGCACGTACTGGAGCATCTGCACGACATGGGTGCCCCGCTGCGTGCAGCCGACCGGGCGCGCGCGACGTAACCTGTAGCCATGAGTGATGACGCCACGGCGGCGTCGCTGCACCGCGGGCTGGCGGGTTACCTGCGTGCGGTGGCCGGGGCCCTCGCGGTCCCGGCCGAGGCGACCTCGTTCGAGATCAGCGACACGGTGTCGGCCTACCTGGGCCTCGCCCGGCGCTGGAACCGGCGGCCGGAACGCGACCTGATGCTGGTGTGGAACGAGCGGTACGGCTGGGCGCTCGCCGTGGAACCCGAATCCGGCGAGCCCGGTACCGTGCTCAGTTACCTCCCCGACGAGCAGGTCGTCCCGGGACCCGCCACCGTCGCCCGGTTCGTCACCGAGGTCCTCGACGGCCACCGGACCGCCGAGCCGAGCCCCGGTCGCCGGCCCGCGATCACCCGCACGAACCTCGCCGAGCAGCTCGCCAGGTACACCTGACCGGCGACCGCGCTACCGGAAGCCGTCCTCGGCGGGTGCCGCCTGCGCTCGCTCGCGATACTCGACCATCTGCTTCCAGTAGTACATCGTCAACGCCATCGAACCGGCGGCGGCGCCCGCGGCCGCGCCTGCCCTGTGCCTGCGGGCGGCGACCAGCGCGGCCAGCAGCAGCACGGAGCCGCCAGTGTTCACCAGCAGGGCCGCGTCCTTCGGCCGCTCGGTGATCCAGAGCTCCTCGCCGAGCATCGCGCGGGTGGCGAAGGCGCGTTCGTGCTTGGGCGGCGGGAACACCACGGCGTTGGCGACCATCCAGGCCGCCACCAGGCCGGCGTGACTCCACTTACGGGTCCACACCGGCACCAGCACCAGCGGGGTGGTCAGCCAGCGGCTCCACGCGCTCAACGGGTTGGCGTGCCGGGCGAAGACCTTCCCGCGCAGCGTGGTGATCGTGCCGGGCATCAGGCCTCCTCCTCTCGCTGCGCGTGCCAGCGCTCGATGACCGCGGGCAGTTCCTTCATCAGGTACTCGTAGAAGTCACGCATATCGGCCAGCCGCCTGGCGACCAGGCTGTCCGGGTCGACGGCCTCGATCCCGCGTTCCGCGGCGTCCTGCATGATCCGGATGATCTCGTTCTGGCTGGACATCAGCCGGGGCCAGCCGTCCGCGGGGAAGCGGTAGTGCTCCCTGCGGCTGCCCGGCATCGGCACCCGCTCGATCAGCCCGGTGGGGCTGAGCATCTTGATCGCACCGGAGACCGAGCCGGCGCTGGCCTCCAGCTGCTCGGCGATCTCCCCCGCGGTGATCGTCTCCTGCTCGGCGAAGAGCAGGACGCTGAGCACCCTGGCGGTCATCCGCTGCATTCCGTGCCTGGTCAGCACCAGGGCCATTTCCTCGGCCGCGGCTCTGCTCTCGTCGGTCACGACCCCTCCTGGTCTTGATGGAATCCTAACACTTCCCAGTGTTCGCAAAATTCCGAACACTGGCTATGATACCGGGTATGGCTGCAGTAATCCAGCTCGAGAAGCTGACCAAGACCTACGGCAGCAGGCGCGGTCTGGTCGAGTTGTCCCTGGACATCGAGGGTGGCGAGGTGTTCGGCTACCTCGGTCCGAACGGTGCGGGGAAGTCGACCACGATCCGGCTGCTGCTCGATCTCATCCGCCCCACCAGCGGGCGGGCCACGGTGCTGGGGCTCGACCCCCGTACCGACGGCGTCGCCCTGCGCAGGCAGGTGGGTTACCTGCCGGGTGACTTCGTGGTGGACGGCAACCAGCGGGTCGAGGAGTGCCTGACCTTCCTGGCGAACCTGCGCGGCGGGGTGCCGAGGCGGCGGATCACCGAGCTGATGACCCGCCTCGGGCTCGAACCCGGCGCGCGGATCAAGTCCCTTTCCAAGGGCAACCGGCAGAAGGTCGGCCTGGTGCAGGCGTTCATGCACCAGCCGAACCTGCTGATCCTGGACGAGCCGACCTCCGGCCTCGACCCGCTGGTGCAGCAGGAGTTCCTGCGGCTGGTCACCGAGGCCAGGGCGGAAGGCCAGACGGTGTTCATGTCCTCGCACATCATGGGCGAGGTGGAGGCCGTGGCCGACCGGGTCGGCATCATCCGGGAGGGTCGGCTGGTCACCGTGGACACCGTGGCGCGGCTGCGCGAGCGGTCGGTGCGCAAGGTGCGGCTGACCCTGCGCGAACCGGCGCCGGAATCGGCCTTCCGGGACCTGCCAGGGGTCGAGGACCTCACCGTGCGCGGCAACGAGGTGCGCTGCACTGTCGCAGGCAGCCCGGACCCCTTGGTCAAGGCGGCAGCCCGGCACACCGTCACCGATCTGCTGTGCGAGGAGCCCGACCTTGAGGAGCTCTTCTTCGACTACTACTCGGCCGCGGGCCAGGAAGGGCGGAACCGTGTTACTGCGTAACGTCTACACCAAGACGCTGTGGGACCAGCGGCGCGCGCTGCTCGGCTGGACGGTCGGGATCACCGCGGTGGCCGCGATGTATGCCAGCTTCTACCCGCAGCTGGCCGGTGGCTCGATGGCGGGTTTCGTGGCGGACTTCCCGCAGGGGCTCAAGGACGCCTTCCAGCTGAACGACCTCACCTCGGCGGCGGGCTACCTCGGCTCCAGCATCTTCGGGCTGCTGGTGCCGTTGCTGACCCTCGGCTACGGCGTGGCCACCGGCTCGCGGGCGATCGCGGGGGACGAGGAGTCCGGCAAGCTCGAGGTGCTGCTCACCCATCCGGTCGGCAGGGCCCCGTTCTTCCTGCAGCGGTTCGCGGCGCTGGTCTGCGGTGCGCTGGCGATCGCGGTGGTGCTGTTCCTCGGCATGCTCGCCATCCGGGGCGCCGCCCAGCTGGACACCGTGAGCGTCGAGGGGTTCGCCGCGCAGTGCCTCAACCTGGCCCTGTTCGGCAGCGTCTTCGGTGCGCTGGCCGGCGCGCTCGGCGGGGCCTTCGGGAACCGCTCGCTGGCGCTCGGGGTCACCGCCGGGGTGGGGGTGCTGGCCTACGCGGCGAACACCTTCGCCGGGCAGCTCGGGGCGGACTGGCTGCGCAACCTCTCGCCGTTCTACTACTACAGCGGCGGCGAACCGTTGCGCAACGGCATGCAGTGGGCGGACGCCGGAATCCTGGTGCTGATCGCCGCCGCACTGGTGGCCGCGGGCACCCTGGCGTTCACCAAACGCGACCTGAACACGTGACATCCCCAGCTCACCCGGCGTGTTTGCTCCCCACGCACCCGTGTTTGCCGCCCACGCGCACGAGTTTGCCGCTCAGGTACGCGGGTTTGCCGCTCGCGTACCCGAGCGGCTACCCGTCCAGCCGGAACTCGGCGCGCCAGCGGTACACCTCGGTGCCTGGCGAGTCCTCGAGTCGTTCGATCCGCACCGGCGCGAGGCCGTCGGCGCCGAAGGCCTCGATGTCGGCCGGGGTGAGCGGCCACGGCGGCCCGTCCCGGCTCGGTTCGTCCCGGCCGGCCGCGACGACCAGCAGCGTGCCACCGGGCGCGACCATCCCGCGGACCCCGCCGATAGCGGCAGCACGCGGCGGATCGGGCAGGGCCTGCACGGTGTGGATCTCGAGCACCAGGTCGAAGGCGCCTGCCCACTCGGGCGGCGGGTCCAGCAGGTCCGCGACGCGGTAGCGCACGGCGGAGCCGGGATTGCGCTCGCGGGCCAGCTGCACGGCGGTGGCGGAGACGTCGAACGCGGTGGTGTCGAAGCCGAGGCTCGCGAGGAACTCGGCGTCCGAGCCCAGCCCGCAGCCCACCACCAGTGCCCGCCTGCCCGTGCCGACGATCTCGTGCTGCCGTGCCCACTGCGCGAGCAGGATGCTCGGTTCCCTCCGGTTCCACGGCATCGCCACCGAACCGGCCCGTGCCTCGCGGTAGAGGCGGTCGAACCAGCCGGTGGCGTCCCCCTCGGCGAGCGACCGCGTGGCCAGCAGGTCCGCTCGCGCCTCCCAGCCCTCGGTGTCGTCCATCCCGGCCTACTCCTCCCAGCTCACCCGCGTGCCGGTGAACCCGCGCGCCGTGGCCACCCGCTCCGCCTCCGCCTCGACCTCGTCCCGCACCTCACGGGTCAGTGTCCATAGTGGATTAACCGTGACGTCGAGCCGCCTGCCTGCCGACTTCGTCCGCCAGGTCCCGGCGATCTCGCCGCAGGTAAGCAGCGCGCCCGGGTTCCCGATGATCTTCCAGATCTCCTTGTGCCGCGGCTTGTCCGGTACGAGCGTCAGCCGGTCGCGGGACTGTAGCAGCGGGTCCCATGGTGGCAGCAGCCGCACCAGGTCGGGCTCCGGCGGGTTCTCCAGTTCCGGGACCTGCCCGGCCGGCAGGTATGCGGGGCGGCCGTCCACCCGCACCTCGACCAGGTCCGATGGCCACAGGCTCTCGGTCACCGTCCGTTTCGTGGTGCCGAGGAACCCGGCGACCTCGGCCGCGGTCGCCGGGCCGTGCAGCCGCAGGTAGGCCGTGGCGAGCCGGGTGGCGCCCGCCGGGTCCGGCTCGGTGGGCACCGGCGGCCGCCCGGCCACCGGCGCGAGGGTGGCCGGCGCGGCCCCGGCCACCAGCCGTACCCCGGCCAGCGGCGCGGCCAGCCGCAGCACCTGCTCGAAGACGTGCGTGGCCTGACAGCCCCGGCACCATCGGGAGAGTCCCGCAGGCACCATGGCGGTCACCGCGGCGCTGGCGGCGCCCTTGGTCATCGGCTTGCCGACCACCTCGCGCAGTGCGCGGGCCGCGGTCAGCAGTGCCTCGGCCGCCGGCATCCCAGCCTCGGCCACCTCCTGGTCACGCCAGTTCATCCTGGCCCGCGCGTCCGCCTCGTGCAGCGGCAGCAGCGCGGGAATCAGGGCGGGGAACTCGGCCGCGCGGTGGTAGTGCGGTGCGCCCCGGACCGACCACGTAAGGGTGAACCGCGGATCGTCCACAAGCGAGGCCGCCGGAACCGGTTCCCTCGTCCTTGCCGTCAGCGCCACGGCGGCCGAGTCCCGCTGGCTGATGTCCTGCACGCCGAGATCGAACACGGCCAGCGCCGCCGGGTCGGCCCCGGTGCGGTGCAGCCCATGCGCCAGGATCCGGTAGGCGAGCACCTGCTCGCGGTCGATCGCCAGCATCCTTACTCCCGGCGCAGCGAGTAGTCGAAGGTGTACTCCATGGTCTCGCTCGCCCCCGCGATGGTGCCGCTGCCGCCGATGCCAGCCAGCTCCCCGGTTCCGGAGCCGGGCACCACGGTCCAGGTCCCCTCGACCCCGCCAGGGCCGTAGCTCACCTCGTGCCGGATCACGAAGCTCCCCTTGCGACCGTCCACACTGCCCTCGATTCGTTCGAAGCCGGGCGCCGTCTGCCCGCCGCCCGCGTAGCCCTCGCCCGCGTAGTACATCAGGTAGTCGCATACCGAGCTGCCCTCGATGACACCGGTATACGCGAAGGTGGCATGCGCATGCGCGAACCGCGGCCCGTCCTCCTCGCCGCTCACGACCCGTTCGTCCCAGCTGCGCATGGTGAAGGTGTTTTCGCTCATGGGAGGCAGCCTGCACCCTCTACCTGACATCTTGTGTCAGGTTTTTCTGGATAATTCGAACCATGCGGGCTAGCAGGTTGCTCTCGGTGCTGCTGTTGTTACAGAACCGGGGGCGGATGACGGCGGATGAGCTGGCCGCCGAGCTGGAGGTGTCGGTGCGCACGGTGTACCGGGACCTCGATGCCCTTTCCGGTGCGGGGGTGCCGGTCTACGCCGACCGCGGCCGCACCGGCGGCTACCAGCTCGCCGCGGGCTACCGGACCCGGCTGACCGGCCTGACCGAGCAGGAGGCGCAGTCGCTGTCCCTCGCCGGGCTGCCGGTGGCGGCCGCCGAACTGGGCCTTGGCACGGTGCTGACCACCGCACAGCTCAAGCTGCACGCCGCGCTGCCCGGTGAGCTGCACCCGCGGGCCGGCAAGATCGCCGAGCGGTTTCACCTGGACGTGCCCGGCTGGCACCGGGACATCGAGAGCCTGCCGCACCTGCCCGCGCTGGCCGAGGCGGTGTGGCAGTCCAGCCGGATCATGGTGCGCTACCGCAAATGGGGAAGTCGCGAGGTCAGCAGGACCCTGGATCCGCTCGGCCTCATCCTCAAGGGCGGCAGCTGGTACCTGGCCGCGCGGTGCGCCGGCACCGACCGCACCTACCGGGTCTCCCGGATGCTGGAGCTCACCGACCTCGGCGAGCGGTTCGACCGGCCCGCGGATTTCGACCTCGCGCGGTACTGGCGGGAGTGGTCCGAGCAGTTCGAGCGGCGGCTGTACTCCCGGATCGCGGTGGTGCGCATGTCGCCGCTGGCCCAGGACCTCGTACCGTTCTACTGCGGGACCGTCGGGGTGCGGGCGCTGCACGCGGCAACCGGGCCACCGGACGAGCACGGGTGGCTGCGGGTGGACCTTCCGGTGGAGCCGACCCGCGCCGCGGTCGGGGAGCTACTGCGCTTCGGCCAGGAGCTGGAGGTGCTGGAGCCGGAGGACCTGCGGGAACAGGTCGCCGAGGCGGCGAGAAAGGTGGTGGGGCGCTATGGCTGAGCTGGACGGGGTCACGATCGGCGTCACCGCCGAGCGCAGGGCCGAGGAGTTCATCGGCGCGCTGCGCAGGTACGGGGCCACCGTGTGGCACGCGCCGACCATCCGGATCGTGCCGCTGCCGGGCGACGAGCGGCTGCGCGCGGCGACCGAGGACGTGCTGACCGGGTCGGTGGACCTGGCCGCGGTCACCACCGGTGCCGGGTTCCGCGGCTGGCTGGACGCCGCCGACGGCTGGGGACTGGGGCAGCGCCTGCGCGAGGTCCTCACCGGGGCGCGGATCTTCGTGCGCGGGCCCAAGGCGATGGGGGCGGTGCGTGGCAGCGGGCTCACCGAGGAGTGGTCCGCGCCGGGGGAGACCAACGCCGAGCTGTTCGAGGAGCTGCTGCGGCAACGGGTCGCAGGCGGGCGGGTGGCGGTGCAGCTGCACGGGACCCCGCTGCCCGAGCACACCGGCGCGCTCACCGCGGCGGGCGCCGAGGTGGTGGAGGTGCAGCCGTACCGCTGGCAGTGGCCTGCCGACCTCGCCCCGGCGCGGGAGCTGATCGACGGCGTGCTGGCCGGGCGAGTGCACGCGCTCGCCTTCACCAGCGCCCCGGCCACCGCGAACCTGCTGACCCTGGCGGGGGAGAGTGGCAGGTACCCGGAGTTTGTCTCCGCGCTGCGGGAGAGAGTGCTGTGCGCCTGCGTGGGACCAGTCACCGCCGCGCCGTTGACCGAGCTCGACGTCCCGACGCTGCAGCCGCGGCGGCAGCGGCTCGGTGCCCTGGTCAAGCTGCTGGCAGCCGAGCTGGCGTCCTAGTGCGGAGGTGGTACGCCCAGGTCAGCGCGGCCAGCATCGGCCCCCACAGCGCCAATGGCAGGTAACACAGCGCCATCAGCAGTTCCCACCCGTTGCCGTCCGGGGCTCCGGCCTGTGGCTCCTGGAAGAACATCAGCGGGGCGGGCGTCCACATCACGATGAGCGCCGCCGAACCGGCCCCGGCCGGAAGGAGTACGGCAAGCGGTGGGATCGGCCGCCCGCCGATGCCGGGAACCCACCGCGGCACCACCTCGCCCCAGGGCCGGACGAGCCCGAGTGACAGCAGCGCGGCGCCCTCCGCGAGCAGGCACAGCCCGATCAGGTACAGCTTCGCCGACCAGGTGGCGGTGTTGGCCTGGAACCGGTCTTCGGCCCAGCCGAGCGGGAATCCGAGCACCCAGCCGAGTCGCCACAGGGCGGTCGGGATCGTGAGCAGCGGGATGATCATGGCCACCCGCCTCGCCCACGGTGGAACATGCCGCCCGCCCGCCATCGCGCGCCCTCCTGTGTTGCCTGCCGGTCCAGCGTGTCGGCTTCGAACCCGCCTGCACTTCCCGCTGGGGTGGGAACGGGTTGCCCGCCAGGGGGAGGTCGTGCGGCAAGCTGGCGGCATGGACGAGGAACTGCATGAGCGGGTCCGGGAGATGGTCGCCACGGTGCCGCCGGGCAAGGTCGCGACCTACGGCGATATCGCGGCGATGTCCGGTGCGCCCTCCCCGCGCCTGGTCGGCCGCATCCTGGCCGAGGACGGCAGCGACCTGCCCTGGCACCGGATCCTGCGGGCGGATGGCACCCCCGCCCCGCATCTGGCGCGGGAGCAGCTGGAGCGGCTGCGGGCCGAGGGGGTACTGGCCGAGGGGGATCGGGTGGATCTGCGCACCCATCGCTGGCAACCGGACGCGCGGCCCGATGCGGAGCAGCACCAGCCTGGCCTGTTCCCCTAGCTGAAGGTTAGCCTTGCCTAAACAACTGATGTGGGGGTAGGGCAGTATGACCTCGACCGCGCGGAACACCGGATCGGCACTTGCCTATCGCGCCGTCCGGGTGACCGGGGTGCGCACGCTGACACCGCATATGGTCCGGATCAGCTTCACCGGCTGCGAACCGGATGGGCTGCGCGCGCTGCCGCCCGCCGCCCCGGACCAGTACGTCAAGGTGTTCTTCCCGCTGCCGAGCCAGCAGCGGCCGCAGCTGCCGCCGCCGGTGGTCGAGGACGCGATGTCCTGGTACCGCACCTACCTCGCGATGCCGGACGAGGTGCGCCCGCCGATGCGCACGTACACCATCCGCGCCTACCGGCAGGCCGAGCGGGAGATCGACATCGACTTCGCGCTGCACCCCGACGGTGGTCCCGCGTCGACCTGGGCGGCATCCGCGCGGCCGGGGGATGAGGTGGCGATTCTCGGTCCACACGGTCTGTACCAGGTGCCCGAGGCCACCGAATGGCAACTGCTGGTCGGCGACGAGCCGGCCCTGCCCGCGATCGGCGCGATCCTGGAGGCCCTGCCAGAGGGGGCGCGGGCGCTGGCCTACGTTGAGGTCGAGGGTCCGGCGGAGGAGCAGCAGCTGTCCAGCCCTGGCAGCGTGGAGGTCAGCTGGATCCACCGGCGGGAGGCGGCGCACGGCCGGCGACTGCTGGCCGCCGTGCGCGCGGCCGAGTTCCCCGCGGGTGTCCCGTACGCCTGGATCGCCGGCGAGGCGGGCCTGGTCAAACTGGCCCGCAGGCATCTGGTGCGCGAGCGGGGGTTCGACAAGCGGGCGATCACCTTCACCGGTTACTGGCGGCTCGGCCGGACCGAAGAGGACACCGGCAGGGAGAACATGCGCAAACTGGACGCGGGTGAACCCCTCGACGACCCCACCGACTGATGTGTCCTGAACGTGGCTTTTCGGACGTTAGGTGTTGTGAACGGCACTTCTGAGACATCTGACGTCGCGAAAGCCACGTTCACTGCCTTGAGGCGTGGCGGGCGGGGGTGTGTCGGGGGAGCGTGGTTCCATCGCAGGCGTGGAAGAGCGCAGGGTCAACGCCAGGGCGCGGGCGCGCCTGGTCCGTCCCGCCGCGCCGCCGCCGGGCGGGCGCGAGTGGGCGGACGAGGGTGCCCGCTGGCTGCTCGGCGAACCCCGCGGCTTCGTGCGGGTACTCGGCGGTCCCGGCACCGGTAAGACCACCCTGCTCGCGCATACCGTGGCCGGCCGCGCGCTGGCCGGGGTCGAGGTGGAGCGCCAGCTGGTGCTCACCGGGTCCCGCCGTGCCGCCGACGCCCTGCGCGCGGATATCACCCACCTGCTGACCACCCAGGACGAGCACGCCTCCCGCACCATCCGCGAACCGATGGTGCGCACCGTGCACTCCTACGCCTTCGCCGTGTTGCGGTTGCAGGCGAGCATGCAGGGCCTGGCGCCACCCCGGCTGCTGAACGGGCCGGAACAGGACGTGGTGATCCGCGAGCTGCTGGAGGGCGACCTCGAGCTGGGCGCGCCGGACTGGCCGGAGCGGCTGCGCCCGGCCCTGCTGGTGCCCGGGTTCGCGGAGGAGCTGCGGGACCTGTTGCTGCGCGCGGCCGAACGCGGGCTGGGGCCGGAGGATCTGATCAAGGTCGGCCGCCGCAAGGGCCGGGAGGAATGGATCTCCGCAGGGATGTTCTGGCGGCAGTACGAGGAGGTCACCCTGCTGCAGGGGGCGGGAGGTGGCGCGCTCGGCACCCCCGGCTCTCCCGCGCTGGACGCGGCCGAACTGGTCTCGGCCGCGTTGCTGGCCCTGGACTCCGACCCGGAACTGCTGGCAAGGGAACAGGCCCGGATCCGGCACCTGTTCGTGGACGACGCGCAACATCTCGACCCGCTGCAGTTGCGGCTGCTGCGCAGGCTGGGTGGCGCGGCCGAGGACTTCGTGCTGGCGGGCGACCCCGACCAGGCGGTCTTCTCCTTCCGGGGTGCCGACCCGCGACTGCTCGTCGAGGCCGATCCCAGCGGGGACCGGACGGTGACCCTCACCCGTAGCTACCGCATGTCGCATGCGGTGCGGGCGGCGGTCGCCAGGCTCGCCGGGACCATGCCGGGCGCGGCACGGCACCGGGAGAGCGAGGCACGGCCAGCGGCCGAGGCGGGTGCCACCCGGATGCGGCTGCTGCCCACCCCGGCCGCGGAGGCGGGCTGGGTCGCAGATCAGCTACGCCGCGCGCACCTGATCGAGGAGGTCCCCTGGTCGGACATGGCGGTGCTGGTGCGCTCGCCCGCCCGGTCGTTCGCCGTGCTGCAACGGGCCCTGCGCGCGGCTGGGGTGCCGATCGCCTCGGCCGCGGAGGAGCTTCCGCTGGCCAAGCAGCCGGTGGTGCGGCCGATGCTGGCCCTGCTGCGGGCAGCCGCCGATCCCGCGCTGCTGGACGCCGAGCTGGCAGAGGTGCTGCTGTCCTCCCCGCTCGGCGGGGCGGATCCGCTGGCGTTGCGCAGGCTGCGCCGGGGGCTGCGCAGGCTGGAGGTGGCAGCGGGCGGGCAGCGCTCCAGCGATGAGCTGCTGGTGGAGGCGTTGCGGGACAACGACATCCTGGCCGGGCTGGCCGATGGCGAGGCGGCGCCGGTGCGGCGGGTCGCGGGGCTGCTGGCCGGGGCGGCCGAGGGGATCCGGCGGGAGGCCGGGATCGAGCAGGTGCTCTGGGAGCTGTGGCAGGGCAGCGGGCTGGAGCGGCGGCTGCTGCGTCAGGTCGCCCGCGGCGGCACGCTCGGCTCGCAGGCCGACCGGGACCTCGACGCCGTGGTCGCACTGTTCCACGCCGCGGGCAACTACGTCGACCGGCTGCCGAGGGCCAGTGTCGCGGGCTTCGCCGACTACCTGAGTTCGCAACGGATCGCAGGGGACAGCCTCGCGCCGGTCGCCACCAGGGGTGAGGGCGTCTCGCTGCTGACCGCGCACGGGGCGGCCGGCCGGGAGTGGGCCGTGGTCGCGGTCGTGGGCGTACAGGAGGGCAGCTGGCCGGACCTGCGGCTGCGCGGCTCGTTGCTCGGGGTCGAGCGGCTGGTCGACCTGCTCGCCGGGGTGGACGAGGACACCGTCTCCGCCACTGCACCGCTGCTGGCCGAGGAACGCAGGCTGTTCTACCTCGCCGCGAGCAGGGCGCGCGACACGTTGCTGGTCAGTGCCGTGCAGGGCGAGGACGAGCAGCCCTCCCGGTTCCTGGACGAGATCACCGAGACCGGGGCCGACTCCTCGGCCATGGAACAGCGGGCAGGCAGGCCGCAACGGTCCCTGGTGCTGGCCCAGCTGGTCGGTGAGCTGCGCGCGGCGGTATGCGACGAGAACACCGAACCGCAGCGCCGCCGGCTGGCCGCCCGCCAGCTGGCGAAACTGGCCGACGCCGGGGTGCCGGGGGCGCACCCGGATGCCTGGTACGGCCTGCCCACTGTGTCCACACAGGACCCGTTGTATCCGCCGGGCAAGCCGATCCGGGTTTCTCCTTCCACTGTGGACACTCTGGCAAGGTGCCCGCTGCGCTGGCTGCTGGAGCGGCACGGCGGCACCGACCCGGTGCAGCTGGCGGCCGTCACCGGGACACTGGTGCACGCGCTGGCCCAGGCCGCGGCCAGCGGTGCCGACGACGAGCAGCTGCGTGCCGCGCTGGACGAGGCGTGGACCAAGGTGGACGCGGGTGCGCCCTGGTTCTCCCGGCGGGAGCGGCGCCGGGTGCAGAAGATGGTGGAGAACTTCCTCGCCTGGCTGAAGGGCAGCAGGGCCGAGCTGACCCAGCTGGCGGTGGAACAGGACATCCAGATCGAGATCCCCCCGGAGCACACCGAGAACACAGCGAACACCGAAAACGCCGAGCGCACCGGGGACGGTGGGGACGCCGACGGCCCGGTCGAGCCCGCGATCGTGCTGCGCGGCAGGGTGGACCGGCTGGAGGCCGACCGGCAGGGCAGGCCGGTGATCGTGGATATCAAGACCAGCAAGACGGCGGTGTCCGCGGCTGACGCCGAGCAGCATCCGCAGCTGGCCAGCTACCAGCTGGCCGCGCTGCTCGGCGCGTTCGCCGACGCGCCGAAGCAGGCGGGCGGCGCCAAGCTGGTCTACGTCGCCAAGGCGCACCACAAGACCGGCGCCACCCAGCGGGAACAGCCCGCGCTGGACGAGGACGGCCGCCGCCGGTGGCTGGAGCTGGTGCGCAACGCCGCGGCCGCCACGGTTGGCCCAGAGTATGCGGCGAACGAGAACCCGGACTGCGCTCGCTGCCCCGGCCGCACCGCCTGCCCGCTGCGCCCGGAGGGAAGGCAGGTGACCGACTCATGAGCCGGTCGACGGCGACGGCGCTGGTTTCACCGGCCGAGGTGGCGCACGCGCTCGGCCTGCACCCGCCGACCGAGGAACAGGCCGCGGTGATCGCCGCCCCGCCCGAACCCGCGCTGGTGGTCGCCGGGGCCGGGGCGGGCAAGACCGAGACCATGGCGGCCAGGGTGGTCTGGCTGGTGGCCAACGGCCTGGTGCGACCGGAACGCGTGCTCGGCCTCACCTTCACCCGCAAGGCCGCGCGGCAGCTCGGCGAGCGGGTGCGGGCCAGGCTGCGCAGGCTCGCCGGGTCCGGCCTGCTGGACCGGATCGACCCCGGCGGAGAGCGCAAGGCCGCCCTGGCCGCAGGCGAGCCGACGGTGCTGACCTACCACGCCTACGCCGGGCGGCTGCTCGGTGAGCACGGGCTGCGCCTTCCGGTGCGGCCGGGGACCAGGATGCTGTCCGAAACAGCTTCCTGGCAGTTCGCCCACCGGGTGGTGTCCACATGGGACGGTGAGCTGGAGACCGAAAGGGTGCCGGCCTCGGTCACCGGGCAGGTGCTCGCACTGGCCGGTGAGCTCGGTGAGCACCTGTTGGACGAGCAGCGCCTGCGCGAGTACACGGCCTGGCTGTGCGGGCTGATCGAGCACGCGCCCCGCGCCAAGGGGCAGCGGGTGGCCATGCCGGTCGCGCTGAGCGAAGTCCTTGCCGCGCAACGATTCCGCCTGGAACTGCTGCCGCTGGTGGAAGGATACCGGCAGCGCAAGCGGGCCGAGGGGGCGCTGGACTTCGCCGACCAGATGTCGCTGGCCGCCCGGCTGGCGCACGGGCATCCCGAGGTGGTCGAGGGCGAGCGGGAACGGTACGGCGCGGTGCTGCTGGACGAGTACCAGGACACCGGGCACGCCCAGCGGGTGCTGCTGCGCTCGCTGTTCGGCGGTGCCGAGCGCCCGCTGCCGGTGACCGCCGTGGGGGACCCGGCGCAGGCGATCTACGGCTGGCGCGGCGCGAGCGCGGCGAACCTGCCCCGGTTCACCACCGACTTCCCGCGCCACGACGGGGAGAAACCGGTACCTGCCCGCGAGTACGGCCTGCTCACCAGCTTCCGCAACCCACAGGAGGTGCTGGCGCTGGCCAACGCGATGGCCGAGCCACTACGGGCCGGCGGGCTCGGCGTGCAGCGGCTGCGGGCGCGCGAGGACGCCGGCCCCGCCGATATCCGCTGCGCGCTGCTGCCGGATGTGCGCGCCGAGCGGGAATGGCTCGCCGACGCACTGGCCGCGGTCTGGTTCGGCGAACGGGAGGAGACCGGCACCCCGCCCACCGCGGCGGTGCTGGTGCGCAGGCGGGCCGATATGGCGCCGGTCGCGGCCGAACTGCGCGCCCGCGGGCTGCCGGTCGAGGTGGTCGGGCTGGGTGGCCTGCTGGACGAGCCCGAGGTCGCCGACCTGGTCGCCACCCTGCGAGTGATCGCCGACCCGCTGGCGGGCAGTGCCGCGGCCCGGTTGCTCACCGGTGCCCGCTGGCGCCTCGGCGCCGCGGACCTCGCCGCGCTCTGGCGGCGGGCGAACGAACTGGCCGCACCGCCGGGGGTCGAGGTGCCTGCCGAGTCGCCGATGGCCATCGCGGACGATCCCTCCTTCCTCGCCGAACGGGCCGAGCAGACCGGCCTGGTGGACGCGCTGGACGACCCCGGCGACCCCGAGCGGTACTCCGCCGAAGGCTTCCGGCGCATTCGCAGGCTGGGCGCGGAGCTTTCCGCCCTGCGCAGGCGGCTGGACCAGTCCCTGCCCGAACTGGTCGCCGACATCGAGCGCACGATGCTGCTGGACGTGGAGGCGCTGGCCCGGCCGGGAGGTGCGGGCCGGGCGCATCTGGACGCCTTCGCCGATGTGGTCACCGACTACGCGGAGAACGCGCCCACCGCCACCCTGCTGTCCTTTTTGGACTATCTAGAGACCGCGGAACACGCCGAGGACGGTTTCGAGCCCGGCGAGGTGGAGGTGGTCCCGGACCGGGTGCAGGTGCTCACCGTGCATTCGGCCAAGGGACTGGAATGGCGGGTGGTCGCGGTCCCGCACCTGGTGCAGGACACCTTCCCCGGCAAGCGGCGGTCCTCATCCTGGCTGCGCACGGTGGCCTCGCTGCCCGCGGCGCTGCGCGGGGACGCCGTTGACCTGCCGCGGCTGGGCCTGAGCGGTGGGGAGGACCGCAAGGAGGTGCTGGAAACCCTGCGCGCGCACGAGGAGAGCTTCGCCGAGCGGCAGGCCGAGGAGGAGCGACGGCTGTGCTACGTCGCGCTGACCCGCTCCGAGCGCTGTCTGCTGGCCTCAGGGCACTGGTGGAACGAGACCAGCCTGCGCCCCAAGGGGCCGTCGGACTTCCTGACCGAGCTGTACGAGGTGATCAGCGAAGCGGCGCGGACGAACCCGGTGGGCACCGTGGAGTGGTGGACCCCGCAGCCGGGCCCGGAAGAGGAGAACCCGCTGGTCGCCAACACCCGCTCGGCGGTGTGGCCCGCCGACCCGCTGGGTCAGCGGCGCTCCGCGGTGCTGGCAGGCGTGGACCTGGTCAAGGAGGCCATGACGGAGCTGAACGAGCTGCCGCTGGAGCTCCCGGTGCGGCCGGAAGAGGAGGAGGATCCGGACGGCTGGATCACCGACACCGAGGTACTGCTTGCCGAGCGGGCGGGCGCCACCGGCAACGGGGACCGGGTCGCGCTGCCCGGCAACCTCTCGGTGAGCCAGCTGGTCGAGCTCGCCGGTGACCCCGAGGGACTGGCCAGGAGGCTGCGCAGGCCGCTTCCGCTGCCGCCGAACACCTTCGCCCGCCGGGGCACCGCCTTCCACGGCTGGCTGGAGCGGCGCTTCGGCGGGGAGCGGTTGCTGGAGATCGACGACCTGCCGGGCGCCGCGGACACCGAGCCCGCCGCCGACGAGGAGCTGGTGGCGTTGCAGCAGGCCTTCGAGGCCAGCGAGTGGGCCCACCGCACTCCGCACGAGGTGGAGGTGCCGTTCAGCACCGATGTGGACGGGGTGACCGTGCGCGGCCGGATGGACGCGGTGTTCGCCGATCCGGACGGTGGCTGGACCGTGGTGGACTGGAAGACCGGCGCGCTGCCGGACGAGGACAAACTGCCCGCGCTGTCGGTGCAGCTGGCCGCCTACCGGCTGGCCTGGGCAGGCCTGGCCGGAGTGCCGCTGGAGCGGGTGCGCGCCGCCTTCCACTATGTGCGCTCCGACCGCACGGTGCGCCCGGTGGACCTGCTGGACGCCGAAGGGCTGCGCGCGTTGCTGCGCACGGTCCCACAGGGATGACCATGCCCCCGCCCGCTACGATCCCGCCTGTGACCGATGTCGACCGGCGGCGTGCCCGGAGCAGCCCGTGATCAGGGCACTCACCTACCTGATCCGCGGCGACCAGGAGGCCGTGCAGCAGGACAGGGCGTCGGCGGACGTCGTGACCATGCCGCGCAGCCTCGTCAGCCCGATCCGGGCGATCCTGCGCAGGCTCGCCTTCGCGTTGCTCGTCGTGGTGGTCGCGGCGATGGCGATCTTTCTCGACCGGGACGGTTACGCGGACACCCAGGGCGACGGACTGTCCCTGCTCGACTGCTTCTACTACGCCACCGTTTCGCTTTCCACCACCGGCTACGGGGACATCGCCCCGATCAGCCCCTCCGCGCGGCTGTTAACCACGGTGGTGATCACCCCGCTGCGGGTGCTGTTCCTGATCGTCCTGGTCGGCACCACACTGGAGGTGCTCACCGACCGCTCCCGGCAGGCGTTCCGGGTCCAGAAGTGGAGGTCAAAGGTGCGTGACCACGTGGTCGTCATCGGCTTCGGCACGAAGGGCCGCGCGGCCGTGAAGACGTTGATGGGCGACGAGGACGTCGAGCCGAACCGCATCGTCGTGGTCGACACCGATCAGGACGCACTGGACGCGGCGAGCGCGCGTGGACTCGTCACCGTGCACGGCTCGGCCACCAGGGGCGATGTGCTGCGGGTCGCCGGGGTGCAGCGGGCGCGCGCGATCGTGGTGGCACCCAACCGGGACGACTCGGCGGTGCTGGTCACCCTCACCGCAAGGGAGCTGGCGCCCAAGGCGCATATCGTGGCCTCGGTGCGGGAGGCGGAGAACGTCCACCTGCTCAAGCAGTCCGGCGCGAACCAGGTGGTGATCTCCAGCGAGACGGCGGGCAGGCTGCTCGGTATCGCCACCTCCACCCCGCGCGTGGTGGACATGGTGGAGGACCTGCTCACTCCGGAGACCGGCCTGGCCATTGCCGAGCGACCGGTCGAGCCCTCCGAACACGGAGGGTCACCGCGGCACCTCCCGGACACGGTGCTCGGCCTGGTCCGGGACGGCACCCTCTACCGGGTGGACTCGCCCCAGGCCGATGCCATCGAGCCGGGTGACCGGCTGCTCTACGTGCGCAAGGTCACTCCGGTCGAGGATTCCGGCGCCTGAGGCCGCCACCTGGGCAGCACCCCGGTCATCTGGAACGATTGCCGTGTGCGGCGGAGATCGGATCAGCGTGGGCGGCACCTGCCGCTCGGATGGAACGTGCTGGCTGTCGCCGCCTTCGCCGGGGTGCTCGTGGTGTTCAGCGCCTGGTGGTTCGGCCCCGACCTGTTCGGCAGGCAGGAGCAGGAGAACGAGCGGGTCGTACCGGCCACGGTGACCATGGGGGCCTCCTGCTCGGAGCCGGACGCGGAGGAGACCGTGCGGTTCGAGCTGGACGGCGAGACCCGCAACGGCACGCTCGGCGCCTGCGGGCACGACCGGGAGGACCAGGTCGAGATCGCCGTGCCTGCCGGCGCGGGCTCCGGCCTGATCGACGTGCGGATCGCCGCGACCGCGCGGGGCAACAGTGACCTGCGGCGGCCGGTCGGCCTCGGCCTGCTCGCGCTGAGCTGCGCGGGCGGCGGGATGTACGCGTTCCTGGTGGTCCGCGGCCCCCGCCAGCGCGCCGTCCTGATCTAGCCCGAAACGCAGGTCAGGAGACCTCGGAGCTGGGGGCGGCGAAGGTGTTGCAGTCCACGATCCGGTTGTCCTTCGCACCGGCCCGCCACCAGGCGGCGTAGTGCGCGTTGCTGCCGTGGTCGCGGGTGCCGGAGGTGTCGTCTCCCCTGGTCTCCTGGTCCACCCAGGCCTTGTTGTACATCTCCCTGCTGATGGTGCCGCCGCGATCCACATGCGCGCCGAGGAACATCCCGGAGAAGCACTGCGCCTGCAACTCCTTGCGCCGGGCCATCTCCAGGCCCGCCGGGCTGTTCTGTCCCGCCTCGTAGATCTGCTCCCAGGCGGCGTCCATCAGCCCGGCCACTTCCTGCACGTGATGCCCGTACTCGTGGGCGAACAGTGCGAGGTAGACGCCGGGGCTGTTGCCGTACTGCTCGGTCTGTAGCCCGTCGAAGGGGACGTACAGGTTGTTCTCGCAGTAGTACGCGGCGGTCGCGATGCCCACCTGGATGTTGCCGCATTCGGTCTGGAAGCTGGCGCCGGTCGGAAAGTGCAGGTCCGGCGAGGTGAACGGCAGGTCGTAGGCCTCGAGGAACGGCCCCCAGGCCGCGTCGAGGCAGCGTCCCGCCGCGGTGAAGAACGCCTTCGCCGCGGCCCGGTTGCTCTGCCAGGCAGGCAGGTTGCAGGCACGGTTGCGCAGGCCCGCGTCCGGGTCCTGGAGGATCGGGTGGTCGGCCAGCTTCAGGATCTTCTGCGGCCCGCTGCGGGTCGGTGGGCCCGAGGACGGCGGCTGTACGGTCGTGCTGCGTTCCGTGGTGGTGCCGGTGGTGCTGCTCGATGGCGGGGTGATGGTGGGTGGCGGGCCGACGGTCGCGGTGGGTATCCCGCCGTACCCGGCGTCGGCGACCCGGTCGCCGTTCCCGTCGAGCAACGAGATGGCCACCACCAGGCCGGTCACCAGCAGGCCAACCACCCCGACGCAGGCGGCGATCACCGGCCCCTTCCCGCGCCGGGGCGGTTGGTGCTGGGGGTACTGGTATCCGAATCCGGCCTGCTGAGCCTGCTGCTGCCAGCCGGGCGGCGGCTGCGCGGCCGGCGGTGGGAGCGGGCCGGAGGGCGGCCCGTGCCGTGCCGGAGGGACCTGCCCTCCCGTGGGCCCTCGGCCCCGCGGGTCCGGCGAGCCGTGGGGTGGCCACGGCCCCTGCGGCGGTTGCGTCATGTCCTTCCGTTCCCACGTCGCCTGCCGGCCGTGCTCGCCCGAATGGTCCACGGCCCGGCCTCCTGCGCAGCATAACGAGCCTGCCGCCGCCCGTGGTCCACTCGGCGAGATTCCGTACAGGTCACGGCTTGGCGCGCGCGGGGTGTTTCGCACTGGCCGATCCGGGGTAGCTCTGCCACGCTTAGCTCCGCTATTTCGGAGAGCCTGTTCCGGACTGGACTTTCGCTGCCCGAGGCGAGTTGAGGAACGGGTACAGAGACCACATAGGGGCGAGATTCTCGATGACAGACTCCGGCGGTTGGTCCCGCCCGGACCCGGACAAGGACCCGAACCAGGACATGCCGTCCGAGCAAGGGTTGCCGCACGCCCCGCCACCATCGCAGGGCGGCTGGGGCCAGGGGCCAGGGCACGGCAAGCCAGGTGTGATTCCGCTCCGGCCGCTCGGCCTCGGCGAGATCCTGGACGGCTCGATCTCCACCATGCGCAGGCATCCGGCGCTGATGCTCGGCGCGGCGGCCGCCGTTGGCGCCGTCGTGCAGCTGATCAGCGTCCTGATCAGCTGGTCCCTGCTGCGCGACGTGCTGCAGTCCGATATGTTGCTGGACCCCAACAACCTCACCGAGGAGCAGGCGCTCGACCTGCTCGGGCGCAGCGCCGCCAGCGCGGGCCTTGCCATCGCGGTGGCCCTGATCGCGCAGACCTTCCTCACCGGTTTCCTCACCGTGGTGGTGGGCAGGGCGGTGCTCGGCCGCGCGGCCGGGTTCCGCGACACCCTCACCGAGGTGGGGCCGCGGCTGCTGCCGCTGCTCGGGCTGACGATCCTGTTCGGCCTGATCTCCTTCTCCGGGGTGCTCGTCGGCGCCGTGCTGTTCGCGCTGGCCGGCGGGCCAGGGGTGCTGTTCCTGCTGGCGGGGATCCTGGCCAGCGTGTGGCTGTACGTGCGGTTCAGCCTGGCCACCCCCGCGCTGGTGCTGGAGCGCGGCAGGGTCATCCAGTCGCTTGGCCGGTCCGCGCTGCTGGTGCGCGGCTCCTGGTGGCGGGTCTTCGGCATCCTGTTGCTGGCCTACCTGATCGGCATGCTGATCTCGCTGGTCGTGGGGATCCCCTTCGGCGTGGCCTCGGGCACCTCGCTCGGGTTCGGTGACCTGCTGCTGTCGGCACTCGGCTCGACCATCGCAGGCGCGATCACCTACCCGTTCACCGCCGGGGTGAACGCGCTGCTCTACATCGACCGCCGGATGCGGATCGAGGGCATGGACATCGAGCTGGCGCGGGCGGCGAGCGAACCGCCGCCGGAAGGACCCGCACCGCAGTCGTGACCGTTCCCGTCGACATCGGCCGGGACGAAGCCAGGGAGGCCGCCAGGGCCGAACTGGCCGACCCGGCCTACGCCGCGGCACAACCAGGCCCGCTGGAGGAGGCGTTCCGCTGGCTCGGCAGGCAGGTGACCGGGCTGTTCCAGGCACTCAGCGATATCGCACCGGGCGGGATCGCCGGGCTGGTCGTGCTGGCCCTGCTGATCCTGGTGCTGGTCATCGCCATCCGGCTGCGGGTGGGCCCGATACGCCGCGGCGCCCGCGCCCCGGGGCCGGTCTTCGCCGCCGGGCCGCGCCCGGCGGCCGAGTACCGCGCCGCGGCCGAGCGGGCCTTCGCCGCCGGCAGGCTGGATGAGGCGGTCCGTGCGCGGTTCCGGGCCCTGGTCCGCGGCTTCGAGGAGCGGGGCGTGCTGGACGAGCGTTCCGGGCGCACGGCCGACGAGGCCGCATCGGCCGCGGGTGCCCGGCTGCCCGAGCTCGCCGAACAGCTGCGCGCGGCGGCGGTCGGTTTCGACGATGTGCACTACGGCGGGCGCAGCGCGACCGAGCAGGCCTACCGGACGCTCACCGCGCTGGAGGAACGGGCCAGGGCGAGCAGGCCGGTGGTGTCCGCGCGATGAGCGGCCCGGTATCGCCGGACGCGCGCACGGTCTGGCAGGCCGTGCGCGCGCCGTTGGCCACCGTCGGGATCATCCTGGCCGCTTCCCTGCTGCTGGTGCTGCTGCGCGGCGGCGAGTCGGGCGCGCTCGACCCGCGCTCCGCGGAGGAGGGCGGCAGCCGGGCGCTGGCGACCCTGCTGGAGCGGCAGGGAGTGCGGATCCAGCGGGTCACCACCGCGGCACACGCGGGCGAACTGCTGACCGGCGAGGCCTCCCTGCTGGTCACCGATCCCGACCTGCTGCGCCCGGAGCGGCTGCGCTCGCTCGGTGCCAAGGCCGGGCGGATCATCCTGGTCGGCGCGCACACCGAGGCCGTCAGCGCGGTGGCGCCGGGGCTGAGCGTGTCCGGGGAGGTCGGCACCGGGACCCGGCAGCCGGGCTGCGCCCACCCGGACGCGCTGGCGGCCGGAGCGGTCACCCTCGGCGGGGTCAGCTACCACGGCTCCGGCGCCGCCGAGCTGTGTTACGGCGAGGACGAGTCCGGCCCACTGGCCGAACGCGAGCGGGTCACCCTGCTCGGCGGGCCCGCCCCGCTGACCAACGCCGCACTGGACGAGGAGGGCAACGCCGCACTGGCCATGCGGCTGCTCGGGCAGCGGGAGCGACTGGTCTGGTACCTGCCCGAACCCGGCGACCCGGCGCTGCGGGCAGGCGAGGAGTCGGTGTACGACCTCGCCCCGCCCGGGGTGCTGTTCGGCCTCGGCCAGGTGGCGGTGGCGGTGGTGCTGCTGGCGCTGTGGCGGGCGCGCAGGCTCGGCCCGGTGGTGACCGAACCGCTGCCGGTCGTGGTGCGCGGCGCCGAGACCGTGGAGGGAACCGCCCGGCTCTACCGCAAGGCCGGGGCGGCCGGACACGCAGCGCAGGCCCTGCGTACCGCGGCGCTGCGCAGGTTGCGGCCCGCGCTCGGCCTTGCCGTGGACGCCGAGCCGCAGGCGGTGATCGCCGCGGTCGCAGGCCGCAGCGGGCGGGCCGATGCCGAGGTGGCCGCGCTGCTGTACGGTCCGCCACCGTCCGGTGATGCCGAGCTGGTGCGGCTCGCCGACGCACTGGACACAGTGGAGAGTGAGGTTTTGCATGCCTGAGGGTGGATCCCAGGCGAGGGACGCGATGGTCGCGCTGCGGGCCGAGGTCGGCAAGGCCGTCGTCGGCAACGACGCCGCGGTGACCGGGCTGATCCTCGCGTTACTGTGCCGGGGGCACGTGCTGATCGAGGGGGTGCCGGGGGTCGCCAAGACCCTGCTGGTGCGCTCCCTCGGGGCCGCGCTGGACCTGGACACCGCGCGGGTGCAGTTCACCCCGGACCTGATGCCGGGCGATGTCACCGGTTCCATCGTCTACGACTCGCATACCTCCGAGTTCACCTTCCGCGAGGGTCCGGTGTTCACCAACCTGCTGCTCGCCGACGAGATCAACCGCACCCCGCCGAAGACCCAGTCGGCGCTGCTGGAGTCGATGGAGGAGCGGCAGGTCTCGATGGACGGCAGGAGCCGCCTGCTGCCCGACCCGTTCATCGTGGTCGCCACCCAGAACCCGGTGGAGTACGAGGGCACCTACCCGCTACCGGAGGCGCAGCTGGACCGGTTCCTGCTGAAGCTGGTCATGCCCGCGCCGTCCCGGGATGAGGAGGTCGGCATCCTGAGCAGGCACGCCGCCGGATTCGACCCGCGTGACCTCGGCGCGGCCGGGGTGCGGGCGGTGGCAGGGAGCGCGCAGCTGGCCGCGGGCAGGGCCGAGGTCGCCAAGGTGACCATCGGGCCCGAGGTGATCGGCTATGTGGTGGACCTGTGCCGGGCCACCCGATCGGCGCCCTCGGTGCGGCTGGGCGTCTCCCCGCGCGGCGCGACCGCGCTGCTGGCAGCCGCCCGTGCCTGGGCCTGGCTGTCCGGCCGGGACTACGTGACCCCGGACGACGTCAAGGCGCTGGCCCGGCCTGCCCTGCGGCACCGGATCGGGCTGCGGCCGGAGGCGGAGCTGGAGGGGGAGACCGCCGACGGTCTGCTGGAACGTGTGCTCGCCGCGGTAGCCGTTCCCCGGTGAACCGATGGCACTGACCGCACGCACCGGACTGCTCGCCCTGCTCGGCGCGCTGGTGGTGGCCCTGCTGCTGCCGTCGTGGACCGGGCTGCTGCTGGTGACCGGTGCCGTGCTGGCGCTGGCCGGGGTGGATCTGGCGCTGGCGGGCCGGGTCCGCGATCTCGTGTTCAGCCGGTCCGGAGCGAGCTCGGTACGGCTGGGCGAGCGGGTGGAGGTGTCGCTGCGGGTGGCCAACGGTGGCCGCCGGACCGTGCGCGGGCCGCTGCGCGACGCCTGGCCGCCCAGCGCCGGGGCCGAGGCCGACCGGCACCAGGTCATGGTGCCGCCGGGGGAGGCGCGCACGGTGGTGACCGCGCTGCGCCCGAGCAGGCGCGGCGACCGCGCGGCGGCGCTGGTCACCGTGCGCTCGCTCGGGCCGCTCGGGCTGGCCGCGCGGCAGGGCGCACATGCCGTGCCGTGGACGGTCCGCGCGCTGCCGCCGTTCCACAGCAGGCGGCACCTGCCGGGGCGGCTGAGCAGGCTGCGCGAGCTGGACGGCCGCAACGCGGTGCTCACCCGCGGCCAGGGCACCGAGTTCGACTCCCTGCGCGAGTACGTGATCGGCGACGACGTGCGCTCGATCGACTGGCGCGCCACGGCAAGGGCGGCCGATGTGATGGTGCGTACCTGGCGGCCGGAGCGGGACCGGCACGTGCTGCTGGTACTGGACACCGGGCGCACCGCTGCGGGCCGGATCGGCGACGGTACCCGGCTGGATGCCGCAATGGACGCGGCGCTGCTGCTGGCCGCGCTGGCCTCCAGGGCGGGGGACCGGGTGGACCTGCTCGCCTACGACCGGCGGGTGCGGGCCAGCGTGCAGGGGATGGCGGCGCCGGAGCTGCTGCCCGCGCTGGTGAACGCGATGGCCCCGCTGGAACCGGAGCTGGTGGAGCCGGACGCGCGCGGGATGGTGGCCGAGGTGCTGCGCAGGGCACGGCGGCGTTCCCTTGTCGTGCTGCTTACTGGCCTCGACCCGGCGCCGCTGGAGGAGGGGCTGCTGCCGGTACTGCCCACCCTGACCGCCCGGCACCGGCTGCTGCTTGCCGCCGCGGCCGATCCCAGGGTGACCGAGCTGGCAAGGACTCGTGGGGATGCCGAGGCGGTCTACGACGCGGCCGCAGCCGAACGGGCACTGGCGCACCGCGAGCAGGTGAGCGCGCTGCTGCGGCGCCGGGGCACCGAGGTGGTGGACGCGCTGCCCGAGGATCTGCCGCCCGCGCTGGCCGACCGCTATCTGGCGCTGAAAGCCGCCGGGCGCCTCTGACGGGTCAGTGTTCGCGGCGGATGGTGTCGGTGAACGCCCGCCATCCGGCCAGCGGCAGGTGGAGCGCCCCGGCCGAGCGGTCCTTGGTATCCCGCACGCCGACGGCCGATCCCACCGAGACCTCGACACAACTGTTGGTGTTGGCGCTACGGCTGGACTTGCGCCAGATTCGGGGGACCTGCGGGGATGTCATGGTGCCGTCTCCAGTTCCTCGATGGCCTCGGCGATGCGTTCACGCGCATCGGCCGGGCTCAACGCTACCTCCAGCAGTCTATCGACGGCGTGCTGGTAGGTAACCACGTCCAGGGGCTCATGGAAGAACAGCGCGGAGCGCCGGTTCTCGACGTGCACGACCGGCGCTCGGTCGGCGAACTCCAGCAGTACGAACGGCCCATCCAACGCGGGATGCCAGCCTGCCGAGGCGGGCACGACTCGGATGTCGACGTTGGGCCAGTGCGAGGCCTCGTTCAGGGCGCGCAACTGGTCGGCCATGACAGCCGGGCCGCCGATATCGCGTCGGAGCACACCCTCCTCGATGAATGTGAGCAGAGTGGCGGGCTCGCGCCGCATGATCACATCTCGGCGGCCCAGCCGGATCGCGACCCTGGTGTCGATCTCATCCTTCGGCACCTCGGCCGCGATCATGATTGCCCGTGCATAGCCTGAGGTCTGCAAGAGTCCAGGCATCAGCAGGGATGCGACGTCCACGATCTGGCTCGCATCGCGTTCGAAGTCGAGCAGGGCGGTGAGCTGCCTGCGTTGTTCGGGGATGCCGCCCTCGACCCAGTGCCGTCCCTCGCTCTCCTGGGAGAGCTCGATCAGTTCCTCGCGGAGCTGACTGGAGGCGCCGAGGGCGGCGAGTACGGTGGCCACATCGGTCGGCCGTGGTCCCCGGTCGCCCGCCTCCCACCGGTTGATCGTGGTGTGCGCGACGCCGATGGTGGCCGCGAGCTGGCGGGCGCTGAGCCCGGCCTCGTCCCGCGCCCGGCGCAGGGCGGCGCCCAGGGCGCGTGACTTCGGTGTGGAACCAACCATGTGCCGCAGCATAGGCCGCGATATCACCGGAAAGTAATTCCCCGAAAAGGTGTATCAAGGGCGTTGCGCGTGTTTCCGATGATCGGATGCTTCCCGGGACCAGGAATGGAACCAGGGGTGCACCAATCGAGGATCGGAGGGCGAGGTTCGTGCTGGAACGAGACCGTCAACTGCTCGCGCAGGTCGCCACGGTGAACCGGAACCTCGGGCTCGTCGTGTGTGAGGTGATGTCAAGACAGGATGGCGGCGTGCTGCGCGCCGCGGATGTCCGCACCCTCGGCGAGTACCTGTGCGGGCTCGGATGCGACCTGCTCACCAGGGCCGAGGAAATCGACGGCACGCAAGGCGGTGCGGCGCGGTGACCCTGGTGACCATTGGTGCCTGCCTGACCTCGGTGGCAGCCGGATTCTGGCTCGGGCTGAGTTTCACCGGCTGGGCGGGCCGGGCCAAACACCGGTTCCATGATCCGGAGGTGTCCGTGCAGGCGACGATCGAACGGGCGCTGGCCGGGCGGGACGAGCGCGAACGGTGGCCTGCGCGTTGATGTTTTCTCTGTTCGCGTGCGAACAATTGATGTGACGTTGGCATGAAGAATTCCGGAAAACGGGTCCCGCGGTCCAAAATCATACGCTACTCTCGCACACCGGATGATTACGCGAAGTGATCATGGGGGTGGCTACCGTGGCTGGGCGAGACCCAGATACGCAGCACACACTGAACTGGCTGGCGTCCGGAGTCGCTGTCGGCGCCGTCGCGGGCGGCATCGAAGGCAGCGCGGCGAACGGACCGGGTTTCCGGTTCACCCTGGAACAGCTCCAGTCCATCGCGGCCAAGTGGGAACGTCTCGCCGAGCGGTTCCGGAAGGCGCAACAATACGCCACCACCATCGTGGGTACCAAAGGGCCGGGAGCGGAGTACGCCAGCCAGGACAACGCAGCGATGATCCGTGAATCCGGCGAGGCGCTGCTGGAGACGCTGAAGGCCAGGGAGGCGTACTGCCTCGCCCAGTGGGAAAAAACACGGGCGGCGATGGGTGCCTATGCGGCGGCCGAGGACGAGGCCGCCGCCGAGGTGAACAAGCCCGCAGGGGGCCGATTCTGATGCGACGTCGGCTCGCGCTCCTCCCTGCCCTCGTTCTCTCGGCAGCCCTGGTTGCCTGCTCCGATCAGGCAACCGGTATTCCGGAGCAGGCGGCGTCGTTGACCTCGGCTCCCGCGCCTGAATCCGCCAGTGGTGCGCCTACCGAGCCGCGGAATGGCGCCCCTGCCGTCGAGACGCCGCTGGACCTCAGTCACTTCCTGCGTTCGCCGTGTGATGCCCTCACCAACGCGCAGATCACCGACTACTTCGGCGCTGGTATCGCTCCGGAACCGGATCTCGACACACCGGTGGGTCCGGAGTGCTTCTGGTCGACCGGCGGCACGCGCCAGGGCAGTGTGCAGGTGCTCTTCCCGCATCTCGACCAGAGTCTGCCTGTGCTCTACGGCAAAAAGACGCACTTCGCGTACTTCGAGGAACTGTCGCCCGCAGATGGCTACCCGGCCATCGCGAGGGCTGTTCTGGACGATCGCCCGGAGGGCAAGTGCTCGATTGTCGTCGGGGTTGGTGGGGAAAAAACGGTGGATCTTACTTTGAAACTGACCAAGGAGCGGGTGGGGGAACTCGATCCGTGCGAGGCCGGTCATGAGGTGGCCTCGGCGGTGATCGGGAACATCAAGGAGCGGAACTGATGACCGGAATCGGTGCGGGTATCGGTCCGGGGCCGTTGTCCGCCGCGGAGATCTACGACCAGGTGCACGGCGGCCCCGGTCCGGACCGGCTGAGCGCGGCGCAGCAGGCGGCGACGGCGCTGAACCGGGAGCTGACGGACTGCGCGGAGGAGGTGGCCGCGCTGGGTGGCGAGATCCAGGAAGGTTGGCAGGGCGAGGCCGGTTCGGCTGCGGCGAACGCGGCCGCCCCGCTGGCGGATGCGGCCCGGCTCGATGCCGACCACCTGCGGGTGGCGGATCGGGCGGTTGCCGACCAGATCGGCGCGTTCGACCGGGTGCGGGCCAGCGTGGTCCCGGTGGCTTCCGATCCGCCACCGTTCACTGTGGACGATCTGGTCAGCAGCATCGAGTCCGGCCGGGACGTGTACGGGCCGAAGCTCGCCCAGTGGCAGGCCGCCAGTGATGCCAACGTGCAGGCGTTCTCCACCTATCACGGCAGCAGCCTGGACAACGGGCACACCATGCCGTCCGCCTACGCGCCGCTGGCCGATTCCGGCGCGCCGGTGGCACTGGCCGGTGCCACCGGCGCGGGGGACGGCGGCGGCCCGATGCCGAGCCCGCCGGCGCCAGTGCAGCGTCCCGAAGGAGGCGGCGAGGTGCACCGGCCACCGCGGGTCGAGCCCGGTGGTCCCCCGACGCAGGTCCCGCCGCCGGTGCACGCGACCGGGCCGGACCCGGCGCCCGCACCCGCCGCTGACCGGCAGGCGACCGCATCGCCCGGTGACGACGGCACCGGTGCGGCGGCCGCGACCGCTCCCGTTGGCACACCGGGTGGTGGGGGCTACCAGTTCGGGCCTACCGGCACCCCGGTGAGCAATCTCGGCACCGACACCGGAACGGGCGGGCCCGCTCGGGGCGGTGGCGCGGTCGGCCCTGATGCCGTGGCGGGTCGGCCCGGCAACGGAGCCGGTGCCGGAACGGGTCGCCCTGGCGTGGGTGCGGCACCAGGGCCGGGCCGGATGAGTCGCGGTGTGCCGCCAGGGAACGACCGGGTCGGCCGCACCGTCGGCACCGGCGCGGCAGGCAGCGGCGCGGCCGGAACCGGTGGCCGTGGCGGCCCTAGCGGTGTGCCGGTGGGTGCGGCCGGGGCGGGCCGGGCCAAGGACTCGGACCAGGACCACCAGCGGCCGGAGTACCTGAAGGAACCGGACCCGGAAGGCACCTATGGCGGTCCGGAAGGAAACACGGTGCCGCCGGTGATCGGGCGGGAACACGAACCCGGACCACCGCGGTAGCAACGCAACGGGGGAGGGACGGCAGGGGTGCTGCGGCGCACGATCGAACTGAGCCTGCCCGCGTTCCTGACCGCCGGGGCGGGCGCGGGTTTCGCCCGGCCACATCCGATCTTCTCCGGCGGCGCGCACTACCTGCCGCCGCGGTCAAGGGAACGCGCCGAGCGGCAGGCATGGGAGGAACTGGCCGGTCTCGGCCTGGCGTTCGGGCGGGAGCTGGCAGGGAATCTGGACGACGCGATACACGTGCTGTACCGGCCCGAGGCCGAGTACTGGGCGCATGTGCACACCCAGGGCGAGCAGTATCACCTGCTGGTCGCCGTGCGCGGGCGGGATGCGGTGGCCGCCTTCCACCAGGACGGCACGGTACGGCTCAAACCGGCGCGGGAGCACGACCGCGCCAGGACCCTCGCCCGCAACCTCCCGCGCCATCCGGCCGCCGACTTCGTCGGATTCTCGGTACACCGGGACGAACTCGCCCGGCGGGGTGGCGAGCCGTACCGGCCACCCCCGGCGCGTAGTCACGAGGCCCGCATCCTGGACGACGTGCTGCGCCAGCCGAACCACGGGTTCGGCCAGCTCCACGTCGCCGTGGTCGAGGGCGCCGGCCGGATGCAGTCGGCCACCCAGCTCACGTACCTGGACCTCGAAGCGGGCCGGGTGGGACTGGAATCCGGCCCGCCGGAGGCGGATCAGCACGTGACGACCTTCCCTGGCACGCCGGCGGAAATCGCGAACCGGCTGGGCCGCATCCGCGCCGGCCTCGCCGACCCCCTGCCGGACCACCAGATGCCCTGAACGTGGCGTTCACGACGTCAGATGTCTCAAAAGTGCCGTTCGCGACGTTGAACGTCCGGAAAGCCACGTTCAGGCCGCTTTCAGCCGGTGGCGGGGGCGGTGTCGCCGGTGAAGCGGGGGTCGAGGTCGCCGGTCTCCCCGGCCATGGCGGCGCGCCTGCCCAGTACGAACACATACGCCAGGAATGCCGCCTCGGCCACTACGCCGATGCCGATCCGGGCCCAGCCCGGCAAACCGGAGGGCGTCACGAACGCCTCGATCACCCCGGAGATCAGCAGCACGCAGGTCAGCCCGAGGGCGATGGCCACCACCGCGCGGCCCTCCTGGGCCAGTGCGGCGGCCCGCCCGCGGCGGCCGGGGTCGATCACCGTCCAGCCCAGCCGCATCCCGGCCCCCGCGGCCACGAACACCGCGGTCAGCTCGAGCAGGCCGTGCGGGGTGATCAGGCCGAAGAACACGTCCAGCCTGCCCGCCTCGGCCATCAGCCCGGCCGAGACCCCGAGGTTGAGCGCGTTCAGCCAGAGGATCACCAGCACCGGCACGCACAGCAGCACCCCCAGCAGCAGGCAGCCCGCCGCCACCCAGGCGTTGTTCGTCCACACCTGCGCCGCGAACGCCGTCGCCGGGCCGCTGGAGTAGTAGGACTCGAAATCCCCGCCGGGCGCGGTCAGCCGCCGGATCTCCTCCGGGGCCGCAATGCCGGCGCGGACCCGGGAGTCCTCGGCGATCCACACCGCGAGCACGCCCGCCACCAGCGCGAAGGCAGCCATCGTCGCCAGCCACCAGCGCCTGCCCCGGTACACCGCGGCCGGGAAGCGGCGGGAGAAGAACAGCCCGATCTCGCGCCAGGCCGGGTTGTGCGTCCCGGTCAGCGCCGAGCGTGCCCGCGCCACCAGCGTGGACAGCCTGGCCAGCAGCGCCGGATCCGGCGCGACCGAGCGCACGATCGAAAGGTGCGTCGCGGCGCGCTGGTACAGCAGCACCAGCTCGTCGGCCTCCTCGCCGCGCAACCGGCCGCCACGCCGCACCAGCTCGGCCAGCCGGTCCCATTCGGCCCCGTGCTCGGCGACGAACACATCCACGTCCACCAGACACCACCCGCGCGGTCCGATACGTCCCCCCGAACCATACAGTTGACGGGTGCCCCGAGAGTCCGAGCTGATCACCGGCGACGCGGTAGTACTCGAACTGCGGGTGGCGCGGCTGGCCAGCCGGTGTGTCGCCTTCGTACTCGACGTCCTGCTCCAGGCTGCGCTGCTGCTCGGCGTGCTGTTGCTGCTCAACCTCGTCGGCGGGGTGGACGGCACCCTGCTCACGGTGATCATGCTCGTGCTGCTGGTGCTCGTGGTGGTCGGCTACCCGACCATCGCCGAAACCCTCAGCCGGGGCCGCACCCTTGGCAAGCTGGCGCTCGGCCTGCGGGTGGTGCGGGACGACGGCGGCCCGATCCGGCTGCGGCACGCCCTCACCCGCGCCCTTGCCGCCTTCTTCGTCGACTTCTGGGCGCTCGGCCTGCTCGGCGTGGTCGCCTTCGTGGTGTCCTTCTGCTCGAAGAACGGCAAACGGGTCGGCGACTTCCTCGCGGGCACCCTGGTGGTGCGGGAACGGGTGCCCGCGACCGCGGCGCCGGCCATCACCATGCCGCAGCCGCTGGCCGAATGGGCCGCCCAGCTGGACCTCTCCGGGCTGCCGGACGAGCTTGCGCTGGCCGCGCGGCAGTACCTCGGCCGCTACTACAAGCTCACCGAACAGGCCCGCCAGCACCTCGGCGGCAGGCTGGCCGAGGACGTCGCCCGCGCCATCGGCGCCCCGGTCCCGATGGACGCGCCCCCGTGGGCCTACCTCTCCGCGGTACTCGCCGAGCGCCGGGCGCGGGAGTACGCCCGCCGCTCCGGCCACCGGCAGCCATCCCATGACCCCGGCGACCAGCCACCCGGCCGGGACACGGGGAACCCGCCGCCCGAACAGCCGGGCCCGTTCGCCCCGCCGGGGTGAGCCGCAGGCCATGACAGCCTTCGCGGGGACAGTGGCGGGGGCGGTCGGCATAGCGCTGCTGCTGACCGGCCAGGGGATCACCCAGCAACAGCCGGGGCCGTCGGTGGACGTCTCCCTCACGGTGGAACGGGACGGCGCCCTGATGGTCACCGAGCGGGTGCGGGTGCCCCGCGGCGAGGTGCGCCGGTCGGTTCCGCTCCGGACACCCGGTGCGGCGGGCGAGCGGGTGCTCACCGTCGAGCGGCCGCGGGTGGCCGGGACCGGGAACGCCGAGGCGAGCGAGGACACCCTCACCATCCGCCTCGGCCCCGGCGAGTCCACGGTCAGCTACGTGGTGCGGGGTGCGGTGATCGACGCGGCCGGCGGGCAGCGGGTCCGCTGGCGGATCGCGGGCGGCTGGAACACCGGACTCGCCGGGCTGACGGCCGCGCTCGCCGCGCCGGCCAAGGACCTTTCGGTCACCGACTGCTTCGCCGGACCATCCGGCTCGGCCCGCGCCTGCACCTTCGCCGGGGTGGACCACACCGGCGTGCTGCGGGTCGAGCAGGACGGCCTGGCCGCCGGTGACCGGCTCGACCTCGTCGCCGGGCTGCCACCGGGCACCGTCGCGGCCAATGCCCGCTTCGAGCCCGCGCCCACCCTCGCCGGGGCGTTCGCGATCACCTGGGTCGGCGGTATCGCCCTCGGGGTGCTCGCCCTGCTGCTGGCCGCGGGCGCGCTCGCGGTGCGCACGCTGCGCGGGCGGGACGCCGCCGCACTCGCCGCCGAACCCGGCCCGGTGCGGGTGCTGCTGGGCGAGGGCGAGCGGAGGGTGTTCGCCTCCCCGGACGGGGTGCTGCCCGGCCAGGTCGGCATGGTGCTCGGCGAGCGGGCCGACCCGGCGGACATCGGCGCGATGGTGCTCGACCTCGCGGTACGCAACTACCTGTGCATTGCCGAGGTCCCCGGCCCGGACGGCCCGGTGGACTGGCGGATCGGCAGGCGCAGCCCGGCCGACGCGAACCTGTGCGCCTCCGAGCGGGCGGTGCTGGCGGCCCTGTTGCCGGAAGGCACCGAGCACACCACCCTCAGCGAACTGGTGGCGGCCGGCAGCCTGGACCCGCTGCCGATCCGCGCCGCGCTGCGGCGGGAGGTGGTGCGGCAGGGCTGGCTCGGTGCGCGCGCGGGGACCGGGCGCGCACCGCTGACCCGGCTCGGTACCGGGCTCGCGGTGGCGGGCGGCGGCCTCGCCCTGACGCTCGCGTTCACGGTGGGGCACGCGCTCACCGGGGTCGCGCTGCTGCTGGCCGGGCTCGCACTGATTGCCGGGTCGCGGCTGCTGCCGCGGCGTACCGCACGCGGCCGCGCCCTGGCCGGGCAGCTGGGCGGCCTGCGGCGCTACCTGCACGAGGTTGACCCGCACGACCTCCCGGCGGGCGAGCGGGAACTGGTGTTCGCCCGTGCGCTGCCCTACGCGGTGGCGCTCGGCGAAACCGAGCGCTGGCTGCGGGCCTTCGGCGAACCCGCCCCGGTGCCGGACCAGCTGCCCGCCGACCTTCCGCTGTTGCGGACCGCGCTGTTCGGGCTGCTTGCCGAGGCCGGGCACCCGCGTTCCCCACGCGGGACCATCCGGGCGGAGGGCTGAGCCATGCCGTTCACCGGGGTACTGCTCACCGCGGGCCTGCTGCTCGGTCTTGCTCCCGCGCCGCCGCTGCCGACCCTGCCACGCAGCGTCGAGGTGGAACTGAAGGTGCACCGGGACGGCTCGCTCGCGGTCACCGAGGCGGTTTCGGTACCCGCGGGGGAGCGGATGCGGCGGCAGGTTTCCCTGCGGATCCCGTACGGCGACGCGCGGCAGCGGGTGCTCGGGGTGCGGGACATCAGCATCGAGGGCAGCGGTTCGGCCGAACTGACCGAGCGGCGGCTGCGGATCGAGCTCGGTGGCGGCACCTCCGTCGTCCGCTACACCGTGGACGGCGCGGTCAGCGGCGGCGGGTTTCCCAGGGTGCACTGGCGCCCGGCGAGCGGCTGGGACACCGATCTCGAGCTGGTCCGCGGTTCCTTCGCCGCGCCACGCATCCCGGATGCGCTGGACTGCACCGCGGGAGCGCCGGACGCGCCGCGGCCCTGCCTCGCCGCGCAGATCGACCACGCCGGCCTGACCCGGTTCAGCCAGCGGCGGCTGCCGGCGGGGGAGCGGATGGAGCTCACCGTGGACCTGCCGCCGCGGACCGTGCCGCCGAACGCCCGGATCGAGCCCGCGCCGACCCTGGCCGGTGCCTTCCTGCTCACCCCGGCGGTCGGCTGGGCCTGGGCCCTGTTCGGGGTGTTCCTGCTGGGGCTCGCGGTGGCGCTCGGCCTGCTCCGGCGTGCCGACACGGTCGCCCGCACCGGTCCGGTTGCCGCCACCTCGTCGCCGGACCCGCCGCCGGACCTGCGGCCGGGGCAGGCGGGGGTACTCACCGCGGGCAGTGCGGCGGCCGCGGATGCCGTTGACCTTGCGGTCACCCTGCTCGACCTGCGCGAACGCCGGCCCGCACGGCCGAGGGAGTTCGAACGGCTGGCCGGGGCGGAGGCCGGGCTGCCCGCGTTCGGCGCCGCCGTGCGGGCGGATCTGGTGCGACACCGTTTCCTGCACGGCTCCCGGCCGGTGCGGGCCGGGACGCGGATCATCGGCTACGGGGCGTTCCTGACCCTTGTGCTCGCGTTCACCGTGGGTTATGCCCAGCTCGGGGTGGTGCTCGCGGCGGCGGGTGCCGCCGTGGCCTGCTGGGGCCTGTTGCTGCCGGCACGCACCCGGCGGGGCCGGGCGGCGGTGCGCGCGTTGCGGGGCAGCGACCCGCGGCGGGTCCCGCTGCCCTGGGCCGTCGCGCTCGGCGCGCCGGGTTCCGAGCCCGGCAGGGTCGGCGAGGTCACCATGCTGATCGGGCGGCTCGCGGGTTCCGCCGGTAGGCGTGGGCGTCGATCGCCACCGGCGTCGTAGGGTGGTCGCATGGCCGTACCCGAGTTAACGCGACTCACCCTCGACAACGGCCTGCGGGTCGTGCTCGCTCCGGACCGGACCGCGCCGGTGGTCGGCGTGAGCGTGCACTACGACGTGGGCTTCCGCTCCGAACCGGAAGGACGCACCGGATTCGCGCACCTCTTCGAGCATCTGATGTTCCAGGGGAGCGAGAGCCTGGAGAAGCTCGCCCACTTCCGGCATGTTCAGGGCAGCGGCGGGATATTCAACGGCTCGACCCACCCGGACTACACCGACTACTTCGAGGTGCTGCCCTCCGCCGGGCTGGAGCGGGCCCTTTTCCTCGAGGCCGACCGGATGCGGGCGCCCAAGCTGACCAAGGAGAACCTGGTCAACCAGATCGACGTGGTCAAGGAGGAGATCCGGCTCAACGTGCTGAACCGGCCGTACGGCGGGTTCCCGTGGATCCTGCTGCCGCCGGTGCTGTACTCCACCTTTCCCAACGCGCACAACGGTTACGGCGACTTCACCGACCTGGAGCAGGCCTCCATCGACGACTGCGCCGCGTTCTTCGACACCTACTACGCGCCTGCGAACGCGGTGCTCACCGTGGCCGGTGACTTCGAGGTGGACCGCGCCACGGAGCTGATCGAGAAGCACTTCGGGGACGTGCCGTACCGGCCGGTGCCGCCGCGGCCCTCGTTCGCCGAGCCGCGCCCGACCGGGGAACTGCGGGGCAGCCACAGCGATCCGCACGCCCCGCTGCCCGCGCTGGCCGTGGGGTACCGGATGCCGGATCCGGTCAACGAGCTGGACGGCTACCTGGGCAACCTGGTGCTGTCCGGACTGCTCGCCGACGGCGACGGCTCCCGGCTACAGCAGCGGCTGGTGCACCGCGAGCCGCTGGTCACCGACATCAACGCGGGTGCGGGGCTGTTCGGCCCGTTCGAGGCCCGCGACCCGGACACCTTCTCGGTCACCGCGGTGCACCCGCACGAGGTGTCGCCTGAGCAGGTGCTCGGCGCGCTGGATGAGGAGCTGGAGGCGCTGGCCGCCACCCCGCCCGACGAGCAGGAACTGGCCAAGATCACCGCCAGGTGGAGCGCGAGCCTGCACTCCGAGCACGACCGGCTGATCAGCAGGACTCTCGCGCTCGGTTCCTTCGAGTTGCTTTACGGCGATCCGGCGCTGGTGTACGGCCTCGCCGACCGGATCGCTGCCGTGACCCCGTCCGATGTGTCCGCGGCCGCCAAGGCGCTGCGCCCGGACGCCAGGGCCGTGCTCGTGGTCGAGCCGGCGCAGGGAGGTACCCAGTGACGAGTGCGACGCATCGCAGCGCCGAGGAGATCGGCCGCACTGCGACCGGGCCGCGCGAGGTGCCGCCGCTTGGCGAGCAGCGTGCCGCGGCCGACCTGGCCCATGTGGACACCGTGCTCGGCAACGGGCTGCGGCTGCTCGCCGTGCGCAAGGCCAATGTCCCGCTGGTGGAGTTCCGCCTTTCCATCCCGTTCGCAGGGGACGATCCGATGCACCCGGCGACCGCCGAGGTGCTCGCGGAGAGCCTGCCGACCGGAACCCGCAGGCGGGACCGGGTAGCGATCGACACCGAACTGGCCCTGATCGGCGGCGAGCTGGCCACCATGGTGGACCCCGAACGGCTCGCGGTGAACGGCAGCTCGCTGGCCAGTGAGCTGCCGACCCTGCTCGACGTGCTGGCCGATGTGCTCACCGAGGCGTCCTATGTGGACAACGAGGTGCACAGGGAGTCGGCAAGGATCGGGGAACGGCTCGCGGTGGCTCGCACCCAGCCACGGGTGATCGCCAGGGAGGCGTTGCAGCGGCGGCGGTACGGCGACCACCCCTACACCCGCGAGGTGCCGCAGGCCGCCGATGTCGCCGAGGTGACCCCGGAGCGGGTGCGGGCGCTGCACGCGGCGGCGGTGCTGCCGCGGGGCTCGACCCTGGTGCTGGTGGGAGACATCGATCCGGACACCGTGGCCGCCGACATCGAGCGGGCGCTGGCGGACTGGCACTCGCCGTCCTCGGCCTCGGTGCTGCCCGCCCTGCCGGAGCTGTCCGGCGGGGACGCGCTGCTGGTGCCGAGGCCGGGTGCGGTGCAGTCGCAGATCCGGCTGTCCGCGCAGGCGCTGCCACGCACCGACTCCCGCTACGCCGCGCTGCAACTGGCGAACCTCGCCTTCGGCGGGTACTTCTCCTCCCGGCTGGTGGAGAACATCCGGGAGGAGAAGGGCTACACCTACAGCGCGCACTCCGGGTTCGAGTTCACCGGGAGCAACGCCACCGTGCAGGTGGACGCCGACACCGCGAGCGAGGTGACCGCCGCCGCCCTGCTGGAGACCCGCTACGAGCTGGGCAGGCTGGGCCTGGTGCCGCCGACCGCGGAGGAGGTGGAGACCGTGCGGCAGTACGCCATCGGCTCGCTGCTGATCGCCACCTCCTCGCAGTCCGGGCTTGCCAGCCAGCTGTCCGCGCTGGCCTCGGTCGGCCTTGGCGTGGACTGGCTGGCCGGGCACCCGGAGCGGCTGGCCGCGGTCACCGCCGACGAGGTCGCCGAGGCGGCGCTGGAGTTCTTCGCCCCCAAGCGGTTCACCGGTGTGGTGGTCGGCGATCCGGACACCCTCGAACCGAAGCTGTCCGCGCTCGGGAACATTGCGGTGGAGCGCGGAGCGTGACCACTCAGCCGTTCCAGCTCGGTACCCTGCCGACGCTGTCGCGGTCCACTGTGGACCGGCAGGAGTCGTTGCGGGCCGATCCGGAGCGGCTGCTGACGCGCTGGCCGAGTGCCAGGGTGGTGCTGCTGGACGACACCGGGCGCACCCCGGTGCCGTTCGGCGAAACCGCCCTGGCCACCCGCAAGGCCGCGGCATACGGCGACCGGCCACCGGCGGAGGCGACGTTCCTCGGCGAGTGGCAGGGCGTGGACTACTGGGGCCTGCCCGGCGCGCCCGATGGCGAGGTCGAGCCGGTGCCCATGCGGGGCAGCTGGGGCGTCACGGACAGCGCACCCGGCGCGGACGGCGAGGTGTGGCTGGACCTGCGCGGGCACGGCGACCTGCTGGACGACACCTCGGCCGGGTTGTTCACCACCGCCCTCGCGCTGCGCAACTGGCACCGCAGGGCGCGGTTCTGCGCCCGCTGCGGCGGGCAGACCCGCCGGATCCAGCACGGCTGGGCCGCGGTGTGCGACGCCTGCGGCCGGGAGGAGTACCCGCGTACCGACCCGGCGGTGATCTGCCTGGTGCACGACGACTCCGGGGTGAACGGGGAGCGGGTGCTGCTGGCGCGGCAGCCGAACTGGCCACCGCATCGCTACTCGGTGCTCGCCGGGTTCGTGGAGGCCGGGGAGTCCCTGGAGAGCTGCGTCACCAGGGAGATCCGCGAGGAGGTCGGAGTCGAGGTCTCCGATGTCCGCTACCTCGGCAGCCAGCCCTGGCCCTTCCCGCGCTCGATCATGCTGGGCTTCGCGGCCAGGGCGGACCCCGCCGCCCCGCTGCGGCCCGCGGACGGCGAGATCGAGAGCGCCCTCTGGGCCACCCGCGCGGAGTTACGGGAGACCTTCGCCAACAGCCAGACCCGCAACGGGGACGCCGTGCCCACCCCGATCGGCGGCGGCGCGGGCCGGATGCTGCTGCCCGGCAACTCCTCCATCGCCAGGATCATGCTCGAATCCTGGACCCACGCCCACCCCTGACCGGTGCTGTGAGTGGCCCGTTCACTGCGCCGGTCAGGTGAGGTGGAGGGAGCGGGCCATGCTGCGGAAGGCGGGAAGCTGGTCCGGATGCGCCTGCGGGCCGAAGTCTCCAGCGACAAGGACGTAGCCACTCTCGTCGAACACGACCGCGGCGTAGGTGGTCCTCGCGCTGCTCCACCGGGACGGCGGCCTCGCCAGGGGAAGGCGTCGCGACCAGTTTCGGCACCGCGGGATCACCGGGGGCCGCCTGCTCCCCAGCGGACGTCGGTCAGCACCTCGCGCAGGTCGGCGGGGGACAGTGGATCGTCCGGCTCCAGGGTGCCGCTCAGCATGACGAGTGCGTCCTCGGCCGCGAACACCACGATCGTCTTGCCGAAGGTGCCCTGCGCGGCCCGCTGGATGCCGATTGCCGTAACGCCGGGGAACCCCGCAATCGATACATCCCGCTGGACCTCGTCGAACCGGAAGCCTTTCGCCTCGGCCTGCGGTTCGGCAAAACCCGCGGTGACCTCGGCCAGGCCCTGCTCCGGGGTCTTGTCCGGTAACGGCAGCTCGTTGACCACGACGGTCGTCCTGGTCCCCTTCCTGCTGATTCCCGGAAGGCTCTCGTCGAGCTGCATTCCTTCGGGGACGCGCAGGGACGCCTTGGTGCGCGGGATCGGGGTGTGCTCGGCGGCGGTCACCTCCGAACTGGGCGTCGCGCGGGTGGTGTTCGTCGCCGGAACCGGCCCGTCCGGCTCGTCGCCGGTGGCGCAGCCGGTGAGGGTGAGCAGGATGGTGAGCAGGCCGATCGCTGGTGCGGTTCTCCGGGTTCGCATCCCAGCAGGTTAGCCACGGCGGTCAGAGGTCAGAGCAGGGCGCCGAGGGGGAGGATCAGGGCGATCGCCACCACGGAGATCACCGTCTCCATCAGCGACCAGCTCTTGATGGTCTGCCCGACCGACAGCCCGAAGTACTCCTTCACCAGCCAGAAACCGGCGTCGTTGAGGTGCGAGAAGAACAGCGAGCCAGCGCCGATGGCCAGCACCAGCAACGCGCTGTGCGTGGGGTCCAGGGTGGCCGCCAGCGGGGCCACGATTCCGGCCGCGGACACCGTCGCCACGGTGGCCGAACCGGTGGCCAGCCGGATGGCCACCGCGACCAGCCAGCCGAGCAGCAGCGGGGAGAAGTCCGCCCCGGTGGCCAGCCGGGTGATCACGTCCCCGACCCCGGCGTCCACCAGGGTCTGCTTGAACCCGCCGCCCGCGCCGACGATCAGCAGGATGCCCGCGATCGGTGGCAGCGCGTCGGCCAGGGTGGCGGAGAGCTTGCCGCGGGTGAACCCGGCCGCGCGGCCGAGGGTGACCATGCCGAGCAGCACCGCGGCCAGCAGGGCCACCAGCGGGTTCCCGACGAAGTCCAGCACCCTGCGCACATGGTCGCCCTCGGCAAGCAGGATGTCGGCCAGGGCCTTGCCCATCATCAGCACCACCGGCAGCAGCACCGTGCTCACGGTGGCAAGGAAGCTCGGCGCCCGGTCCCGGCCGGTGCCGGATGCCCCCGGTGCGGCCTCGGGAACCAGGTGCGCGGGTGCGGTCGCGTCCGGCACCAGCCGGGCGGCCAGCCGGCCGAACAGCGGACCGGCGACGATCACCGTGGGGATGGCCACCAGCACACCGAGCGCGAGGGTGATGCCAACGTTGGCGTTCAGCGCCCCCGCCGCGGCCAGTGGGCCCGGATGCGGCGGCACCAGGCCGTGCAGCACCGAAAGGCCCGCCAGCGCGGGAATCCCGAGCAGCATCAGCGGCTTCCCGGTCCGCCGGGACACCAGCAACACCACCGGAATGAGCATTACCAGGCCGATCTCGAAGAACATCGGCAGCCCGATCAGCGCGGCCACCAGCGCCATCGACCAGGGCAGCAGCCGTCGCCCGGAGCGGGAGATGATGGTGTCCACGATCTGCTCGGCACCGCCGGAGTCGGCGAGCAGCCTGCCCAGCATGGCGCCGAGCGCGATCAGCACCCCCACCGAGGCCACGGTGGAACCGACCCCGTCGGTGAAACTGTCGATCAGGCTGTCCACCGGCATCCCGGCCACCAGCCCGAGCAGCCCGGAGCTGAGGATCAGCGCCAGGAACGGGTGCAGCTTCAGCTTGGTGATCAGGACGACGATCAGCGCGATGGCCAGCAGGGTGGCCGCGATCAGCCGGGTGTCCTGCCCGGTCCACGCGGCGGCGAGTGTGTTCACGGACTGCCCTCGCTTTCCTTCCGGAGTGCGATACGCACGATGTCCTCCGGAGGCGTCGCGATATCCGCGGTCAGCCCGCGCTCGTCCGGCTGCAGCGGTTCGAGGTCGGCGAGCTGGGAGTCCAGCAGGGACACCGGCATGAAATGGCTGGAGCGCCCCGTCATCCGGCCGGCCAGCAGCTCCCGGTCCCCGTGCAGGTGCAGGAACCAGACCCGCTCGTCCACTCGCAGCACGTCCCGGTAGGACCGTTTGAGTGCCGAGCAGCTGACCACCCCACCGGTCGCGGTACGCGCGGCGATCCACTCCGCGATGGCCGCAAGCCACGGGGCCCGGTCGGCGTCGGTGAGCGGGGTGCCCGCGGACATCTTGGCGATGTTGGCTGCGGGGTGGAAGGAGTCGGCCTCGGCGTACTCGACGCCGAGTGCGGCGGCGAGTTCGGTGCCGACGGTGGTCTTGCCGGAGCCGGCCACGCCCATGACGACGATGACGCTCATGGAGGGAGTGAACCTCAAAAGTAGTACTTATTCAAGAGAAAGTAGTACTTAATCGAAACAGGCGGGTAACCTGGGGGAAACGGCGAAACTGGAGGTGGGGTGGCCGACAGCAGGCACACGCTGATGCTGGACGCGCTGGGTGCGGCGATCGTGAGCGGTTCCCTGGAACCGGGGGCCGTGCTGCGGGTCGAGGAGCTACAACAGCGGTTCGAGGTGTCCCGCACGGTCGCCCGCGAGGTCGTCAGGGCGCTGGAGGGAATCGGCCTGACGACCAGCAAGCGCAGGGTGGGGGTCACCGTGCGGGAGCCCGCGGGCTGGAACCACTACGACCCCCGGCTGATCCGCTGGCAGCTGGACGGTCCGGGGCGCGCGGAGGCCCTGCGCACGCTGACCGAGCTGCGCAGCGCAGTGGAACCGAGCGCGGCCAGGTTCGCCGCCCTGCGTGCCTCGCCCGAGCAGCGGGGCCGGTTGCGCGCGCTGGCCACCCGGCTGGCGGGCACCGCCAAGGCCAAAGACCTGGACACTTTCCTCGGGCACGACATCGAGTTCCACCATCTGGTACTGACCGCCTCCGGTAACCCGATGTTCGGTCAACTGTCCGAAGTGGTCGCCGAGGTGCTCACCGGCAGGACCGGGCACGGGCTGATGCCTGCCGAACCGCGGCCCGAGGCGGTGGCCTGGCATGCCGAGGTCGCCGCCGCGATCGAGGCGGGGGACGCGAGCCGGGCCGAACGGGCCATGGGTGACATCGTCGTGCAGGCCCGGGACGAGATGCTCGAGCTGCTCACACCGCCAGACCCCTAGGTGGGGTACCGGCGTCGTTCGGTACCGTCAGGCGGGTGAGTGGGGCGAGGGCGATCGGACTGTTGCTGGGGGTGCTCGCCGACGGTGCCATCGGCGGCCGGAAGCGAGTGGGACCCGCCACCGGCTTCGCGCGGCTGGCCCGCGGGGCCGAGCGAAAACTGTATGCCGACCGGCCGGTCCCCGGCGTGCTCTACGCCGGTGGGCTGACCGCGGGGGTCGTGCTGGTCGGGCTGGCCGCGGAACGCCTCGGGCGGCGCGGCCCGGTGCTGCGTGCCCTTGGCACGGCGACCGCCACCTGGGCCGCACTGGGCGGTGCCGCGCTGGCGGCCGATGGCACCGAGCTTGCCCGCGACCTGGAGACCGGCAGCCTGGAGGCGGCACGGGCCCGGCTGTCCGAGCTCGACCTGCGGGAGACCGCGGGGCTGGACATGATCGGGCTGTCCCGCGCCTCGGTGGAGGCGGTCGCGGAGAACACCTCGGACGTGGTGGTCGTGCCGCTGCTGTGGGGCGCGCTGGCCGGGATACCGGGGGTACTCGGCGCCCGCGCGGTCACCGTGCTGGTCCGCACGGTCGGCCCGCCGAACCGGGTCGCGCTGCCGCCGCGCTACCGCCGCTTCGGATGGTGCACCGCCCGGCTGGACGAGGTGGTCAGCCTGCTGCCGACCAGGGCAGCCGCCGCGCTGACCGTGGCCGCCGCCCCGGTCGTCGGCGGCTCCGGCGCGGGCTCATGGCGGGCATGGCGCCGGGACACCGCGGCGCACCCCGGCCCCAACGCGGGCCGGGTAGAAGCCGCCTTCGCCGGTGCGCTGGAGATCCGGCTCGGCGGGCGCACCGCGTACCCGCACGGCACGGAGGAGCTGCCGGTGCTCGGCGACGGCCGCAACCCGGACGCGGGCCACGTGACCCGCGCCGTGGAACTGTCCAGGGTGGTCGGCTGGCTGGCCGGGCTCAGCTCGGCCGTGCTCGCGCTCCTGCTCGGTCTGCGGCGCCGGCATCGCCGGTAGTTCCCAGCCGTTCGGCCTCCTCGTCCTCGGCGAGGATCTGCGCCACGGACTTGCGCCGGGCCGGCTTGTCCCGCGGCCGCTCGTCCAGCGCGCCCCCGGGTTTCAGCTCGCGGATGGTGAAGTACAGCCAGCCGAGCAGGGCCATGGTGCCGAATGCGATCCACTGCAGGGCGTAGGCGAAGAACGGACCCGCCTCCAGCTGGGGCAGCGGCAACGCGCCAAGCACGCCCGGCTGATCCGGCTCCAGCTGCAGGTAGCCGGGGCGGATGTCCAGTCCGGTGGCCCTGGCCACCACCTTGGAGTCCACGCTGTAGCTGTGCAGCCGCCCCGCGGTGGAGTCATTGGCGAAGGCGTCCCGCCGCTGCGGGTCGGTCTCGTCGATCCGGACCCTGCCGACCAGGTCCACCCGGCCCTGCGGTGGCGGCTGGTACGCGGGCACCCGGCTGCGCTCGTCGGGGCGCACGTACCCCCGGTCGACCAGCACCACCCGGCCCTCGGTGGTGCGCAGCGGGGTGAGGATCTCGAAGGCGGGTTCGCCCTGCACCGTGCGCAGTCGCGCGATCACCTCCTCGCCCGGCAGGTAGCTGCCGGTTACGGTGACCCGTTTCCACTGCGTGCCCTCGTCCGGGGCGGTACCGCCGGGCAGCACCTCGGCCAGCGGCCGGGGCCGCGCGTCGAAGGAGGCCTGCAGCGCGGCGTTGCGGGTCTCCCGCTCGGTGTCGCGGCTGAACTGCCATGGCGCGAGCAGGGTGTAACAGGCGGTGGCGAAGGCGAACACCACCACCGTCAGGGCCAGCCAGCTCGGCCGCAGCAGGAACTTCAACCGCACCCCTCAACGGTAAGCGGTGTGCTGCGCAGCGGGCACGGCGCGGGGTCAACCGAGCTGTAGCGCGTCCCCCGCGGCGGCAAGCGACTGCCGGGCGTACCCGCCGCCGAACACCGCGGCGTGCATCAGCAGCGGGAACAGCTGGTGCAGCGGGATCCGGTCCCGCCAGTCCTGCGGCAACGGGGCGCCCGCGTCCGCGGCGGCCTCCAGGTACCCGCCGAGCACGTACTGCAAGGAGGTGAGCCCGAACAGGTGCAGCATCGCCAGGTCGGTCTCCCGGTGCCCGCCGTGCGCGGCCGGGTCGATCAGCCAGGCCTCGCCGTCGGACGCCCACAGCACGTTGCCGCTCCAGGCGTCCCCGTGCAGCCGGGCAGGCGGCTCCGGCGGGCCCGCCAGCTCGGGCAGCCGCGCGCAGACCCGGTCGAACACCCCGGCCTGCTCCCGGTCGAACAGCCCCTGATCCACGCACGAACGCACGTACGGCTCGATCCGGTGTGCGGCGAAGAAGGACGGCCAGTCCTGGTGTGGCTCGTTGCGCATCGGGGCGAGCCCCATCCAGGCGTCGGTGGGCCCACCGGGTGGGGCGGAGCCGAACGCGGGCGCCCCGCGCCGGTGCAGCGCACAGCCCGCGGCCGAACCGCTCGGCGGCCGGTTTGCTCGGCACCCCGGTGGAGATGTGCTGGAGCACCAGCCACTCCTCGTCGTAGCCGTGCACCTCGGGGATCGGGACGTCCCTGTACTCGGCCAGCCAGCGCAGGCCGGCGCCCTCGGCGGTGGCCGCGCCCTCGCCCTGGCCACGTTTGGCGACCACCTTGCGCCCGTCGGCGAGGGTTACCGCGAAGGCCGCGCCACCGATGGGCTGGGCCATGGTGGCCCGCTGCCCGGTGAACCGCTCCGCGGCAGCACGCTCGGTGCTCATTTCCCGGCTCCTGGGTGCTGGTCCCGCACCCAGTCGAGCAGGCCGGGCACCGACCGCTCGATCATCCCGAGCACCTCCGCGAAGCCGCCGTCGGCGCCGTAGTACGGGTCGGGCACCTCGGCACCCTCCGGCGCGGTGGGGTCGAACTCCCGCAGCATCCGCACCCGCTCCGGGTCCGGCGCGAGCCTGCGCAGGTCCCGCAGGTGCGAGGCGTCCGCGGCCAGCAGCAGGTCGGCGTCCAGGTGCCGCTTGTCCACCTGCGCTGCGATGTGCTCACCGTGGTAGCCGTGCGCGTCCAGGGTGGCCCGCGCCCGCGGGTCGGCGGGCTCACCGGCATGCCACGGCCCGATCCCGGCGCTGCTCACCCGCACCTGCTCGGCGAGCCCGGCGCGGCGCAGGTGCTCGGCGAACACCAGCGCGGCCATCGGCGAGCGGCAGATGTTGCCTGAGCAGACGAAACAGATGTGCAGTACGGGAGAGTCGGTCACGAGCGCGGTCTCCGCATCAGGTGTCGTCGGGATGGCATACCGAGCGCACCGCCCGCTCCAGCGCGGAGCGGTGCAAGGGGTCCAGCGAGCGTGCCTCGCCGACCGTGCACAGCCAGGCAGCGTACATGCGAGGATCGTCGCTATGTCAGTGCCAGTCTCCGACGTGATCGCCGCGCTCGAAACGGCCTACCCGCCCGCGCTCGCCGAGTCCTGGGACGCGGTCGGCCTGGTCTGCGGAGACCCGGCCGAGCCCGCGGACCGGGTGCTGGTCTGCGTGGACCCGGTCGAGGAAACCGTGGCCGAGGCCGAGGAAGTCGGCGCCCGGCTGATCGTCGCGCACCACCCGCTGCTGCTGCGCGGGGTACACGGGGTGGCCGCGGACACCGCCAAGGGGCGGCTGGTGCACCGGATGATCCGCGCCGGGATCGCGCTGTACTGCGCGCACACCAATGCCGACTCCGCCAGCCCCGGGGTTTCCGACGCACTGGCCGAGACCATCGGCGGGCTGCGGGTGCTGCGTCCGCTCGCGCCGCACGCGGACGGCGTCACCGGGATCGGCCGGATCTGCGAGTTGACCGAGCCGGAGCCCTTCGGTGTCTTCGTGCGGCGGGTGGCGGAAGCTCTGCCGGACACCCGGCCTGGGGTGACCGGGGCAGGCGATCCGGAGCGGGTGCTGCGCACCGTCGCCGTCTCCGGTGGCGCGGGGGACAGCTATCTCGGCCAGGCGACGGCGGCCGGGGTGGACGCCTATGTCACCGCCGATCTCCGGCACCATCCGGCCGGGGAGCACCTCGGCGCGCCCGGCCCGGTGCCTGCGCTGGTCGGGCTCACCCACTGGGCCAGCGAGTGGCCGTGGTGCGGGCAGGCAGCGAACGTCATCGAGTCCGCCGGTGCGGGTACCGTCGACATCCGCGTCTCCACGCGGTGTACCGATCCGTGGAACCTGCGAGCGAGCTGAGGGAGAAACATACAGTGAAGGCGGAATCTGCCGTCCAGCGCCAGCTACTCGACCTGGCCAAAGCCGATGCCGACCTGGACAGGGTTGAGCACCGTCGGCGTACCCTCCCCGAGCTGGCCGAGATCGCCGAGGCGGAGAAGACCCTGCGGGAGCGCAAGGACGCGCTGGTGGCCGTGCAGACCTCGGTTTCCGACCTGGACCGCGAGGTGGCCCGGCAGGAGAGGGAGGTCGATTCGGTCCGGGCGCGCGGGGAGAAGGACCGCAAGCTGATGGAGTCCGGCTCGGTCGGCGCCAAGCAGCTGACCGACCTCGAGCACGAGGTGGCCACCCTGCAACGCCGCCAGTCGGCGCTGGAGGACGACCTGCTGGAGCTGATGGAGCGCAAGGAGGCGCTGGAGCAGGACGCCCAGCGCACCGCCGCCGAGGTGGACAAGGCCGAACGGGACCTGGCCGAGGCGGCCAAGCGCAGGGACGAGGCGCTGGCCGACCTGGAATCGACCGAGGCCAAGCGCAAGGCCGACCGGGAGGCGCTGCTGCCCCGGTTCCCCGAGGACCTGCTGGCGCTGTACCACCGGGTGCGTGAGCAGAAGGGGATCGGCGCCGCGCTGCTGCGATCCCGGCGGTGCGGGGCCTGCCAGCTGGAACTGGACCGCAACGCCGTCTCCGAGATCAAGGCCGCGGCCGAGGACGAGGTCGTCCGCTGCGAGAACTGCGGGGCCATCCTGGTGCGCACGATGGAGTCCGGGCTGTGACGACACCTCAGGTCATCGTCGAGGCCGACGGCGGTTCCCGGGGCAACCCCGGGCCCGCGGGCTACGGCGCGGTGGTGAAGGACGCGGCCACCGGGAAGGTACTCGCCGAACGTTCCGTCGGCATCGGCGTGGCCACCAACAACGTGGCGGAATACCAGGGGCTGATCGCCGGGCTGGAGGCAGCCGCCGAGCTCGGGGCGTCCACTGTGGACGCACGGCTGGACTCGAAACTGGTCGTGGAGCAGCTGTCCGGCCGGTGGAAAATCAAGAACGCCGCCCTGCAGCCGCTCGCGGAGCGGGCCCGCGAGCTGGTGCGGCGGTTCGAGCGGGTGCGGTTCGAATGGATTCCGCGCGCGCAGAACGCGCACGCGGACCGGCTGGCCAACGAGGCCATGGACACCCAGGCCGGGATCGAGACCGGGCCCGCGCCGGAACCCGAGCCCGCGCGGGCGGAACAGACCGAGCTCTGGCCGAGCGCGGACCGATCCTCCCCGGCGGGGTGGACGGGTGCGGTGGGCGAGCCGACCAAACTGTTGCTGCTGCGGCACGGGCAGACCGCACTGTCGGTGGAGCGGCGCTACTCCGGGCGGGGCGATGTGCCGCTCACCGAGCTGGGCGCGCAACAGGCCGCGGCCGCGGCCAAGCGGTTGTCCACCATGGACGGCCTGCTGGTGGAAGGCGAACCGGTCCCGATCGTCACCTCGCCGCTGGGCAGGGCCCGGCAGACCGCGCAGGCCGTCGCCGACGCGCTCGGCGGCGCCGTCACCGAGCATGAGGGGCTGACCGAGACCGACTTCGGCGCCTGGGAAGGGCTGACCTTCACCGAGGCCGCGCAGCGGGACCCTGAGCTGCACCGGGCCTGGCTGGGCGACGCCTCGGTGCCGCCGCCGGGCGGGGAGAGCTTCGACGCGGTGCAGCGCAGGGTGCGCCGGATGCTGACCGAGCTGACCGAGACCTACGCCGGGCGCACCGTGGTGCTGGTCAGCCATGTCACCCCGATCAAGACCGTGCTGCGCATCGCGCTGGACGTCGGCCAGTCACTGCTGTTCCGGCTGCACCTGGACCTGGCCTCACTGTCGATCGCCGAGTTCTACCCGGACGGCAACGCCTCCGTGCGCCTGGTGAACGACATCTCGCACCTGTCCTGAACGGCCGAACCGGTGGGGCTGCCGGGCCGGTCCGGGCACGGCGATATCCTGGTGAGCGCGGGCGAGTTGGCAGGGCGGCCGCGGTAGCGCGCTACGGCGCGGTATCGAGGAAAGTCCGGACTCCGCAGGGCAGGGTGGTTGCTAACGGCAACCCGGGGTGACCCGCGGGAAAGTGCCACAGAAAACAGACCGCCTCGCCGACGCGCGGGGTAAGGGTGAAACGGTGGTGTAAGAGACCACCAGCGTCCCGGGTGACCGGGACGGCTTGGTAAACCCCACCCGGAGCAAGGCCAAGAGGGAGCGTGAGCTCCTGCGCAGGCGTTCGAGGGCGGCCCGTCCGATGCCTGCGGGTAGGCCGCTTGAGCCTGTCGGCAACGGCAGGCCCAGATGGATGGTCGCCCATCGCGGCAACGCCGCGTGGACAGAATCCGGCTTACATGCCAACTCGCCCGCCCCACCTTTCCCGGCCCCGGGACCGGTGCGGCGGGCGACTACGTCTTCATCCGCTTGAGGGCGTCCTTGGCGTCGAGGCGGACCAGTTCGTCCTCGTGGTCCAGCAGTTTCTCGATGTGGGGTCGTGCCGGGGTGTGCCGCAGCTTGCGCAGCGCATCCGTCGCCGCACGGACTACCGGAACATCCGAGCTGCCGAGCAGGCTCACCAGGATCTCCGGAACACGTTCGTCCTTGGTCTTGGGAAGGCTGCCGACGATGGCCGACCGGCCGCGGCCGAGCGAGGAGTCCAGCGCGAGCTGGATGTACTCCTCGGCGACCGCGGGCTCGGCGAACCTCGCCAACCCGGACCCGAGCGACGACCTGAGGAGCTCGCGACATCTTTCGGGCTCGTCCGCGAACTTCGGGTCCTGGACCGGAGGCGGGTTCTTGAACAGTTCGAGGAACACCGGACGTGCCTGTTTCTTGGCAAAGCCGTACGAAAGGACGCGCACGATGTCCTCGGCCAGTGGAAAATATGTCACTCGGGGTAGCCAGTCCAGCAGGACCGGGACAGCGGCCCGGTAGTCGACCTTGCGGGTCTTCTGCTCGCCGGTCTCCTCGTCCGGTCGGGTGAAGGTGAGCTTGTCCAGCTCCCCGATGTCGGTGAGCGTGAAACCCGTCTGCTCGAAGTCCGGGATGAGCCCCCGCAGTTCCGCGAGCAGCCCCTCGGCCGCCTCCGCGTAGCGCCGTCGGCGTTCCTGGACGACCGGGTCGTCCTCCGCCTCCCGCCGGCGGTGCTCCGCGACGAACTCGAGGACCTCCTGGTGTGTCAGCGGTCGTTCGGCCGGCGTTTCCGGCTCTACCATGGAATGACCTTCTTCACGACAACGCCGTTCTGCCTGATCCACTCCTGTAGCGGCCCGGACAGCTTGGTGCCCAACTGGCCCTTGTCGACCCGAACGTACAGGATGAACCCGACCCCGCGCTGTCGTGCGATCTTGAGGTAGTCCCTGAACTGGCTGGACAGATACAGGTACTTGGCGTTCTTCGCCTCGCCGAGGGTGGCGCCGTCCAGGAAGTCGGGCTTGCGATCCCTCCGGAGGCCGTAGTCGTTCTTCGCGAAGATCGGGCCGTCGTACTTGGTCCGGCCGATGGCGGCTTCACCTGCCTGGCCGAGGCGGCAGATCTCGGCGCCACCGGAGTTGTGCACCAGGATGGCGGCCGCACCGGCGAGCACATAGTAGGTGTGCAGGTCCGCGACGGTGAGGTTGTAGACCTCCAGCCGCTCGGTCCAGTGGTGCGTGCCGGTGACGGTGACGTAGTGCCCGTCCGGCAGCCGCAGCCGGTCGTTCGGTTCGAGGTCCCTGGCGTCCTTCCACTGACCAGGGTCCGCCACCCAGAAGGGGTGCTCGGCCGTGGCCTCAACCGAGCCCCGCTCGCCCCGGTCCGCGACGGTGACGGTGACCAGTTGTTTGGCACCCGCACCGGTGATCAGGTCGGTGACCGGTTTTGGCGCCGTGTGGTCCCTGCTCGGGTCGGTGGCCAGTACCTGGTCGCCGAGCTCGACCTCCTCGATCGGCTTGCTCGACCCGTCGGCGAGCAGCACCGGTGTGCCCGCAGTGAAACTGTTGGGGCTGCAGGGGTTCCGGATTCGGCCGAAGACGTCCTGCACCAAATTGCGCAGGCGCTGCACCGTCTGGTGCGCGGCCGCGACCGTGTTGCGGAACCGGCCCATCCCGCTGACGATGCGGTAGATGGAGCTGCCGAGCTCGGGCAGCTTCAGCGCCGCGCCGAGCAACTTGATCGGGCCGAGCGCGTTGATCAGCGTCCACAGGCAGGCGCCGATGTCGCCCTCGGTGAAGCACTTCTTGGCGTCGGTCCAGCCGATCAGATCCAGCACGACCTGCCCGCCGTTGGCCAGCACGAAGTCGAGCAGCGTCCGGCCCGCGTTGGACTGCGCGCCGCGGTACTCATCGACCATGGCCTGGCCGCCCTGGACGCGCAGGATGTCCTCGTCGGTGCGCAGCTCGCTGTAGTCGACGTCGGGGTCCACGACGCCGTCCGGCGGCGGATCACCGGCGCCGTCGCCGAGGTCGTCCTGGCGCTCCTGGTCCTCCCTGCGTTGCCGCTCGCGTTCCTCGCGTTGCTTCTCCGCCGCGATCCGCGCGGCCTCGTTGGCCGCCCTCGCGGCCGCGGCGGCGTCCTCGCCGGCCTGGATGGCGTCCGCGCGGGCCTGGGCCGCGGCGGCATAGGCCTGGTCGGCGTAGCCACGGGCGCGTTCGGCGGCCGCGGTTGCCTTGGCAGCGGCCTGGGCCGCCGCCCGGGCCGCTTCCTGCGCGGCCGCGGCCGCCTGGCGGGCGATCCGGGCGGACTCCGCCGCGTTGTTCGCCGACTGCTCGGCGGAGGCGGCGGACTGCCGCGCGTTCTCGGCATGCTGGGCGGCCTGCGCCGCGCTGGTCCTTGCCCGCTCGGCATGCGCGGCGGCCTCCTGCGCCGCGCCGCGGGCGATCGCCGCCGCCTCCTTCGCCCTGGCCGCGTCGGCGCGTGCCGTGGCCGCGGCCCTGGCCGCGCCGGCCAGATACGAGTTGACCTGCGCGACATGCGAAGCAGTGTCGGCATCGCGCTGGCGTGCCTTGTGCAGCTCGGTGTCCAGGAAGGTGCGCAGGTAGGACGGCGGGCCGGACAGCGCGGCCTGCGCGGCCGCCTGCACCTCGGGGCCGCCGTCGTGCAGGATCTGCGCGACCTGGAGCCGGTCGTCCTTCTCCCGCGCCTCGTGCTGACCGACCCGCAGGAAGTGCAGTAACGCCGCCACGCTGCCGTCGTCGAGCGCGGCCTGCGCGGCCGCCTCCACCTCGCGCCCGCCCCGATGCATGATCTGGGCGATCTCCAGCCGGTAGTCGTTGGCCTGCACGGCGTGCTGCCCGGTGATCAGGAATTCCCGGACCTGCGCGTGCGTGCCTGCCATCGCGTCGATCGCGGCGTCGTGCAGTTCGGGCTTCTCGGTGTGCTCGGCGAGATACTCCGCGCTGGCCCGGTCGTCGGCCTCGGTGGCCATCGCGAGTCCGTTGTGCACGAACTCCCTGACGTCCTCCGGAGTGCCTGCCAGTGCGTCCTCCGCGGCGGCCTGTACCCAGGCGCCGCCGGTCCGCATCAACCGCGCGGCGACCTGGCGCCCGTTGTCCACCACCAGCGCGGGATCGGCACCCGGCTCCCTGGCCTCGGCGAGCAGCCGTTCCGCCTCGGCATCCAGCCGCTCGACCTCACCCGCCTGCCATTCCTGCCGGGCCTCGCGTTCGGCCGCCACCCGTGCGGCCTGCTCGGCATCGGCGACCCACTTGTTCTCCTGCGCCTGCAGGCGCTCGGCATCAGCCTGGCGAGCCACCTCGCTGATCTGCTGGGCCTGCTGGACGGCCCGGGTCGCCTGACCGGCCGCGGTCTCGGCGCGGGCGGCATGTTGTTCGGCGATATCCGCGTTGTCCGCGGCCTCCCCGGCGTGGTCGGCGGCGTCCTCGGCAGCCGCGGCTGCGTTGTCCGCGTGCCGGGCCGCGTCGTTCGCGGCCTGGCGGGCCTCCTGCGCCGCCGCGGCGGCCTCCCGCGCGATGGTCTCCACCCTGCGGGCGGCGCGGATGGCCTCGTCGGCACGCTGCTTGGCGTAGGCGGCTGCGCGGCGGGCATGCTCGGCGCTGGCCCCGGCCTGCTCGGCGTAGTGCCCGGCCTCGTTCGCCGCGTTGGATGCCTCGGTGGCATGCGCCCCGGCGCTGGCCGCGGCCTTGGCCGCTTCGGCGGCCGCGATGGCGGCCTGCCCGGCGGCATCGGCAGCCTGGGCCGCCTTGCGGGCGCCCGCGGCGACGTTGCGCGCCTGCTCCGCGGCCTGGCGGGCCGCGGCGGCGTGCTGCGCATCGGCATGCGCGGCCTGTGCCGCCTGGTTGGCCCGCGCGGCCGCCTGCCCTGCCAACCCGGCCGCGGTGGCTGCCTGGCTGGCCGCGTTGGCCGCGATCCGCGCGGCCTGGTTCGCCGCCGCGGCCGCGGTGATCGCCGTCTGCGCGGCCTGCGCGGCGCGGTTGGCCGCGTCGGCAGCCCTGCCCGCGGCGTCGGCAGCGCGTACCGAGGAGTCCTGCGCGGCGGCGGTCTCGGCCGCGGCACGGTCGGCCGCCTGCTCGGCCAGTTCGGTCGCGTGCACCGCCCGCGCCGAGGCATCCTCGGCCAGCGTGGTCTGCTCGGCGGCCCGTGCCCCTGCGGCCTTGGCGACATCGGCCAGCTGCGCGACAGAGGCCGCTTCCTGATCATGTGCGGCCGCGACCTGGTAGCCGCTGCGCAGGAACTCGCGGACGTCCTCGATCGTGCCGTCCAGCGCGCGCTGGGCCGCTTCCTGCACGCGCGGCCCACCGTTGTGCATCAGCTGCGCGACCTTGAGCAGGTCGTCCTGGTCCTGAGCCTCCTGGTGGCCGCTGGAGACGAAGGCGAGCAGGTCCTCGGTGCTGCCGTCCAGCGCGCGCTGTGCGGCGGCCTGCACCTTCGGTCCGCCGGTGTGCAGCAGGTTCGCCACCTTCAGCAGGAGGTCCTGCTCCCACGGTCCCTTCCATCCACCTTGGACGAAGGTGCGCATGTCCGTTGTGGAACCGTCGAGTGCGCGCTGGGCCGCTTCGCGCATCAGCCGCCCGCCCGCGGCGAGCACCTGCTCCACCTGCGCGCGCAGGTCCTGCGCGGTGGCGGCCTGCTGCCCGTTCTCGAGGAACTCCCGCAGGTCCGCGTCCGTGCCGAGCAGCGCGCGTTCCGCGGCCTTGGCCAGGTTCGGCCCGCCGGTCTTCATCAGCTGCACGGCTTGCGCGCGTTCGCCCTGCGGCTCCGACGTGGGCGCCTGTTGCGCGCCTGGCGCGGCGGCGACCGACGGCGGTGATGTCAGCCCGGCAAGCAATGCCACCGACAACAGAATGGTCAAGGCAGCACGAAATCCACCCCTGGACATTAAAGTCCCCCATCGTCAGCCGCGCCACCCCCAGCGGCCGCGCGTGTCGATACTTCGACGGTAGCTCACGATGATCCGCGATCAATAGGCCGATCGGCGGCTGACGTCCGCGCAGATGGTCGGGTTAACTCGAGCCGGAACTGGGGGAGGACTGCCATCTCGGCACCGGATTTTCTCCAGCACCACAAAGTTGATCAAGAATGGAAAGTGGACGCATCATGCGCTTCTACCATCGACCACTGGTCAGGGTGGGGGCAGCCGCGGTAGGTGTCGCGGCCGCCCTTGTGCTGGTCATGCATGGAACCGGACCGTCGAATTCGCAGGCGGAGGCCGAGGTCGCACCGCTGGCCCGGCAGGCGGCCGCGGCCGAGAGCCCGCCGCACATTGTGGAGGACTTCGGCTACCCCGGCGCCGACGCGATTTTCGCCGAACGAGGTGTCCGGCTGCTGAAAGGCAACGGAAACCTGCTTCTCACCGATTGTGGCCGTAGCGGCCTCATCGAGGTTCTCAGCAACGATCTGGACCGGATCTGCTTCGAGGTTCCCGTTTCCGGGGAAGCGGAAACACGGGGCGGAGGTGGGCCGCGGGCGTGGCTAACGATGGAAATTCCCAGTGTATTTCTGATCAAGGGCGACAGCAACGAGTCGGAAGCGACCCTCACCACGGAAGAAGGAACGAAGGTCTACGACATCGAGCCGAACAAATACAACTCGGTCGGCGAGGGGGCCGATCCGGACGGTGGCCCGCAAGACCTGCTCAAGATTACCGTCTACTGACCGGAGAACCGAACGATGCACACCAAACGAACACGTGTCGCCCTGTTTTCCTGTCTGCTGGCAACCAGTGTCGTCGGCGGCCTGTTGAGCAGCGCCTCGGCGCACGCCATCGGTGGCGGTGGCCCCGCGCCCGCGGACTCGTACCGGTTCATCGCGCAGATCTACACCGGTGAGCGGGAGTGCACCGCCGCACTGATCGATGTCGAATGGCTGCTCACGGCGAGCAGTTGCTTTGCGCAGGACCCGGACAACGGCTTTCCGGTCGAGCCGGGCGAGCCTGCCCAGCACACGACCGCATTGATCGGGAGCCCGGACCTGGTATACGGGGATGGGCAGGTCCGGTCGATTACCACGCTCGTACCGCGCGAGGACCGCGATCTCGTACTGGCCCGGCTGCACGAGCCCGTCCTCGACATCACCCCGATACCGATCAGCACCACGCCGCCCGAGCAAGGGGAGGTGCTGACCGTCGCGGGCTACGGGCGGACGACCGAGGACTGGTATCCGGACAAGCTGCACACCAGCACCTTTTCCGTCGCCGCCCGGAACCAGTCCACAATCGACCTCGCGCCGGCTGCCGAGGACGCGGCGATCTGCAAGGGTGACGCCGGTGGCCCCGCGGTTCGCGCGGTGGACGGCGGGCTGGAGCTGGTCGGGATCCACAGCAAGTCCTGGCAACACGGGTGCCTCGGGGTCACCGAGACCCGCACCGGCGCGGTGGACACCAGGCTGGACGATATCGCCGGCTGGCTGGAGCGCTCGCCCGTCCAGCGGCGGATCGCCAGTGATCCGACGCTGCCCGCCGAGATCGGCACGCCGGTCGGCCCGGAGGTGATCGACTGGCCGTACCGTTACCGGGAGTTCGAACGCGGGCAGCAGCGCGCGCGGCTGTACTGGTCCGCGGATACCGGGGACACCCAGTTCATCCGCGGTGCGATCCTCGCCAAGTACCTCGCCCTCGGCGGGCACCGGGAACTGGGCTCGCCCACCACCGACGAGACCTTCACCGCGGATGGGGTCGGCGCGTACAACAACATCAGCCGCAACGTGTGCCGGTCGTCCGGTACGCAGGCGCAGCAGTCCGAGCGGTCCCGGCCGGATGCCGGGACGCTCAGCTGCACGAAGTTCGGCAGCATCTCGCATTCGCCGGACACCGGCGCGCATTACCTGAACGGGTCCTTCTACTTCGAGTGGGAGAAGCGGGGCAGGGAGGCCGGGCTCGGCTACCCGACCACGGAGGAGACGGCCACCACCGACTCCGAGGGCAAACCCGGCCGCTACGCGCGTTTCCGCAAGGACGGTTCCCCCGGCACGCTGTACTGGCGCTACGACATCGGCACTCGTGCGGTGTACGGGGCGATCGACGAGCGGTGGACCTCCTACGGGCGGGAGAAGGGCGGTCTCGGCGTGCCGAGGATCGACGTCACCGCGACCCCGGACGGGATCGGCCGGTACGTGCACTTCACCAGGAACGCCTCGATCTACTGGACGCCCGACACCGGGGCCTGGGAGGTACACGGCGCCATCCGGCAGAAGTGGGCCTCGATGGGCTGGGAACGGTCGTATCTCGGGTACCCGATCAGCAACGAGCAACGGTGGGAGCGCGGCGCCCGCAGCTACTTCCAGGGCGGCCGGATCGACTACATCTCCGCCACCGGGGAGGTGATCGCCTACCGCAACTGAACCACCGGCAACCGGGGCCGATGGTGGGTAAGGACCCGGCATCCGGGACCAGTAGATATATAGCCACATTGGCATGTGTCACCCGACAGGCGGTACGGGGAGACGGTAAGGCTTACCTACTTTGGTAGGGCCAGGTCGTCCGCCGACGAAAGGGTGGTGGTCCGAGATGGGTGGGTGTAGCTGCTGCGCCTCGTGCAGTGGTCCCGGTTGCGGCTGCTGCGGTAGCTGCTGACCAACGGAGTGCGGCCCCGTGCCGTCGCCCGAGCGGCGACGGCACGGGGCCGGTTCGCGTCAGCACACTCCCGGCCTGGTGGGCCGATAGGGTCGGGGTCATGGATCACGAAGAAGCCGGGCAGCTGGCCTACCGCTGCCACCGGGTGCTCGAGCCCCTGCACGCGATGATCTACTTCGCCCCGGAGGCCGAGGACCGGCTCACCGCGGCGGGCCTGCGGCCCGGCCGGATGTGCTACTTCGCCAGCCGGTCCGCGCCGATGGGCGCGGTCGGCCCGGGCACGGTGACCGCCACCTTCTTCAACTTCAACCCGGTACTGGTCGCGGAGCACATCCCCGAGGCGTGGAAGCTGGCCGCGCCGGAGCGGGTGCTAGAGGCCAGGCTGGCCGCCGCGGACGCCGCGCTGCGCAGGCTGCTGGGTGCGGACACGGTGGCCTCCGAGGAGGTGGCCGAGGCGGCCGACCTCGCGCGGCAGGCCGCCGAGCTGTGCGTCCCCGAGGGGCGCCCGCTGTATGCCGCGCATGCCGACCTGGACTGGCCGGACGAGCCGCACCTCGTGCTCTGGCACGCCGCCTCGCTGCTGCGCGAGTTCCGCGGTGACGGGCATATCGCCGCGCTGGTGGGTGCCGGGCTGAACGGGCTCACCGCGCTGGTGACGCACACCGCCACCGGCAAGGGCTTCCTCGAGTCGGTCGCCAAGCGCCTGCGCGGCTGGTCCGACGACCAGTGGGCCGCCACCGTCGACTACCTGCGCGGCGAGGGCCTGCTCGACGCGGACGGGAACCTCACCGAGCAGGGCAACCAGTTGCGCGAGCGGATGGAGGCGGACACCAACGCCGCGGCCGCCGCCCCCTTCGCCACGCTCGGCGCGCAGAAGGCGGAACGGTTGCGCGAGCTCGGCCGCTCGCTGAGCAGGCAGATCATCGCCGAGGGCGCCTTCCCGCAGGAAGGCATCTTCGCCAGCTCCCGCTAGTGTCCTGCGCCTGAATTGGCTTGTGTAAATGTATGGTTCGGGGATGGCGCGGATCGGTCGGCCGAAGAAGGCTGAGTTGACGGTGAGCGAGGCTGATCGTCGGGAGTTGGTGCGTGGGGCGCGGGCGGCGACGTCGACGCAGGCGTATGCGTTGCGGTGTCGGATTGTGCTGGCGTGTGCGGAGCCGGGTGCGTTCAATAAGGATGTGGCTGCCGCTGTGGGGGTGTCGGTGCCGACGGTGGCCAAGTGGCGGGGTCGGTTCATCGAGCATGGCTTGGCCGGGTTGGCTGACGAGCCGCGGCCGGGGCGTCCGCCGTCGATCCTGCTGGACCAGGTCGAGGAAGTGGTTGCCTTGACTCTGGAACAGACGCCGCGCAACGCCACGCATTGGTCGCGGGCTTCGATGGCCGAGCGCACCGGGCTGTCGCGCTCGACTGTGGGCAGGATCTGGCGGCGTTTCGACCTCAAGCCCCATGTGGTGGACGGGTTCAAGCTCTCGACGGATCCGCTGTTCGTGCGCAAAGTCGTGGATGTTGTCGGGCTGTATCACAATCCGCCCGAGCGGGCGGTGGTGCTGTGTGTCGACGAGAAGTCCCAGATGCAGGCGTTGGATCGGTCCCAGCCGGTCCTGCCGATGATGCCGGGCATGCCGGAGCGACGCACCCACGACTACGCTCGCCATGGCACGACCAGCCTGTTCGCGGCGTTCAACATCGCCGATGGCACGGTCATCACCGAGTTGCATCGCCGCCACCGCGCCACCGAGTTCAAGAAGTTCCTCACCAGCATCGACAAGGCGGTGCCCGCCGACCTCGACGTGCACCTGGTCTGCGACAACCTGGCCACCCACAAAACACCGATCGTCAACGAGTGGCTGGCACGGCATCCGCGCTTCCATGTGCATTTCACCCCGACCGGGTCGTCGTGGGTCAACCAAGTGGAGCGCTGGTTCGGCTACCTCACCGACCAGCTCACCCGCCGCGGAGCCCACACCAGTGTGGCGGGATTGGAGAAGGACGTCCGCGACTGGATCCAGCGGTGGAACGCCGACCCCAAACCCTTCGTCTGGCGCAAGACCGCCGAAGAGATCCTCGACTCCCTCGCCCGATATCTACAACGCATTTCAGGCGCAGGACACTAGCGGCCCCTGAACGTGGCTTTCCGGACATTCAACGTCGCGAACGGCACTATTGGGACGTCTGACGTCGCGAACGCCACGTTCAGGGCATTTGCGGGTCAGGGGTTACCAGTGGACGGGGAGGCGGTGCACGCCGTAGATCGCCATCTGCTCGCGCATCGGTACCTCCTCCGCGGGGACCGCGAGCCGTAGCTCGGGGAACTCCTCGAGCAGGGCGGCGAATCCGGCACGCATCTCGATCCGGGCCAGTTGCTGGCCGAGGCACTGGTGCACCCCGTGCCCGAAGGCGAGATGCCCGGCGCTGTGCCTGGTCAGATCGAGCCGGTCCGGCTCGGCGAAGCGGTCCGGGTCCCGGTTGGCCGCGGGCAGGTGCAGCAGCACCGTCTCACCGCGGCGCAGCAGCACGCCGTCCAGCTCGACGTCCTCCAGCGGGGTGCGCTGGGTGCCGAGGTGGACGATCGTCAGGTAACGCAGCAGTTCCTCGACCGCGGTGTCCAGCAGGCCGGGGTCGGCGCGCAGGGCTGCCAGCTGCTCCGGCTCGCGGAGCAGGGTGTACGTCCCGAGCGCCAGCATGTTCGCGGTGGTCTCATGCCCGGCGATGAGCAGCACGAGCCCCACCCCGGCCAGCTCGGCGTCGTCCAGCTCGCCCCCGGCCACCAGGCCGCTGAGCAGGTCGTCGCCCGGCTCGGACCGCTTGTGCCGGACCAGCTCGCCGAGGAACCCGAGCACCCTGCCGAAGGCGGCCATCGCGTCCTCGTACTCGGTGTCCAGGTTCAGCATGGTGGCCGCGTCCTGCTGGAACCGGCCCCGGTCGGCATAGCGGACGCCGAGCAGCTCGCAGATCACCAGGGATGGGATGGGCAGCGCGAACTCCCGCACCAGGTCCGCAGGCGGCCCGGCCCGGCGCATCGCGGCGGCGTGCTCCCTCGCGACCCCTTCGATCCACCGCGCGAGCCGGTTCATCCTGCGCACGGTGAACTGGCCGGTGAGCAGGCGGCGGTAGCGGGTGTGCTCCGGCGGGTCCTGGTGCACGAACATGCCCGGTGGCAGGTCGCTCGGCTTGGCCTGGGCCGGCAGCCGCCTGCTGACCACCGGCGGGTGCTTCAGCTCCGCCTTCGCGCTGAACCGCGGGTCGGCAAGGATGGCCCTGGCATGGGCGTAGTCGGTCACCAGCCAGCCATGGTGCCCGTCCGGGTAGGTCATCCGGGAGATCGGCTGCTCGGTGCGTAACCGGCTGATCTCCTCGGGTGGGTCCAGTGGCCGCGGGCGGGTCGTGGGCAGACCATTCGCGGTGGGTGGGGCGGTCTCGGTCATCGTTGTCCTCCCCTGGTGAGACGCCGGGTGGCGCCGTCCGGCGCCGGTGGGCGTGACGGTTCCTCGAAGCTACACCCTATTCACAACTTTGTGAAAGTTGTCATACGAGTGAACCATGCTCGACGAAGATGAGAAACGTTCGCGTTTCTGGCTGGATTGTGACCTCGCCGGAGTGAAGATTGCCGAAATTCCACCGGTCCGAGGATGTGATTACCGACAGTCGCGAAAAATGCGCGGAACCTGCGTGCTCGGTAACCGTGATCGCCTCTTCGGATGATCTCTGTCCGAGGGCTTCGGTCTCACCCGACTCACACGACGGCACCCGGTCCACCACCCGGACGGGGCATGGTGCACTATGCACAGCGTCATCAAAGGGGCGGCCGCTTGCACCCAGAGTGAGTTCGATCCGCGCTGGCGGGTGAGTTCAGCCGCACACTACGAAATCCGGGTGGACAGGGTTAATACTTGACGGTCGGACAGCCATGATGGAGGGCGACGAGTTTCTGTGAGACTGGCCGTTATTCGCGTCGGACGAGCACGCCCTGTTCACCGGAACGCCCTTTGACCACTACCCCTCGTAACGCCATGATGTTGTGTGACAACCGCAAGTGCTGCGTCAGGCCCAAGCGCAGCGACAACTTGACGACCACACTCCGCGCACCCGGGAGTATGCGATGACGACCATGACGAGCCTCATGGAACTGGTCCAGGAGCAGCCACTGGACACCGGCGGTGTCCGCACGTGGATCCTGGACAACATCATCCCGCTGGTGCTGCTGGCCGTCGCACTGCTGCTGCTGTGGCTGGGCGGGGGCAAGGGCGACAACGCGGGCGTGATGCGCCGCCTCGCCGGTGTGGTGATCGCGCTGGCCATCGTGGGGCTCGCGGTCAGCGGCCTCGGCGTGAACGTCGGCGAATGGCTCGCCAGTCTGTTCACCGGCTGAGCTGGACTCGCCTTGCGGATTCGAACCGATGACGAGGTTTACCGGGTCGATGCGGTGTGGCTCGGCCCGCCGAAGGCTACTTTTCCCTGGCGGGCCCGCTATGTGGCGTGGGGCGTCGGGATCCCGGTGTTCCTGGTGGTGCTGACGGTCGAGCGGCAGCTCGGCTTCGAGTTCGGGTTCTTCTCGACAGCGTGGGCCTTCGTCGCCACCATCGCGATCACGAGGTTGATCACCGCCAAGATCAGTCACGAGCGGCCGCTCGGCGCCGTGCTGGCGATGTGGGCACGCGAACTGAACACGCCGCGGGAACGCTCCAGCGGTGCCGGCGGCGCGGTCAGCGCCAGCAAGGTACGGGTGCGCACCGAGCGGCCGCGGCCGAGACCCGCGGGAGGCAGAGGGAACAGAGGGAGCAGAGGGAGAGGCCAACCATCCCGCGAGGGGGCCGGTAGTAACACAGCACGAGCGCACCGGGGCCGTACGCGGCCCGCGGTCGGGAGGTAGTCGTTGTTCGGTCGCGGCGGAAAGCGGCAACAGAACCGGGAACAGGACCTGTCCCCGGGCTCCGGCGCTTGGCAGGCCGGGACACCGCAGCTCCAGGCGAAGCAGGTGCGCCAGCCCAAGCAGGTCAAGCCGGCCAAGCAGGGCAAGCAGACCCGGCAGCGTCGGCTCCCTGGGGAGCAGGCCGTGCCCACCTACACCCCATCGATCGCCGCGCGCAGCATCGACGGGCACCTGCTGCGCACCGGCAACGAGGTATACGCCTGGTACCGCCTCGCGCCGCAGCGCTGGTCCTTCCGGTCGGACTCCCAGCGCCGGGACCTGGTCGCCGCCATCGCGGGCCAGTACGCCGAGCTGCAGGGCCGCTGGATGCACCTGCGGGTGACCACCCGGCCGTACCCGATCCGGATGTGGGCCGAGGCGCACGTGCACAACGCCGTTGGCCGCCCGCAGGACACCCCGGGCACCCTCTCCTTCGACGACTACCTGATCGGCGAGCAGCAGCAGCTGATGGGCCGCTCCATGGCGGAGAAGGAGGTCTACCTCGGGGTGCAGGTGCAGACCCGCGGGGTGATGGACCGCGCGGTTGAGCGCGCCGCCCCGCTGCTGCGCAAGATCCTGCCCGAGGCGGTGGACGCCGAGCTGACCGCGCTGGACTCCGAGGTCGAGCACCTGGACCAGGTGATCGGCTCGGCGGGGCTGGAGGGCAGGCCCGCGCTGGCCGAGGAGATGTCCTGGCTGATGCACCGGTCCTGCTCGCTCGGCCTGCCCGCGCCGCGCAACCTGCCCGCCGTGCCGGGTGCGGCCTGGGAGCCGGAGGACCTCGCCAGCTTCACCGACGCCGCCGACCTGCACTGCGACCCCTACGCCCCGACCGTCACCGTGCGCGGCCGCACCGGCTCCAACGCCGGGCTGTCCCGGCAGGTCGCCGTGCTCACCGTCGGGCAGATGCACGGGCTGCAGATCCCGGAGGTGGACGACCCCTGGGTGCAGCACGCCGACCGGCTGCCTGCCGCGGTGGAGTGGTCGGCCCGGATCTACGTGCGTAAGCCGGAGGAGGTCGCTGGCGAGCTGCAACGGCAGATGAACAAGGTGCGCTCGCAGGTCAAGCACTACACCGACGAGCACGAGCTGGAACCGCCGCAGTCGCTGGCCCGGCAGGCCTCCAGGGTGCTGGAGATCGACGACGAGATGACCTCCGGGTTCACCGCCCTGGCCACCAGGGTGCGCTCCTGGTGGCGGCTGGCGGTGTCCGGGCCGACCGAGCGGGACGCGCTGCGGCTGGCCCAGCAGCTGCTCGACCTGTACAAGCCGAAGATCGCCATCGAGCACCCCGAGGCGCAGTACGCGATGGCCAGGGAGTTCATCCCCGGCGAGCCGCTGGCCTCTGGCGCCTACATGCGGCGTGGTTCGGTGGTCTGGGCGGCCTCCTCGGTGCCGACGGCCACGGCCGAGGTGGGCGACCGGCGCGGCATCCTGCTCGGCGAGACCTGCACCGCGACCCGGCGCCCGGTGGCCTGGGATCCGTGGATGGCGCAGGAGATCCGGGACGGTTCCGGCCTCACCGCGATGGTGGCGGGCCTTGGTGGTGGCAAGTCCTTCCTCGGTGGCGGGGTGGTCTACAAGACGCTGCGTGCCGGGGCGCACTGGACGATCCTGGACCCCTCCGGCCCGCTGGCCAGGCTGTGCGACCTGCCGGAGGTGCGGCCGTACGCCCGGCCGATCAACCTGCTGAACGCCCAGCCGGGCATCCTCAACCCCTACCGGGTGGTGGCCGAGCCGCAGCTGGAGCACTTCCTGGACGAGGACGACCCGGAGCGGGCCTGGCGCAGGGAACGGGCGCTGGCTGGGGCCACCCGGCGCCGCCTCGTGCTGGATGTGCTGACCGGCATCCTGCCCTACGAGGTGGCCAGGATGCCGCAGAGCCGGATCGTGCTGCTGCGCGCGGTCCGCGCGGTCGGCGGCCGCTACGACGCCGATCCCGGGCAGGTGATCGACGCGCTGCGCCGCGACTCCAGTGAGCACCACGAGCACGCGGTGGTCGTCGCCGACTTCCTGGACGAGATGCGCGAGCGGATGTCGCTGCTCATCCCGGAGGCGGACGCCGACCCCTACTCCGAGACCCGGGACGACCGGATGACCGTGCTCACCATGGCCGGCCTGACCCTGCCCAAGGACGGGGTGAGCAGGGAGCACTGGACCGACGCCGAGGCGCTCGGGGTGGAGATGCTGAACCTCGCCGCCTGGCTCACCCAGCGCTCGGTCTACGAGAAGCCGAAGGACCTGCGCAAGGGCGTGTGGATCGACGAGGCGTTCTTCCTCTCCGAGGTGCCGACCGGGCGGGTGCTGATGAACCGCTTCGCCCGTGACTCGCGGAAGTGGAACGTCCGGGTGCTGCTTTCCTCGCAGATCCCCGCGGACTTCCTGCGCATCCAGGGCTTCGTCTCGCTGCTGGACTCGGTGTTCGTCGGCAGGCTGGACGACGAGGACGCGCAGGCCGACGCGCTGCGGCTGCTCAAGGTGCCGGTCGGGGTCGGCTACGAGCAGGTGGTCTCCGCGCTGGGCAGGCGGCCCGGCGCACAGCGGGGTGTGCTGGAGCGCGACCGGGAACCGCGGCAGTTCATCTTCGGTGACGGCGCGGGCGGCGTGGAGCGGATCCGGGTCGACTTCTCCGGTCCGCACCTGGAACACCTGCGCGCGGCCATGGACACCACCCCCGGTTCGATCGACCCGCGGGTCACCGCCAAGGCCCCGGATGTGCCCGAGCCACCCGAGCCGGGCGGGGCGCAGGAGCCGCCGACGGGTACCCCGGCACCGTCCGCCGAGGACGACCTGGAACCGGACCTGGAACGGGCGGCCGAACTCGAGGTCGGGCTCACCGAGGAGCAGGTGCTCGAGGAGACCGCGGCCGAGCCGCGCGCCGGGTCCGAGCGGCACGCGCGGGCCGGTAAGGGTGGCACGGGCCGGGACGCCGCATGAACCCGCTGGTAGCCGAGTCGCGGTTGGCGAGGCGGCCCGTGCGAGGCCGCGGAGAAGTCAGCATGAACCCGCTGGTAGCCGAGTCGCGGTTGGCGAGGCGGCCCGTGCGAGGCCGCGGAGGATCGGCATGACCACCCTGCTGGTGCTGCTGCTGATCGTGGCGTTCGCCGGGGCGCTGCGCCGGTTCGGCCGATCCCGCCGACGATGCGCGGCCACCCCGGCCCGGCGCAGGGGCCGGGCGCTGCTGCTGGTGATCGCGATCATCGGGTTGCAGGCCGTGCTCACCGGCCCGCCCGCGGCGGCGCAGAACTGCGGTGAGGCGCCCAACCCGGAACGGCCCGGCTCCGGCATGGTCGGCGCGCTGGACCCGGCCGAGGGCCAGGGCGAGGCAGGCAGCGCCTATGTGGACTACAGCTACGCCGGGCTGGTGTGGCACACCTACCAGTCCGACTGCGGGGCGCTGTCCGGCATCTCCGACCCGAACACCACGATCGACACCTGGGCGGGCAACCAGCTGTTCAACATCGGCAAGAACATTGTCGGCGCCACCAACTCGCTGCACTACACGGTGATGGAGGGCGGGCTGCTCAGCCCGCTCTACGACGCGGTGAAGTCCGGTGCGGAGAAGGTCTACAACAACATCTACGCCCAGCTGTTCGGGCTGGCCGCGCTGATCCTCGCGGTCATGCTGTTCCGCAGCATCTGGCGGGGCGACCTGCCCACGGTGGGCAAGCGGGCGCTGTTCGCGCTGGCCGGTGCCTGGCTGGCGGCGTCCTCCTTCGCGATGCTGCGCTACTACGACGAGATCGACCACGCGATCGTGCAGACCACGACCAACATCCAGGCCGGTTTCGTGGACGCCTCCCAGGACAGGGTGATCCGGCATGTGCTGCCGACCAACCTGCACGACGAGGTCGTCTACAAGAACTGGCTGCGCGGGGAGTTCGGCTCCCCGGAGGCGCCGCAGGCCGAGCAGTTCGGCAGGCCGCTGCTGGATGCCCAGGCCTTCACCTGGGGGGAGATCCGCAACGGCGATGACGCGAAGCAGGAGGTCGTGGACGCCAAGAAGGCCGAGTACAAGAACATCGCCACCCAGCTGGGCCCGGCGACCGGCTACTTCACCGGCGAGGACGGCAGCCGTACCGGCGCCGGTTTCCTCGGCTTCGCGCAGAGCCTGGTGTACTCGCTGTTCCAGTTGTTCGCCAAGGCAGCGGTGTTGCTGGCGCAGGTGGTGGTCCGGCTGCTCACCCTGACCGCGCCGCTGATCGGGCTGGTGGCCCTGCTGCACCACGACATCCTGCGCAGGGTGGCGAAGGTGGTCGGCGCGGTGGCCTTCAACCTGGTGATCCTCTCCGTGCTCGCCGGGGTGCACGCGCTGCTGCTGCAGGCGATCTTCAACGCGGGCGACTCGCTGTCCATGCTCACCCAGATGGTGATGGCCGGGCTGCTGACCGTCCTGCTGTTCCTGGTGGGCAGGCCGGTGCGGCGGCTGTGGCAGATGGTGGAGATGTCGGTCAGCATGGTCGGCTCCGCGGTGCCCTCGCCCCGTGGCGGGCTGTTCGGGCGGTTCCGCAAGGGCCAGCAGGGGCCCACCCCGCAGGACGAGTTCTGGCAGAACGTCAAGGACTCCGACGATGTGGAGGGCAACGCCGAGCAGCGCGGGCCGATCGGGGCAACGGCGGGTGGCAGGCGGGTCCGGCCGGAGGCAGGCACGGTGTTCGCCACCGCACAACGGGTGGCTGGCGACGGGCAGCGGGCCGGTGGCTGGGCCGGGCCCGGTGCGGTGTTCGAGGGCGGCACCGGCGCGCCAGGGCTGCCCGCGGCAGGGTCCGCGGGTGCGGGCGTGGCGCCGGGGCACGGCCCGGGGCGCGCGCAGGGCGGGCACACCCTGCCGGAGGCGAAGCAGTTCGTCGCGGCGGGTTTCACCGGACCGGCCAGCAGGCGGGTGGACACCGCCCCGGTGACCGACCGGCGCTGGGATCGCGGGGACGAAGCGGAGTCGGTCGTGGTGCCCTCCCGGATGGACGGGGCACACGCACCGGCCGCGGACTACGGCACGGTGCCAAGGCAGGCCCCGCAGCCGGAGCAGCCGATCCCGGGCCAGCGCGGCACGCCGCGCCGCGCGGACTCCGAGATGGTGGCAGGCAAGCCGGTGTTCGTGCTGTATCGCCCTTCCCGCGGCCTCGAGGTCCGGGAGGACCTGCGTGACACCGACTCAGTCGTGAGGTAGGTGCCCGAACATGCCGATTCGTACTCATCGCGGCCGCGCCGCGGTCTACCGGCGGCTGTGGGGGTGGCCGCTGCGCTCACCCCGGCATCTGGTCGGCACCCTGGTCGTGTTCGTCGCGCTGGTGGTGGGCACCGGGATCGCCGCCCCGCACCTGTTCGGCGACCAGGACGGCAACGGCGCCGGGGCGGCCCCGGCCGGTAAGTCGGCCTCGGTCACCCGGAGCTCCACCGGCCTGCCCGAGCAGAGCAGGCCGGAGTCGAGCACCCTGCCGACCCGGCTGACCGAACCGCAGGAATCGCCAACCCCGGCTGCCCCGGACCCGGCCGCGTTGCAGGTGGCGCGGCAGTGGGCGGCGGCCTGGGTGAACCACCCGGACGGGATGACCAACCAGCAGTGGCTGGACGGCCTGCGGCCGTACACCACCGAGGAGTATCTGCCGGTGATGGCCACGGTGGAGCTGGCCAACATCCCGGCCAGCGAGGTCACCGGCGAGCCGTCCGCGGGCAAGTCCTACACCAGCTCGGTGGAGGCCATCGTGCCGACCAACGGGCCCAAGCTGAAACTCACCGTGGTCAAGACCGACGCGGGCTGGCGGGTCGGGCACTACGAACGGGCGTCCTAGCTGATGCGCGCCGGGATGCTGGTCGGGGCGGTGGTGGCGACGATGTTCGCCGTGCTGGTCACCACCGGCACGGTCGCGGTGGTGGTCGACCGGCAGGACCGGGAGTCGCGCCGGGTCACCAACCTGAGCTGCGAGGCCGCGATCGGCCCTTCCCAGCCGGGCCAGCCCGCGCGCGGGGCGGACGACGCGGCCAACCTCACCGAGGAGCAGCTCGGCACGGTCGCGCTGATCATTTCGATCGGCAAGGAGCGCGAGCTGTCGCCGCGGGCGTGGCAGGTGGCGATCCAGGCCGGGATGACCGAGTCCGGCCTGCGCAACCTGAACTACGGGGACCGGGACTCGCTCGGCATCTTCCAGATGCGGCCGTCCATGGGCTGGGGCACCCCCGCCCAGGTCACCAACCCGCCCTACCAGGTGAACAAGTTCTACGACGTGCTGGAGGACATCCCGGACTGGGAGAGCCTGCGCCCCGGCGCGGCCGCCCAGGCCGTGGAGCGCTCCGCCTTCCCGGACCGCTACCACCGCTGGGAAGCCATGGCGGTGCACCTGGTGGAGAACCTGGGCCAGGTGGCGGACGCCGCGGGCTGCGGCGAGGGGATGGGCGCGGCCCTGCCGCCGAGCGAGGCGGCCGGAACCGCCATCGAGTTCGCGCTGGCCCAGCAGGGCAAACCCTATGTGTGGGGTGGAACCGGGCCGGACACCTTCGACTGCTCCGGCCTGATGCTGCGGGCCTACGAGGCGGCCGGGGTGATCCTGCCCAGGGTGTCCAGGGACCAGTACAAGGCTGGCGCCATGCTGCCGGTGGAGCAGGCACAACCCGGTGACCTGCTGTTCTGGGCGTACGATCCATCGAACCCGAGCACCATTCACCATGTTGCGATGTATCTGGGTGACGGGAAGATGGTGGAAGCGCAGCAGAGCGGCGTCCCGGTGCACACCAGGTCGGTGTCCTGGGACGAGGCCGAGCTCGTCGCGCAGGCGGTCCGGCCGGGCGTGTGAACCAGCGCCCGAACCGGACCGAGTCGGTCGCGCCGCGCGCGTGAGACGGGCACTGAGAGGAACCAGGTGGCGAAGAAGTTCGGTAGGCGGGGGAAGAAGTCCGGGGGTGGTCAGGGGGCGGCCGATCCGCGGGAGCTGTTCGGGCCGCCGCCACCGCAGCGGTACGCGAACCCGCCCGCGTCCAGCACCCCGCTGGCCGACTATCTCTCCTCCCGTGCCCTGCCGGGAGTGGACTCCGGCTACGTGGTGCTGCCGCGCTCGCTCGCGGAGTCGATGTCCCTGCCCTGGCAGCAACATCTGGTGCAGCTGCTGGCCCAGTTCCACAACACGCACGCCGGGCTGTCCTGGCCGGTGTACCGGGTGGTGCCCTCGCGGTACGAGCGGCTGGTGGATCTGGACGAGGAACAGCTCGCCGAGGTCGGGTACCTGGTGGAGATCGGGGTCGAGGGCGAGGTGGTCTACCGGGAACGCAGTGGGCGCAAGGTCGAGCAGCCGGAGCAGACCACCGTGCTGGTCTCCTGCCTCGACCCGATCGTGCCGCGCGCGGTGCCGCGGGAAACACCGCGGCCCGGCCAGGCCGAGGAACGGGCTCCCACCCCCGCCCCGATGAACATCGGCCCGCAGCCGGTGTGGCGCACGGTGAACGAGCGGGCGGCTCCCCAGCAAGAGCCGCCCCCGCCCCAGCAAGCCCGGCCCCAGCAGCCGGCACAGCCCCCGCCGCCATGGCAGACAACCCCGGCGCGGCCACCCGAGCCCACCCCGCCACGGGCGGCCGAGGCCGACACCCCGCCGCGCGGGATCCCGCTCCCCGCGGCCGAGTCCGCGGCTCCCGTCGAGCCCGCGGCGCGTCCCGAACCGCAGGCGCCGCCCGAGTCCCCGGCGCCATCCGAGGACACGGAGTCCTCCGAGCACGCCGGGAACACGGCCGCGCGCGGCTGGTTCGACGAGATGCCGGAGCCGGGCACGGAGCAGGAGCCGGAGGACGCCGAGTCCGCCGGCTTCGGTCCCACCGGTGAGCCCACCGAGATCCCGTACCGTTACCGCTCCTGAACGCGCTCAGCCTGCGTGGACCGGGGCGGCCGCGGGAACCCGTACGGTCTTGATCAGCAGCCAGCCGATGAACGACAGTTCCGCGATCGCCGCGGGGGTCATGGCGAACGGTGAGATGTCCGCGCCGAGTCCGGGGCGAGGAAGCGCGTGAACACGTCCGTCAGGTGGCCGAGGCAGCCGAGCACCAGCAGCACGCCGAGCACCTTGGGGAAGTAGCCGGACCTGGCGACCAGGTAGGCCAGCGGCAGCAGCCACAGCCCGAAGTATGTCTGGGCGATCAGGTACCCGTGTTGCTGCAGGTCGGCGAACAGCATGGTCAGCTGGTCGGAACCGGCAGGGCCGAAGGCGCCGGGGTGGTCCTGGCCGGTGGCGATCGTCAGCGCCGCGTGCTGGTGCACCAGGTTCAGGGTCTGGATCGCCACGCTGACCGCGACGGTGACGACCATTGCCGCGGCCGCCAGCTGGTTGACGTGCCGGAGTAGCAGGTACAGGGCCATGCCGGTGCCGAGGAAGGCCACGGCGCCCACCAGTTCGCTGACGAAACCGAGGCGGAACAGGGTGGCCGAGGCGGCGATGTTGTCCGCCGTTGCCGCCGCGTCCCCCGGCTCGACGATACGGGCGTTCACCAGCCCGGCGAAGATGGTGAGCACGGCGACGACCAGATACAGCGACCCCGCGATCCGCGCGAGGGTCCGCGGCGCGGTCATCGCGCGCCCCCGCCCTGCGCCTGGCCCGCGTGCGCAAGGGCCGAGGGGGTCAGCCTGCCGACGATGGCCGGGGCCTCGTGCACGAGGGCGTCGTCGTCCACCGCCTCGACCATGAACCGGGCGTAGTCCACCCGCCGGGTCAGGTTGCTCGCGAGGACGGGGTCACCCACATGCCTGCTCCACACCGGCAGGCCCTGGCTCTCGCCATCCTCGAGATCGCTGCCGCGCACCACCGTCCACCTGGTGTCACTGGCGAAGACCCGCCTGCATGCCTCCACCTGGTCGCCCACGTCCACGACCCTGGCAAGTTTCGCCAGCCGCCCGAACACGGCCGCGTACACCTTGAACTTCCGGGTGTACACGTCCCTCCCGTCGCGGGTGATGTGCCAGCCGCAGGAGAACACCAGCCGGGCGCCGGGGCGGGCGTGGTCCAGCACGGCCTGGGCCGTTCCGGATGCGTAGTGGTGCACTCCCCACGGCACCAGCACGGTGAACACGGCGTCGCAGCCGTCCACCGCCCGTGCGATGACCGCGCGGTCATCGGTCGCTCCGGGCAGCACGGTGATCCGCCCTTCGAACTCGGCGAGCTTGGGCACGCTCTGCTCCCGGCAGACGCCGACGACCTCGTACCCGCGCTCCAGCGCGTGCCGCACCAGGTGGCGCCCCAGCTTCCCGGACGCGCCGACCACGCACACCCGCTTTCCCGTGCCCGGCTTCCTCGTTCCGTCCACACCGATCGGTTCCACGACCCGCTCCATCCACTCGCCACTGACCTTACGCTGTAAGGTACAGCCTTGCGGTGTAAGGTTGTCAAGTCCTGCCAGCAGCCAGACAGGAGGATCACGTGGCCGCGGAGCCCGCCGACCCGCCCCGCCGGAACGCGCTCAGCAAGGAAACGGTGCTGCGCACGGCGGTCGCGCTGGCGGATGAGGAAGGCACCGGTTCGCTGAGCATGCGCAGGCTGGCCAAGCGGCTCGGCGTGGAGGCCATGTCGCTGTACCACCACTTCCGGAACAAGGACGTGATCCTCGACGGCATGGTCGACCTCGTCTTCGGCGAGATCGAACTGCCGACGGACGACTCCGCGGACCACCCGGCCGACTGGCGGTCCGGGATGCGCGCGCGGGCGGTCTCGATGCGCGGCGTGCTGGCCCGGCACCCGTGGGCGGTCAGCCTGCTGGATTCCCGGACCAACCCCGGGCACGCGACGCTGCGCCACCACAACGCGGTGATCGGCTGCCTGCGGTCCGGTGGGTTCTCGCTCGCCGGTGCGGCACACGCGCTCTCGGTGCTGGACAGCTACGTCTACGGGTTCGCGCTACAGGAGCTCAGCCTGCCGTTCAGCTCCTCGGCCGGGCTGGCGGACGTGGCGGGCTCCATCCTGGACCAGCTTCCCAGGCAGGAGTTCCCGCACCTGGCCGAGATGATCGTCGACCGCACCGGCAAGCCGGATTACGCCTACACCGGGGAGTTCGACTTCGGACTCGAGCTGATCCTGGAAGGGCTCGAGCGGCAACGGGAAAGCTGAGCGGGCACATCATGGCGAGGTCCGGGCCCTAGGGTGGGGGTTGTGCCAACGGATCCCCCGGACTCGACCGACCCGACGGACTCGCTGCCGCCGGAGGGCGCTGCCGCCGCGGTAGCCGAACAACCCTGGCAGCGGCTGGACCGGCGCACCGTCTACGTGACCGCGATCAGCCGGGTCGGTTTCGCGGTGCTGGTGGGCGCGGTGGGCACGGCCTCCTCCGGCACCCCGCTGGCCTGGGTGGCGCTCGGCGGGGTGCTGCTGCTCACCGCCGGGATCGTGGCGGAGTACGTGCGCTGGCGGGTGAGCAGGTACCGGGTCACCGCGGAACGGCTGGAGCGCCGGTTCGACTTCATCACCCACCAGCATCGCTCCCTTGCCAGGGAACGCATCCGCAGCGTGGACATCGCCGCGAACGTGGTGCAACGGCTGTTCGGGCTGGCCGTGGTCACCATCGGCACCGGGCAGCAGAACGACGCCGACCGGATCAAGCTCGATCCGGTCGCCCAGCCCGAGGCGGAGCGGCTGCGGGCCGAGCTGCTGCGGCGCCCGGAATCCCCGGCGCCACCGGCGGAGCCCGCCGCGGCGGTCGAGCCGGGCGCCCAGCCCGAACCCGAACCCGCCCGCGTCACGGTGCTGGCCAGGCTGGACTGGTCCTGGATCCGGTACGCCCCCGCCTCCTTCGTCGCCCCGCTGCTGGGGGCCGCGGCCTTCGGCGCGGCGCTGAACGTGGCAGGCTGGTTCGGCCTGCGCGAGGGCGTGCTGAAGTGGGCATTCGATCTGCTCAGCAGCGCGCCCATCGTGTTCGCGGTGGCGACCGTGCTGGTGATCGCCGTGGTGGTCGGGCTGGTCGGCTCGCTGGTGTTCTTCGCGGAGCGGTGGTGGGACTATCGCCTCGAGCGCGAGCCCGGCGGCACCCTGCGGATTCGGCGCGGCCTGCTCACCACCCGCTCGATCAGTATCGAGGAGCGCAGGCTGCGCGGGGTCGAGGTGCTCGAACCGCTCGGTATCCGGCTGGTCGGGGCGGCGCGGGTGGACGCCGTGATGACCGGGATCCGGCAGAACGACGGCGACAGCAAGAGCGACCTCAAGACGCTGGTCCCACCGGTGCCGAAGGCGTTCGCCGACCAGGTCGCGGCCGAGGTGCTGACCGAGGAGGTCGCGCCGACCGTGGCGGCGCGGCTGGCGCCGCACCCGCGCGCGGCCCGCGGCCGGAGGCTGCGCTGGGCGCTGCTGGGCACCCTGATCCCGGCCGGGATCCTCGCCGGGCTCGGCGCACTGCTCACCGGTGTCCTGCTGCACCTGGCGTGGATCTATGTCCTGGTGGTGGGCCCGATCACGGTGCTGCTCGCGCTGGACGCCTACCGCAATCTCGGCCACGGAGTCACCGGCGGCTACCTGGTGGCCAGGTCCGGAGCGGCGCGCCGGGACACCGTGGCGTTGCAGCGCAGCGGGATCATCGGCTGGACCGCGCGGCAGTCGGTTTTCCAGCGCCGCGCCGGGCTGATCACGCTGAGCGCCACCACCGCGGCAGGCGGTGGGGCGTACTCCGTCTACGACGTCGGGGAGAGCGAAGGGCTTGCCTTCGCCGAGGCCGCCGTTCCCGACCTGTTCGGCCCCTTCCTCGAGCGGGTCGGGCCCGGCTCGTCGTGACAGTGCCCCGGTGCGGTGCGAAGCTCGGAGGATGAGCGAAACAGCGGATCCCAACCCCGATCGGGGCTGGTACTACAACACCCGCACCGGCGAGGTGGAGCACCTGGACCGGTCCAGGTCGATCGACCTGCTCGGCCCGTATCCCGACGAGGCGACCGCGCGGCGGGCACTGGAGATCGCCAGGGAACGCACCCGCCAGGCCGACGCCGAAGACGCCGCCTGGAACGGAGACTAGCCAACTGCTGTGAGGGGACACTCACAGCGGAAGGGCAGGCGGCGCCCCCGACGAACGCCGCCTGCCCAGGATCGGTCGGGCCGTCAGGCGAGGGCCTCGGTGGGGGTGAGGCGGGAGGCGCGAACCGCGGGGTAGGCGCCCGCGATGGCGCCGATCAGGGCCGCCGCGGCGACCCCGCCCAGCGCGGCCGGCAGCGGGATCACCACCGGCCAGCCCTGGCTCAGCGCGTATCCCGCGGTCACCAGCACACCGAGCAGCACCCCGCAGGCCCCGCCGAGCGCGGACAGCAGCACCGACTCGGCAAGGAACTGCCCGCGGATCTGCCGCCGCGTCGCCCCGAGCGCCCGGCGCAGCCCGATCTCCCTGCGCCGCTCCAGCACCGAGATCACCATCGTGTTCGCCACGCCGACCCCGCCGACCAGCAGCGCCACCCCGCCGAGGCCGAGCAGCAGCGAGCTGTACGCCTGGTTGGTCAGTTCCTTGGCCGCCAGCGCGTCCGATGGCCTGCTGACCTCGACCTCGTTCGGCCGCTCCGGGTTCACCGTGGGCCCGAGCACCTGCTGTACATCCGGGACCGCATGCTCCTGCGCCCGCACGTAGACGGTGGTGGGGTGCCCGTCGAACCCGAGGTGGTCCCCGGCCGCGTCCCAGCCGACCAGCGCCGCCCTGTCGATCTCCGGCGCCAGGGTCACCGCGTCGAGTATCCCGACCACGGTGAACCAGCGGTCGCCGAGCCACACCTGTGGCGGTTGCCTCGGGTCGATCTCCCCGATGCCAAGCCGCTGCGCCGCGACCGAACCGAGCACCACCACCGGGTAGCCGGAGTTGGCCGCGTTCAGGAAGGTGCCGTCGTACATCCGGGCCTGCAACACCTCCAGCAGGTCCGGACGCCCGGCCAGCACCGAGATCCCCGAGGTCTCCTGCTCGTCGATCAGGCCGGTGCGGCGCACGGTCGCCTCGGTAGCGCCGACATCGGTCACCGCCTGCACCGGCCCGATCCGCCTTACCCGGTCGGTGACCTCCTCCGGCAGCCTGGCCTCCTCGCCGAACAGGGTCTGCCCTGGCCCCGCCCGCAGCAGGTTCGTGCCCAGTGCGGAGAGCCGGTCGTCCAGGGCCTGCTGGCTGGAGGCCGGGATCCCGACCACGGTCACCACCGCCGCGATGCCGATGGCCACCCCGAGCGCGGACAGCAGCGCCCGCACCGGCCGGGTGCGCAGCCCGTGCAGGCCGAGCCGCAGCACGTCCGCTGCGCCCAGCCGGGGCGAGCCGGGCAGCGGGTCCGGGGTGCTGGCCGGTCGTTCGCGGGTCAACGTCGGCATGCCGGCACCTCCCCGGGTGTGCCGGTGTCGGCCCGCAGCGTGCCGTCCAGCAGGTCGACGCACCGGGGCAGGCCCGCCGCGATCTCCCGGTCGTGCGTGATGACGATGACCGTGGTGCCGTCCGCGTTCAGCTCGCCGAGCAGCGAGAGCACGGCCGAGCCGGTCCGGCTGTCCAGGTTCCCTGTCGGCTCGTCGGCCAGCAGCACCGAGGGCCGGTTCACCACCGCACGGGCAATGGCCACCCGCTGCCGCTCTCCACCGGAAAGCTCCCTTGGCAGATGCCCGGCCCGGTGCCCGAGCCCGACCCGCTCCAGCGCACGGTTGGCCCTGGCCAGCCGCCTGCGCGCCGGCACACCCGCGTACAGCAGTCCGGTGGCCACGTTCTCCGCCGCGGTCAGCCCCTCGGTGAGGAAGAACTGCTGGAACACGAACCCGATCCAGGCCGAGCGCAGCCCGGCCACCCGCCGGTCCGGCAGCCTCGCCACATCGTGCCCGCGCAGTTCCACCCGCCCGGTGGTCGGCCGGTCCAGGGTTCCCATCAGCTGCAACAGGGTGGACTTGCCGGAGCCGGACGGCCCGACGATCGCCAGCAGCTCGCCTGCCTGTATGGAAAGCGACACCTCGCGCAGGGCCACCACACCGCCCGGATAGGTCTTGCCGACCTGCCGCACCGCCAGCACCGTCATGAGGTCGTCACCACCGTCATGCCCTCGGTGAGGCCCTCCCCGGTCACCTCGACCTGGCCGTTCGCGAACAAGCCGGGCCGTACCTCGACCAGCCTGGTCTCGCCGTTCTCGACCACCTCGACGGCGTGGCCGCCCTCGCGCAGGGCGAGCAGCGCCCCGATCGGGACCACCAGCACCCCCTCGGCGGTGCCGCTGGTGAAGGTCACGCTGACCGGTACCGCGCCGAACTCGCCCGCGGCCTGCTCGTCGTCCAGCGCGATGATCACCTCCAGCTTGGCCTCCTGTCCGCCACCACCGGGGCCGCCCTGCTGGTCACCGTCCGAACCGGACTCGGGGTTCGCCGAGACGACCTTGCCGGTGGTGCTGCTGCCGTCCGGCAGCTCGATTTCCACCGCGGTATCGGGCTTGGCGATGCTTTGCCCGCTCAGTTCCAGCTCGGCGGTGACCAGTCGCCGGTTGCCGGTGACCCGCATCAGCTCGGCACCGGCAGGACCACCGAGCTCGGCGGTCACCTCGGCAACCCGCACCGCCTCCGGCTGCACCACAACGTCCCCTGGGCCGATCTCGCCGGTCTCCGGCAGCCCGAGCGACTCCTGCCAGTTCCGCAGTGCCCGTTCGGTGGCCCAGGTGAAGTTCTCGTCCGGCTCGCCGAATCCGCCGAAACCCAGTTCCGCCAGGTTGCGCTCCACCAGCTCGACATCCGGCCCGTTGTCCACATCGGAGGAAAGCTCGCGGTAGAGCGGAAGGTCGCCGTAGAAGAGCACCACCGGCTTGGCGTCCACCGTGTACACCTGCTCGCCCTGTTCCAGGACCTCCCCGGTTTCCGGCAGGCCGGTGAGCGTGCCATCGGCCCGCCCGGACAGCGGGCGCCGCGGCCCGTACCCGAGGTCGCCGGTGACCGTCTCGGTCTCGGCGAGATCCGTCTTGCGCACGGTCGCCGTGGCGGTCTCCGGGCCGGTGGGCGGCGGCGGTTCGGTGTCCGCAAGCGCGCTGCTCAGCACCACGGTCGCGCCGATCCCGATCACCGCGAGCCCGGCCACCGTGACGATCGTCCACCTGGTCCGCCGCCGTCGGCGCAGGGCCGCGGGCCCTGCCCCCTGCTGCTCGGCTTCCTCGGTCACTTGGCGGGCTCCATCCTGGTGACGGCGCCGCCCATACCGCATGCCTCGAAGGCCTTCTTCGCCTTGGGGTCGTTCGAGTCCATGGGGATGGCGAGGCCAGGGTTCTCCGCCGTCGGGACCTTGACGTCCAGGCCGTGCTCACGCAGGCACTTCGCCTGCTTGCGCATCTCGTCTATCTCCTCGGGGGACAGCTCCGGACGCTCGCCGCCGTTGGGCAGCGCGGAGCGGCACTCCTCATGCGCCCGCTCGAACTCCGGGTCGGCATCGCCAGCGGGCATCGCGGGCATCGCTCCGCCCTGACCGGGGTCCGGCATGTCGACTCCGTGGTCGCGCATGCAGCCCGCGTACTCGAGCATGGCCTCCTGGATGTCCTGGTCGCTCATCTCCTCCGGCGCCTGTGGCGCACTGGTCTCGGTGCCGCCGGAGATGGAGGCCACATCCGACCCCTTGTCCTCGCCGCCGCACGCGGTCAGCGGCACCAGCAGGGCGAGGCCGGTCAGTACACCCGCGATGGTGGACCTGCGCATTCCGATCCGTCCTTTCTCCTCGGTCTTGCCGTTCCGCCCCGATGTCTACGGATCGGGTGATCTCGGCGCGTTAAGCGCGAACGCTTATCGCCCGCTTATCCGGCTCGGGTAAGACTGGGATCGGTATCGACACCGACAGGAGGAACACCGGTTGCGGCTGCTGATCGTCGAGGACGAACGCCTGCTCGCGGACACCGTCGCCGAGGGGCTGCGCAGGTTCTCCATGGCGGTGGACGTGGCATACGACGGGACCTCCGCCATGGAGCGGGTGGGGGTGCACGACTACGACGTGGTGGTGCTCGACCGCGACCTGCCAGGGGTGCACGGCGACGAGGTGTGCCGGGCGCTGCTGGATTCCGGCGGCGAGGTGAAGGTCCTGATGCTCACCGCCTCCGGGGAGGTGGAGGACAGGGTGGCCGGGCTCGGGCTCGGCGCGGACGACTACCTGACCAAACCCTTCGCCTTCGCCGAGCTGGTCGCCAGGGTGCAGGCACTGGGCAGGCGGGCCCGGCCCGCGCTGCCGCCGGTGCTGGAGAACGCGGGGGTGGTACTCGACCTGCCCCGGCACCAGGCGTCCCGGGACGGGCGGTTCCTGCCGCTGTCCCCGAAGGAGTTCAGCGTGCTGCATGTGCTGATGCGGGCGGAGGGCACGGTGGTGAGTGCCGAGGAGCTGCTGGAGAAGGCCTGGGACGAGCACGCCGACCCGTTCACCAACGCGGTCCGGGTGGCGGTGATGACCCTGCGGCGCAAGCTGGGCACGCCCGAGCTGATCCACACCGTGCCGGGCGCGGGCTACCGGTTCGGCTCGTGAGGCTCTCGGTCCGCACCCGGCTCACCGTGATCTACGGTGGGCTGTTCCTGCTCGCAGGCCTCGTCCTGCTGCTCATCAACTACCTGCTGGTGGAGAGCAGGCTGCCGGACGCCACCGGGTTCGCCAGCACCCAGCTGGAGCAGAACCCCGCGATCACCGCGCAACCCGCGACCCCGGCCATCCCTTCGGACGGCATCGCGCTGCGGCGGGCCGAGGCGGCCGAGGCCATGACCATCTCCCTCGAGGAGTACCGTGCCTCCGCGCTGAACACGCTGCTGCTGCAGTCCGGGGTGGCGCTGGTGGTGGCGGCGGCGCTCGCGGGCGGGTTCGGCTGGCTGATCGCCGGGCGGGCGCTGCGCCCGGTGCACGACATCACCACGACCGCGCGCAGGCTCGGCGCGGAGAACCTGGATCGCCGGATCGACCACGATGGCCCGCAGGACGAGCTCAAGGAACTCGCCGACACCTTCGACGGCATGCTGGACCGGCTGGCCACCGCTTTCGACAGCCAGCGGCGGTTCGTCGCGAACGCCTCGCACGAGCTGCGCACCCCGCTCGCGGTGCAGCGCACCCTGGTGGAGGTGGCGCTCGCCGATCCCGAGGCCACCCCGGAGCTGCGCAGGCTGGCCGGCCAGCTGCTGCACACCGGCGAGCGCAGCGAGCGGCTGATCGACGGGCTGCTCACCCTGGCCCGCAGCGACCGCGGTCTCGCGGGCCGCGCGCCGGTCCGGCTGGACGAGCTGACCAAGCGGGTGCTCGCGGCCACCGCCGACCTCGCCACCGAGCGGGAGGTGACCGTGCGCCCGCGGCTGCGGCCGTGCACCGTCGCCGGGGACGAGGTGCTGCTGGAACGCCTGGTGGAGAACCTGGTGCGCAACGCGCTGCACTACAACGAGCCGGGTGGAGAGGTCACCGTCCGGGTCGGCGGCACAGCCGCGCTGGTGGTGACCAACACCGGCCCCGAGGTCACCGAGGCGGAGATCCCGGCGTTGTTCGAACCGTTCCGCAGGCACGGAACCGAGCGCACCGGCGCCACCGGCGGGGTCGGGCTGGGCCTTTCCATCGTGCGCTCGGTGGCGCAGGCCCATGGCGGCGAGGTGCACGCCGAACCCGGCCCGGCAGGCGGCCTGCAGGTCACCGTCAGCTGGTGGGGGTGAGGGCTGGCACGAAGTCGGGGTCGACCTGGGCGGCCAGGTCCTCCCCGGTGCGGGCGTTGCCCCAGGCGCGGGCGTTGCGCAGGTGGAACTCCACGGCCTGGGCCTGGTAGCGCGCCCAGTCCCTGGTCACCGAGTCCACCTCGGCCAGCATCCGGCCCAGGGTGTCCAGGTTGTGCGGTTCCAGCTCGCCGATCGGCCGGGACCGGCCGCGCTCGGCCGCCCGCACGTGGGCCGAGCTGACCAGCCAGCCGAGCAGGTGCTCGCCGACCTCCGCGCGCAGGAAGTCCACATCCTCGGCGTCGGTGACCTTGTTGCCGATCACCACCAGGCGCACGCCGAAGTCCCGCGCGTACTCGGCGTACTGCCGGTAGACACCCACGCTGCGCACGGTGGGCTCGCAGACGAGGAAGGTCACGTCGAACCGGGTGAACAGGCCGGAGGCGAAGGCGTCGGCGCCCGCGGTCATGTCCAGCACCACGTACTCGCCCTGGCCGTCCACCAGGTGGTTGAGCAGCAGTTCGGCCGCGCCGACCTTGGAGTGGTAGCAGGACACCCCGAGGTCGTCCTCGGCGAACCGCCCGGTGACCGCGAGCCGGATCCCGTTCACCTCGCGGAAGCAGGCCGCCGAGATCGGGTTGTCCGCGAACGGGGTGAGCAGCCGGGAGCCCCGTCCCGGCGGGGTGGTTTTGATCATCGCCTCCGGGCCGGAGATGCGCGGGTTGTCGCCACGCAGGTGCTCCTTGATCAGCGGAAGGTGGTCGCCGAGGGTCGGCAACTCCGCGGCCTGCTGCTCACTGGCCCCGATCGCGACCGCCAGATGCTGGTTGATGTCCGCGTCGATGGCCAGCACGGGGTGGCCGGAGCCGGAAAGGTAGCTGGTGAACAGTGCGGCGAGCGTGGTCTTGCCGCTGCCGCCCTTGCCGACGAAGGCAACTTTCATGACGGGACTCCCGAAGCGCTAGTGAAGATGGGATCGGTTTTCATTACTTTGCGGGCGCCAAGGTACACCGAACGGCCGAACCTCGAACGAGCGATGGCCGGGGCCGAGCGAGTTAGGGTGGGGATGTGCCTTCCTCCGTGATCCGCACGACCGGCGCGGACGGCGACTTCGCCGCGTTACGCGCCGAGTTCGAGCTGCCGGAGGGCTTCCCGTCCGAGGTGCTGGCCGAGGCGGAGGCGGTGGCTGGCGATCCCGCGGAGTTCGCAGGCGGCAGGGTGGACGCCACCGACCTGCCGTTCGTGACCATCGACCCGCCGGGCTCCAAGGATCTCGACCAGGCCACGCTGATCGAACGCACCGGCTCCGGTGGGTTCCGGGTGCACTACGCCATCGCCGATCTGGTCGCCTTCGTGCCGGCGGGCGGGGCGATCGACCGGGAGTCCCGCGCCCGCGGGCAGACCCTCTACCTCCCGGACGGGACCATCCCGCTGCACCCGCCGGAACTGTCCGAGGGCGCAGCCAGCCTGCTGCCCGGCGAGGTGCGGCCCGCGGTGTGGTGGACCATCGATACCGACGCAGCGGGCGAGCCGGAGCGGGTCCGGGTGCGGCGTGCACTGGTCCGCTCGAGCGCACAGCTGGACTATGAGTCGGTGCAGGCAGCCTTCGACGCGGGTACCCCACCGGAGCCGGTGGCCGCGCTGGCCGACTTCGGCAGGCTGCGCGGGGAGCTGGCCGTCCGGCGCGGCGCGGTCGAGCCGCAGCTGCCGGAACAGGAGATCCACGGCGGGGAGGCGGACGGCTGGACCCTCGGCCTGCGGCCGCGCAACGAGGTCGAGGCGTGGAACGCCGAACTGTCCCTGCTCACCGGCATGTCCGCGGCCGGGATCATGCTGGAGGCCGGGATCGGCGTGCTGCGCACGCTGCCCGCACCGGACGAGGCCACGCTGGACTGGCTACGCCGCTCCGCGGCCGCGCTCGGGATCACCTGGCCCGCGGGCACCAGCGTTTCCGAGCTGCTCTGCACCCTGGACGCCACCCGCCCGGAGTCGCTGGCTTTCTACGCCTGCACCACCCGCATGCTGCGCGGGGCAGGCTACACCAGCTTCCACTCCGGACCGCCGGAACTGGCGGCCCATGCCGGGATCGGCGGCCCGTACGCGCATGTCACCGCGCCGATCCGGCGGCTGGTCGACCGGTTCGGCACCGAGGTCTGCCTCGCGGTCACCGCGGGACGGCCGGTGCCGGACTGGGTGCGCGCGGCGCTGGCCGAGCTGCCCGAGGTGATGAGCGCGTCCGACCTGCTGGCGGCCAAGGTGGAGCGAGCCTGCCTGGACCAGGTCGAGTCCTGGATCCTCGCCGAGCAGATCGGTGGCCGGTTCAGCGCGGTGGTGCTGCGCGCGGACGCCACCAGGGCCGAGGTGCTGATCGAGGACCCGCCGGTACTGGGCAAGTGCGCAGGCGCGGGACTACCGGAAGGGGAACGGATCGCGGTGCGGCTGACCGATGTGGACGTGCGGCGGCGCAAGGTGTGGTTCGAGCGGTGGGCCGATGAGTGACCGGCCGCAGTCCCTTCCGGACGAGGCGGACCGCTGGTCCGCCGCGGAGCGGGAAATCGCCGAGTCGGTGCTGGCCGGGCACGCGGCCGTGGTGAACGTGCGCAAGTCCGGCCCGCACCAGCGGCTGGTGCCCTGGCTGGTGCGGCACGACCTGATCAGCTATGTCGGGCATGCCGGCCCCCGGCACTCCTGGCCGGAGTCCGGGTTCGCCAACCCGTTCGTCCGCGAGGCCAAACAGGACCGGCAGGCCATGGTCCAGCATTACCGGGAGTACCTTGCCAGGCAGCCGGACCTGCTGCGCCGCCTGCGCGCGGGGGAGCTGGACGGCCGGGCGCTCGGCTGCTGGTGTGCGCCCAAACCCTGCCACGCCGACGTTCTGCTGGAATACCTCGAAGCCGACCGGTAGCTCAGTGCCTGTTGCTGAACGCGCGACACGATCGGCTCGGCCGGGGCGGCAAAGTCCAGCTCAGGAACAGGTTTCTCAGGCGGCCGCGGCGAAGCGGTCGGTCGCCAGCCGTAGCTCGTGCAGCACCCCGGGATCGTTCACCGCGTGCCCCGCGTTCGGCAGGATCCTCAGCTCGGAGCCGGGCCAGGCCTGGTGCAGCTGGTAGGCGGTCACCGGCGGGCAGACCAGGTCGTAGCGGCCCTGCACGATCACCCCTGGGATGCCCTGCAGCTTGGCCGCGTCCCGGATGAGCTGCCCCTCGTCCAGCCAGGCCCCGTGCGCGAAGTAGTGCAGCGCGATCCGGGCGAACGGCACCGCGAACTCCGGCCGCGCGTAGTTGCTGCGGAAACTCTCCTGCGGCAGGACGGAGACGATCGCGCCTTCCCACGCACTCCACGCCACCGCGGCCCGCTCCCGCACGGCCGGGTCCGGGTCGTCCAGCAGCCGCCGATAGCCGGCCAGCGGATCCGCCCGCCCGGCCTCGTCCAGCGGGGCGAGGTAGCTCGCCCACTCCTCGGGGAACAGCTGCCCCGCCCCGCCACGGTAGATCCAGTCGAGCTCGCCGCGCCGCGCGGTGAACACCCCGCGCAGCACGATCTCGCTCACCCTGCCGGGGTGCGTCTGCGCGTAGGCCAGCGCCAGCGTGGCGCCCCAGGAACCGCCGAACAGCTGCCAGCGCTCGATCCGCAGGTGCTCCCGCAGCCGTTCCATATCCGCGACCAGGTGCCAGGTCGTGTTCGCGCCGAGGCCGTCCAGGCCGTCGAGCGCCCCGAGCCCGCCGAGTGCCTCGGCGGCGTGCGGAGTGCTGCGGCCCGCACCGCGCTGGTCGAACAGCACGATGCGGTAGACCAGCGGGTCGAAATGCCTGCGGGCCAGCGGGGCGAGCCCGCTGCCGGGGCCGCCGTGCAGCACCACGACGGGTTTGCCCACGGGGTTACCGCAGGCCTCCCAGTACACGGTGTTGCCATCGCCGACGTCCAGCTTGCCGTGCTCGTACGGCTGGATCGGCGGGTACAGCTCGTTCATGCCCTTCCACTCCGCCGGACCTGGGTGTACCCCGCTGCCGACGGGCGCTCCCCGCGCCCGCTGCGACGCAGCCTAGTGGAACGAGTGTTCCGGGGCGGGGAACTCGCCGCGGCGGACCTCCTCGGCGAAGGCGGTCGCGGCAGCGGAGAGTACCCCGGCCAGGTCGGCGTAGCGCTTGACGAACCGGGGAGCCTTGCCCCGGCGCAGCCCTGCCATGTCCTGCCAGACCAGCACCTGCGCGTCGCAGTCCGGGCCCGCCCCGATCCCGATGGTCGGGATCCGCAGCTCATGGGTGACCCGTTTGGCGGTCTCGGCCGGGACCATCTCCATCACCACCGCGAACGCCCCGGCCTCCTGCAGGGCCACCGCGTCGGCCAGCAGCTCATCGGCCGCCGCGCCGCGTCCCTGCACCCGGTAGCCACCCAGGTTGTGCTCGCTCTGCGGGGTGAAACCGATATGGCCCATCACCGGCACCCCCGCCGAGGTCAGCGCCTGGACATGCGGTGCGAAGGCCCGGCCGCCCTCCAGCTTCACCGCGTGCGCGCGGCCCTCCTTCATGAACCGCACCGAGGTGGCCAGCGCCTGCTCGGCGGACAGCTGATAGGAGCCGAACGGCAGGTCGGCCACCACCAGCGCACGTTTCACCGATCGGGTGACGCCGCGGACCAGCGGCAGCAACTCGTCCACGGTGACCGGCAGCGAGGTGTCGTAGCCGAACACGTTGTTCGCCGCGGAGTCGCCGACCAGCAGCACCGGGATCCCGGCCTCGTCGAACAGTTCGGCGGTGTACATGTCGTAGGCGGTGAGCATGGGCCAGGGCTCGCCCCGTTCCTTGAGCTCCCGCAGGTGATGCACGCGGACCTTGCGGCCCTGCGGACCGGCCTGGGCCGGCGGCGCGGTGGAGCCGGACCCGTACGGGGCGGGCTGCTCGCCCGCGGCGCCAGGGTTGGTTTCGGGGGTGGACATCGTTGTCGACCTTCCTTCCCTCGAGGCCCTGATATCAGGGTCCCCGGGTAGTTCGGCGGGTGCACCTCGAAGCGTGGCACCACCGCGGGGCGAACCCAAGATCGTGCGATGAGCTTCACAGGCTTCCGCCCAGCCGGCGGACGGGGGAGGGCACGGTCCGATATCCGGTGACCGGCGTGGTGCGACATCCTTGCCCCTGCTGGCTAAGATCACCCCCGACGATCACACCCGCCGTGTGATCGCAGCCAGGAGCAGGCAATTGGAGTGTTATGCACGTTCGCTGGTGCGGCGGCCGCAGGCGCCTCGCCCGCAACAAGCCGCCGGTTGCCGGATCACTCGAATGAGCAGCGGCGTGCGGACGGCCCTGTACGCGGCCGTGGTGCTGATGGTGATCGGCGGGGTCGCCTACTGGTCGTGGCTGCTGGAGTTCTTCCTGCCCACCGGGCTGTCCCCGGTGCACGCCCGGATCGGCGAGGCCACCGCCGAAGGTCAGCCGTACCGGGACCTGTTCCGCACCGCCTACGTGGTGGCCGGGATCGCCTTCATGCTCATGGTCCCGCCGCTGCTGCGGCTGGTGCCCGCGCAGACCTGGCCCAGGGTGGTCGTGCTGCTGCTCGGGATCTTCGGGCTGAACGTGCTGCTCAGCGCGCTGTTCACGCTGGACTGCGCGCCTTCGGCCAGCCAGCGCTGCCGGGACCTGATCGCCGAGGGCGAGGTCTCGGTCGCCCACCAGATCCACTTCGCCACGGCATGGGTCACCACGGCCATCCAGCTGGCCGCGGCGGCGTGTGTCGAACGGTGGTGGCTCGGCGGCTGGCGGACCGCGGCCAGGGTGGCCTTCGTGATCGTGCTGGCCGCCGCGATCGTGGTGGCGATCCTGGAATCCTTCGGTTCCGGGCAGTTCGTCGGTCTGCTGGTGCGGCTGCAGCTGGTGACCATGGTCGGGTTGCTCTTCGTCGGTGCCGCCTACCTGCTGAACGCCTCCCGGCTGCGCCCCTGGTGATCGGCTCGCGGAGCCGGAAACTGTCGGTGGCACGTGCCAGGATCTCCGTATCGGGCCGGATGGGCCTGCCGACACTGGAGGTGGCCATGCCTGGCAACGTTCGCCCCGTCACCGATGAGCGCGATGCCCTGCTCGCTTTTCTCGAACAGCAGCGTGACGTGCTGCGTATCGCGGCATACGGCCTGACCGAGGAGCAGGCGCGGGCCACCCCCACCGCCAGCTCGCTGAGCGTGGGCGGCCTGATCAAGCACGTCACCGCGACCGAGCGCGGCTGGATGGACACCGTGCTGCAGCGTACCCAGCCGGTGACCCAGGAGCAGCTGGACAAGTACGGCGACGACTTCCTGCTCGGCGCGGACGAGACGCTCGCGGAGATCATCGCCGACTCCCGGCGCGCGGCCGAGGAGACCGAGGAGATCATCCGCGGCATCCCCGACCTCGGCCGGCCCGTCCCGGTGCCGGACGCGCCGTGGAACCCGAAGGACATCGAGGCCTGGTCGGTGCGGTGGGTGCTGCTGCACCTGATCGAGGAGATCGCCCGGCACGCAGGGCACGCCGATATCATCCGCGAGTCCGTGGACGGCGCCACCGCGTTCGAGCTGATGGCCGGTGCGGAGGACTGGCCGGAGACGCCGTGGATCAAACCGTGGCAACCCGCCGCGGTCGAGAACTCCTAGAACAGGGTCGGTTCCTCCAGGTAGACGCCCTCGGCTTCGAGCAGGCGCCGCTTGGTGTCCACTCCGCCGCGGGCGGAGAAGCCGCCAGCCTTGCCGCCCGCGGCAAGGATCCGGTGGCAGGGCACGATCGGCGCGAACGGGTTGTTGCCGAGGGCCTGGCCGACCGCACGGGCCGATCCCGGCATGCCGAGCAGGTGCGCGATCTCCCCATAGGTGCGGGTCTGGCCGGGTGGGATCGCCCTGGCGAGTTCGTAGACCCTGCGGTGGAACTCCGGTACCTCGGACATGTCCAGCGCCACCGCGGCGAGGTCACCCGGCTCGCCGCGCAGCAATGCCCGCACGCCCTCGATCGCCTGCCGCACCGCGGGCGGGGGCTCGGTCTCCGCGGCCGCCGGGAACCGGCCCCGCATGCGGGCCCGTGCCCGCTGCGCACTGCCCTCCGGCAGCTGGGCACCCAGCACCCGGTCCTCCGCCCACGCGATCGCGCAGGGGCCGAGGGCGGTCTCGAACACCGCGAAGCCGGTCGTCGTCATGGCCGAGGGTCCGGACCGGTGAGCCGCCAGTACTGGCGCTTGCCCTTACCGTCCTTGACCACCACGCCGAGTTTGGCCAGCTCCGCCCGCAGTTCCTTGACGTCGTCCGACTTGTCCTCGCGCAGTGCCCTTTCCCGCGCCGTGAACAGGGCGTTCGCCCCGGTGGGGAGCTCGGGCTGGTCCGGAACCCAGCGCCGGAACTCCTCGGCATGCGGATCGCCATCGGTCCACGGGTAGCCGTGCTCACGGAAGGCGGCCGCGTAGCGGGCGGTGCTCACCCCGGAAGGATTGTTGGCCAGTTCCTTGCCCTGCCTGCCGAGCAGTACCAGCCGGTCGCCCTCGCGGAAGACCGCGCTGATCTGCGCGCGGTCGAACTCCCGCTTGGTGTCCTCCCGGTCCAGCACCACGCGGTCGGGGGAGAGGGTGACGGTGAGGCTCTCGTGCTGCGCCACGAACCCGAGCGCCAACCCGGCCAGGGCGCCGACCGCGAGCACCCCGATGGTCAGGTGCGGCTCTGGGATCGAGTCGATGAGCTCCAACGGTCCCTGGAACGGGATCCACGCCAGGCCAAGGGCCCAGTCGGCGAGTTGCCGCAGCAACCAGCCCGCGCCGGCCCCGAGCGCGGGGAAACCGAGGAAGTAGAGCGCATGCAACCACGGCGGCTCGGCCAGCACCGTCGGCGTGTGCGCTCGCGACTCTTCGGTGTTCATCGAGACGGCAGCTCCTAGTGCGATTCCCGCCAGGCGTTGGTCATCGGCAGCCTACGGTCCCTGCCGAACGCCTTGAACGTGATCTTCGTGCCCGGCGGGTATTGCCTGCGCTTGTATTCCGCCTTGTCCACCATGCGCACCACCCGGTCGATCAGCGCGGCGTCGAACCCGGCCGCGAGCAGGTCCTCCAGGCCGCGGTCGCCCTCGACGTAGTCGTCCAGGATGTCGTCCAGCACGGTGTAGTCCGGCAGTGAGTCGGTGTCCAGCTGATCCGGCCGCAGCTCCGCCGAGGGTGGCTTGCTGATCGAGTTCTCCGGGATGGGCGGGGTTTCGCCGCGCTTCTCCGCGTCCGCGTTGCGCCAGCGGGCCAGCCGCCAGACCTGGGTCTTGAACACGTCCTTGATCGGCGCGAAGGCACCGACCGCATCGCCGTAGATGGTCGAGTAGCCAACGGCCAGCTCGGTCTTGTTGCCGGTGGCCAGCACCAAGTGCCCCTCCAGGTTGGACAGTGCCATCAGCAGCACCCCGCGCACCCTGGACTGGACGTTCTCCTCGGCAAGGCCGGTCCCGGACAGCCCGAGCTGGTCGACATAGGACGCGACCATGTTCTCGATCGGCTCGACCCGGAAATGGCAGCCCAGCCTGCGGGCCAGCTCCGCGGCGTCGGAGCGGGAGTGCTCGGAGGAGTACTTGGACGGCATGGCGACACCGTGCACCGCGTCCGGCCCGAGCGCGTCCACCGCCAGCGCCGCGGCCACCGAGGAGTCGATCCCGCCGGAGAACCCGAAGATCACCGACCGGAAACCGTTCTTGTGCACATAGTCGCGCAATCCCACGACCAGGGCCGACCACATCTCCGCCTCATCGGAGAGCGGCTCGCTGAGCACCGGCCCGGCCAGCGGCTGGTACCTGGGCAGCGGGTCCCGGTGATCCGCGCCGAGCAGCCTGCGCCGCACCCGCAGGCCGGCCAGCTCGCCCTCTGCGGTGTGCCCGCCCGCGGTCAGGTCCAGATCGGTCACCAGCAGGTGCTCGACGAACTGCGGGGCGCGGGCGAGCAGTTCGCCGTCCACGCCGACCACGATGGAGTCCCCGTCGAACACCAGGTCGTCCTGGCCGCCGACCTGGTTGGTGTACACCAGCGGCGCACCAGCCTCGGCGGCGCGCCGGGCGGCCAGCGGCAGCCGGATGTCGTCCTTGGACCGCTCGTACGGCGAGGCGTTCGGCACCACGACCAGATCCACCCCGGCCTCGCCGAGCGCGGCGACCGGACCGCCCTCCTGCCACATGTCCTCGCAGATCACCAGGCCGATGTCCAGGCCGTGCAGGCGCACCACGTCCAGCGAGTTCCCCGGCTCGAAGTTGCGGCGCTCGTCGAACACCCCGTAGTTCGGCAGGTGGTGCTTGAACTGCCGGACCACCACCTCGCCGCGGAACAGCCCGACCACCGCGTTGCGCGGGCCCACCTCGTCCTGGTCCAGGTAGCCGACGTAGGTGAGCACCTCCCCGCAGCCCGCCTGCTCCAGCAGCCCGGCCAGTTCATCCGCCTTGGCCCTGGAGGCCTTGGCGAAGGAGGAACGCAGCGCCAGGTCCTCCACCGGGTAGCCGACCAGGGCCATCTCGGAGAACACGATGACGTGCGCGCCCTCGTGTGCGGCCCTGCGAGTCCATTCGACGATCAGCTCGGCGTTGCCGTGCAGGTCACCCACCGTGGGATTGATCTGACCCAGCGCGATACGCAGTTGCGGCATGCGGCCATTCTTCCGCACCCGGAGACCCGCGGCGAAGCGGACCGGCCGGAAAGTGCGCGAGAAACGCGAGACCCCAGCCGTCAGGAACGCTTCTTGCGCAGCATGCTGCGCACCTTCTTCAGCGCCTGCTCCGCATCGGAGTCGAACGGGTTGTCGTGCACCAGGTAGGTCCAGGTGGAGGTGGGCCTGCGCACCCCGGAGGCCGCGAGGTCCACCCCGTCCTCGGTGATCTCCGCTTCGGCCAGGGTCTGTACCGAGCGTTCCTCGGCCTCCGGCAGCAGCTTGCGGAACTGCGGGACGGCGGCCCGGTGGAACTCGTCGATCGGGGTCTCCCGCGCCAGCGCCCGCAGGTGGATGCTCTCCCGCACATCGGTGAGGAAGGCGAGATGGTCGGCCCACAGCTGGTCCAGGTGGTACAGCATGATCTCCCGGCAGGCCTGGACCAGGGTGTCCGCCGCCAGCTGCTCGGCCAGCTCCGCGTATCGCTCCGGCGCGGCCTTCTCCATGGTCTCCGTGGCCAGCGGGGTGCGCAGCAGCTTGTCCCGGTAGGCCAGCAGCTCGCCGCGCTGCCGCTCGATCAGCCGGGTGTAGCGCCAGGTGTTGCGGTGGATCTCCAGGTCAACGCCCTCGGCGACGCGCTGCGCGTGCTGGATGTGCCGGTAGGCCGTTGCCGCGGTGATCTCCCCGGTCTCCTCATCGGACTCGATGCCGCCCGGCACGTCCGGGGCATAGCCGAGCACCAGGTCGTCGTTGAGGCTGGCGAAGAACACCGAGCTACCGGGGTCACCCTGCCGCCCAGCACGGCCGCGCAGCTGGTCGTCCAGCCTGCTGCTCGGGTAGCGGGCGGTGCCGATCACGTGCAGCCCGCCGAGTTCGGCGACCCGTTCCCGTTCCGCGCTGCCGACGGTCGCGGACGCGCCACCCAGCCGGATATCGGTACCGCGGCCCGCCATCTGGGTGGACACGGTGATCGCCGAGTGCTTGCCTGCCTCGGCGATGATCGCGGCCTCCTCGGCGTCGTTGCGGGCGTTCAGCACCACGCACGGCAGCTCCGCCTTCGCCAGCTTCTCGGCCAGCTCCTCGGACTCGGCCACGTCCTGGGTGCCGACCAGGATCGGCCTGCCGGTCTCGTGCACCTCGCGGATCTCCTCGACGATCGCGCGCAGCTTGTGCGAGGGCGAGGCGAAGATCCGGTCCGCGGCGTCCTCCCTGATGTTCGGCATGTTCGGCGGGATCACCGCCACCTCGAGCCGGTAGAACTCGCGCAGCTGCTCGGCCACCGCCACCGCGGTACCGGTCATGCCCGCGACCTGCGGGTAACGGGCCAGCAGGGCCTGCACGGTGATCGAGTCCAGGATCTCACCGCGTTCCGATGGCGGGATCTGCTCCTTGGCCTCCACCGCGGCCTGCAGCCCGTCCGGCCAGCGCTGTAGCTCGGCCACCCTGCCCCGGGAGGCGTTGATCAGCTGCACCTTGCCGTCCCGGACCAGGTAGTCCACATCGCGGGTGAGCAGGGCATGCGCGTGCAGCGCCGCGTTGATCGAGGCCAGCCGGTCGGAACCGGAACCGGGCTCCTCCCCGTACAGGTCGATCCCGCCGAGGGCCTTCTCCACCACCGAGGAACCCGCCGCGGTCAGCCAGGCGTTACGGCCGTCGGCGTCGGTCTCGTAGTGCAGGCCCAGCCGCAGCCGCCGGACGATGTTGGCGACCTCCTCGTCGGCAACGCCCGCGTCCACCGAGCCCGCCATCACCAGCGGCACCCTGGCCTCGTCGACCAGCACCGAGTCGGCCTCGTCGATGATCGCCACCTCGGGCTCGGGCTGCACCAGGTCCTCCTCGCGGGTGACCAGCCGGTCGCGCAGCACGTCGAAGCCGATCTCGCTGACCGCGCCGTAGCAGATCTCGGCCGCGTACGCGGTGCGCCGCTCCTCCCGGCTCAGCGCGGGTTCCACCCAGCCGACGGACACCCCGAGCAGGTCGTAGACCGGCCGCATCCACTCGGCGTCCCTGCGGGCCAGGTAGTCGTTCACCGAGATGATGTGCACCCGTTTGCCGCGCAGGGCGTATCCCGCGGCGGCCAGCGCCCCGGCCAGGGTCTTGCCCTCACCGGTGGCCATCTGCACGACATGCCCGGTGAGCAGCCCCATGGTGCCGAGCAGCTGCACGTCGAAGGCCCGCTCGTCCAGCGCCCTGCGGGCGGCCTCCCGGCCCAGCGCGCACAGGGTGACCAGCTCGTCCTCGCTGAAGGTGACCCGCTCCGGCGGCTCGGTCGTGCGCAGCTCGCCTGCGGCCGCGGTCAGCTCGGCGTCGGAGAGCTTCTCCAGCTCGGCTTCCCGCTTCTCGACCGCGGGCAGCAGTGCCTCGTACCGGGTCAGTTCCACGCTGGCCGGGCGCTGGATGATCCTGCGCAACCGCTTACCGACCCGGCTCATCAACGCTGCCACCCGTGGCCTCCCGTGTCCCGTCTGGTCTGTTTCCCCAACGCAGTGACGGTGCGTTCGAGTTCCTTTACTCGCGAATGGCACCATCATGTGGTGCCCGCCCGCGAACGCTACCTGCTTCCCGCCTCCTGTCTAGCGGCCATCGGTCTGCTGATCAGCTCGCTGACCGCCTGCTCGGGTGACCAGGGCGAGCCGCAGGGCACGGTCACCGAGACCAATGGCCCGGCCGGTCCGGTGCCCTCCGGCCTGGAGCGGTTCTACGCCCAGCCGCTGACCTGGGAGTCCTGCTCCTCCTACGCCACCTCGGCCAACGCCGAACAGACCTTCGGCGGCACCGGGCTGCGCTGTGCCCGGCTGACCGTGCCGCTGGACTATGCCGACCCGGGTGGCGAGACCGTCACCATCGGCCTGCTCCGGCGCCAGGCGAGTGATCCGGACGAGCGGATCGGTTCCCTGGTGCTCAACCCCGGCGGCCCCGGCGCCTCCGGCATGGTGGCCGCGGCCTCGACCGCCAAGCAGATCGAGGGCACGCCGCTGGGCGAGCGGTTCGACCTGGTTGGTTTCGATCCGCGTGGGGTGGGGGCGAGCAAGCCGCAGGTGGACTGCCTTACCGATGCCGAGCGGGATGCCGACCGGGCCGATGACGGGGAGACCGACGGCTCCCCGCAGGGGGTGGCCGAGCAGGAGGCCGAGGCCAAGGCTTTCGCGCGGAAATGCGCGCAGCGCACCGAGTACGGCGCCGAGATGCTGGCCAACCTGGGCACCCGCGACGTAGTCAAGGACATGGACGTGCTGCGCTCCGCGCTCGGGGACGAGAAGCTCTCCTACGTCGGCTACTCCTATGGCACCCGGATCGGCTACACCTACGCCGAGGCCTTCCCCGGCAACGTCCGCGCGCTGGTGCTGGACGGTGCCCTCGACCCCGAGCAGGACCTGGTGGAGTCCCTGGTCGCGCAGGGCGAGGGCTTCGGGGTCGCCTTCGGCGAGTTCGCGCGCTGGTGCGCGGGGCGGCAGGACTGTGCCCTCGGGTCGGATCCGGCCGGGGCCACCGGGGCGTACCAGGACCTGGTGCGCCCGTTGATCGACAACCCGGTGCAGCTGGCGGACGGTCGCAGGCTCTCCTACGAGGACGCGACCACCGGCACCATCCAGGCGCTGTACTCCGAGCAGTTCTGGGAGAAGCTGAACACCGGGCTGAACCAGCTGAAACAGCACCAGGGCAGCATGCTGATGGCCCTTGCCGACCTCTACAACGAGCGGGGCAGGGACGGGCAGTACGCCAGCACGCAGGACGCGTTCACCGCTATCCGGTGCGTGGACGACCCCCGGGTCACCGACAAGCAGGAGATCCTCGAGGCGCAGCGCCGCTACGAGGAGGTCGCGCCGTTCCTCGACGATGGCAGGCCGGATGGGGCGGCGTTGGATGCGTGTGCGTTCTGGCCGGTGCCGAACACCTCGGAGCCGGGGTTGCCGCAGGTGGAGGGGGTGCCGGCGCCGTTGGTGATTTCCACGACGAATGACCCGGCCACGCCGTACGCGGCGGGGGTGAACCTTGCGAAGGCGATGGATGGGGCGTTGCTGACCTTCGAGGGGACCCGGCACACGGTGTTCCTGCGGGGTAATGAGTGTGTGGACGAGGCGGGTACGGCGTACCTGATCGACGGCACGCTGCCAGCGGAAGGCACCCGCTGCACCGCGGCGAACTGAATGTAGTGGCACGATCACGCGGGTGCTCACGTCGAAGAGTCGTACCGCCCGCCCTGCGGTGGTCGTGCTGGCCTGCGTTCTCGCGGCCTGCTCGCCCTCGTCCCCCGCGCCGGGGGACACCTCAGCGCCGCCGACCACGGCCGAGTCGGTGGCCGCGAGCACGCGGGCCGAGCCGGAGCAGACGGTGGACAGCTACTACGAGCAGAGCCTCGAGTGGGGTCCCTGCGCACCCTTCGCGACCACGGCGGACAGCACGGCCGCCTTCCGGATCGAGGGGGTGCAATGCGCGCGGCTGCGGGTACCGCTGGACTACGCCGAGCCCGGCGGGCCGGAGATCACCCTCGGCCTGCTCCGGTACCGGGCAGGGAACCCGGACGAGCGGATCGGCTCGCTGGTGCTCAACCCGGGCGGCCCTGGGATCTCCGGCATGGTGGCCGCGGCACGTATCGGCGTGCAGGTCCGCAAGGGCGCCCTGGCGCAGCGGTTCGACCTGGTTGGTTTCGATCCGCGTGGGGTGGGGGCGAGCAAGCCGCAGGTGGACTGCCTTACCGATGCCGAGCGGGATGCCGACCGGGCCGATGACGGGGAGACCGACGGCTCCCCGCAGGGGGTGGCCGAGCAGGAGGCGGAGGCGCGGGACTTCATCGCGGGCTGCGTGCGGCACACCGAACACGGGGAACGGATGCTGGCCCATCTCGGCACCCGCGAGGTGGCCAAGGACCTGGACATCCTGCGCGCCGCCCTCGGCGACGTGCAGCTGTCCTACCTCGGTTACTCCTATGGCACCCGGATCGGCTACACCTATGCCGAGGCCTTTCCCGCCAGGGTCAGGGCGATGGTGCTGGACGGGGCGGTCGACCCGGAGCAGGATGCGCTGGAGAGCACGCTTGCCCAGATGGAAGGGTTCGGGACCGCCTTCGGCGAGTTCACGGACTGGTGTGCGCGGCGGCAGGACTGCGCCCTCGGGCCGGATCCGGCCGGGGCCACCGCGGCCTACCAGGACCTGGTCCGGCCGTTGATCGACAACCCGGTGCCCGCTGGGGAGCGGCCACTGTCCTACGAGGACGCGACCACCGGCACCATCCAGGCGCTGTACTCCGAGCAGTTCTGGGAGAAGCTGAACACCGGGCTGGCCGAGTTACGGCAGGGCAGTGGCAAGACTCTGATGGAGCTGGCCGACCAGTACCACCAGCGGGACGAGAACGGGAAGTACGCCAGCACGCAGGACGCGTTCACCGCGATCAACTGCGTGGACCACCCGAAGATCACCGACAGGGCCGAGATCCTGGCCGCGCAGCGGGAGATGGCGAGACTCGCGCCGTTCCTCGACGATGGCAGGCCGGATGGGGCGGCGTTGGATGCGTGTGCGTTCTGGCCGGTGCCGAACACCTCGGAGCCGGGTCTGCCGCAGGTGGAGGGGGTGCCGGCGCCGTTGGTGATCTCCACGACGAATGACCCGGCCACGCCGTACGCCGCCGGGGAGCGTCTCGCCGAGGCGATGGGCGGGGCGTTGCTGACCTTCGAGGGGACCCGGCACACGGTGTTCCTGCGGGGTAATGAGTGTGTGGACGAGGCGGGTACGGCGTACCTGATCGACGGCACGCTGCCAGCGGAAGGCACCCGCTGCGCGCCCTGAGTCAGGAGGTGACGGGGGTGTTGTGCCCGGTGAGGCTGAGTTCCAGCATCACCGCGCCCTCGTTCGGCTTGCGTGGCGGAATCTGCATCCACACCCGGACCAGATCGCGGGGCTGTGCGGTGGTGACCCAGAACTTCACGTCCACATCGGACTGAATGCCCGGCACCAGCGCGGAGATCACCTCCCGGCGCACCGCGCCCGCCACCCGGAACGCCTCGACCTCGTCGAGTTCCTCCTTGCCCTCGGTCTCCAGCTCCGTCGCGGAGGTCAGCAACCGCCTGATCCCCGTTTCCGGAGCCAGCACGCTGGCCGGGGCATACCGGGTCGGCACCGGCCGCTCGTGCCGGGTGCCCTCCTTGTCGGTCAGGTACAGCGTGTCGCCCTGGAGCAGGAACTCGTACTCGGTGCGCTCCAGCTCGTCCTGCACGTCGGCGGTGCCGCTTGCCCAGCCGAACTCACCGCCCGCGACCGAGGCCGCGCCCTCCATACTGCGGATGTTCAGCCCGGGAACCGTGCCGCTCAGGCCGAGGGAGAAGCGCACCGAACGCAGCTCGGCCAGCCGGTCCGCCGCCGCGGACACCAGGCCCTTCGGCTCCGGTAGCGGTCCGGTGGTGTCCGGCGAGGAGGTGCACCCGGCGAGCAGCCCGAGCGCGAGCGCGATCACCAACGCGGTCCGGCGGCAGAGCATGCTCCCTACGTTAGCTTGACCGCTGGTGCGAACTCGCGAAGGTGCGCCGGTACGCCAGCGGGGCGACCCCGATGGTCGTGCTCAGGTGTTGCCGCAGTGAGGCGGCGGTGCCCAGCCCCGACTCGGTGGCCACGGCGTCGACCGGCAGGTCCGTGGTCTCCAGCAGATGCCGCGCATGCCGTACCCGCTGCTGGGTCAGCCAGGCACGCGGCGGCAGCCCGGTCTCGGCGCGGAACCGCCTGCTGAAGGTGCGCACGCTCATCCGCGCGTGCCCGGCCAGGGTGGCGAGGTCGAGCCGCTGGTCCAGATGGTGCAGGGCCCACGCCCTGGTCGGCGCGGTGCTGCCCGCGCCGCTCTCGGCCACCGGACGGTCGATGAACTGGCTCTGGCCGCCGTCCCGCCATGGCGGCACCACGCAGTAGCGCGCCGCGGTGTTGGCGACCTCGCTGCCGTGGTCCGCGCGCAGTACGTGCAGGCACAGGTCCACGCCCGCGGCCAGCCCGGCCGAGGTGAGCACCGCGCCCTCGTCCACGAACAGCACGCTCTCGTCCAGTTCGACCCGCGGGTAGAGGCGGCGGAAGTCCTCGGTGTGCGCCCAGTGCGTGGTGGCCCTGCGCCCGTCCAGGACGCCTGCCGCGCCGAGCACGAAGGCCCCGGTGCAGATGGACATCAGCCGGGCCCCTGGCGGGATCAGCGCCAGCGCCTCGGCCACCGGCCCCGGCAGCGTGCCGTGCCTGCGCGGCCCGTCCACCCGGGTGCCCGGAATGATCACGGTGTCCGCCTCGGCCAGCACCTCGGGGCCGTGATCCAGAACCGCGGTGTAGCCGGTGGACACCCGCACCGGCTGGTCGTCCACCCCGCAGACGCGCACCTCGTACAGCGGCTCGCCGTCGCGTTCTGCGGCCCGGAACAGCTGCGGCGGGATGTGCAGGTCGTAGCCGACCACCTCGCTGATCGCGAGCACGACCACCCGGTGCGGGAAGGACATGGCTAGATTCTTGCACATATTGGCAACCAGGCCACTCGTTCGAGATCCTGCCACTCGGCAGGCTTCGTGGCGTGGTTCATCTCGATGACCGCGGCACCACGGAACCCGTCGGGCCGAGGAGCCCGCACCGCCCGCACTGGGCCTGGCTGGTCCTGGTCGCCGCCTTCTTCGCACTGGTCGGCGCCGCCGGATTCCGCGCGGCGCCCAGCGTGCTGATCGATCCGCTGCACGCGGAGTTCGGCTGGTCCCGCGGGACCATCTCGGCGGCCGTCTCGATCAACATGCTGCTGTACGGGTTGTTCTCCCCGTTCGCCGCGGCGCTGATGGAACGCCTCGGCATGCGCAGGGTGGTTGCCACCGCGTTGCTGCTGGTCGCGGCGGGCAGCGGGCTGACGGTGTTCATGTCCGCCAGCTGGCAACTGATGCTGTGCTGGGGAGTGCTGGTGGGGGTGGGCACCGGTTCGATGGCACTGGCCTTCGTGGCCACGGTGACCTCACGCTGGTTCGTCCGGCATCGCGGGCTGGTCAGCGGGGTGCTGACCGCGGCGGGCGCGGCAGGCCAGCTGGTGTTCCTGCCGCTGGTCGCGGTGCTGGCCACCGACCACGGCTGGCGCACCGCGTCCCTTGCGGTCTCCGGTGCCGCGCTGGCCGTGGTGCCGATCGTGCTGCTCCTGCTGCGCGACCACCCGGCGGATGTCGGCACCACCGCCTACGGTGCGGCCCACGGTGAGGGAGCGGAGGCCGGACCCACCGTCCCGGCGGCGGGTTCCGCGCGGCGGGCCATGCTGGTACTTGCCGATGCGGCGCGGTCACCGACGTTCTGGCTGCTCGCCGGCGGGTTCGCCATCTGCGGTGCCTCCACCAACGGCCTGATCGGCACCCATTTCGTCCCCGCCGCACACGACCACGGCATGCCGCACACCACGGCGGCGAGCCTGCTCGCACTGGTCGGCGTGTTCGACATCGCGGGCACGGTCGCCTCCGGCTGGCTGACCGACCGGGTGGACCCCCGCTGGCTGCTTGGCATCTACTACACCCTGCGCGGCGCCTCGCTGCTGTTGCTGCCGCAGCTGTTCGCCCCCACCACCGAACCACCGATGTGGGCGTTCATCGTGTTCTACGGCCTGGACTGGGTGGCCACGGTGCCGCCGACGGTCGCGCTGTGCCGCCAGTGGTGGGGCAGCACCGGACCGATCGTCTTCGGCTGGGTGTTCGCCTCGCACCAGGTCGGTGCCGCGCTGGCCGCCCTCGGCGCCGGCCTCGCCCGCGACCAGCTGGGCAGCTACGACCTCGCCTGGTACGCGGCAGGCGGCCTGTGTGCACTCGCCGCCGTCATGTCCCTGCGCATCCGCCGCAGCCGTGTTTGCCCCTGACGTAGCCGTGTTGCCCTCCACGCGCACGCGTTTGCCGTCTGCGCGCATGCGTTTGCTGTCCACGCGCACGCGTTTGCCGCTCACGTACCCGAGCCGGCCGTCGCCGGGCCCTCCTCCTCGTCGGGCCGCGGGAACCCGTGGATGTGGATCAGCACGTCCCCGGCACCCTCGGGCTCGCGGTCGGCGTCGTACCGGCCGACGGTCCCGAGCAACTCGGCGAGCAGATCCTTCAACTCGGTGGGGGTCAGCCGGAGGAGCACGCTGTTGAACCCGGCGGCCTCGGCCCACTCGCGGGGCCAGGCCTGCCCGGAGTAGGCGAGTGCGCGCTGGAAGTCGAGCTCGATGACCTCGCGCACCAGGGTGCGCACCGGCCCGCGGGTCTCCGGATCGTCAAGGAAGTCGCCGATGTCGAACCGGGTGTAGTCGTGTGCGGCACGCCACCAGCGTTCCCTGCGGGTCCCGAGCTCGGTTTCCTCCGTGATGAACCCGGTGTTGGCCAGCTGCCGCAGATGCCAGCTGATGTTGCCGCTGTCCTCGGCCAGCCGCTTGGCCAGCCGGGCCGAGGTGGCAGGACCCTCCGCGCGCAGCAGGCCGAGTATCCGCACCCGCAGTGGATGCGCCAGCCCGCGCAGGCTGCGGGTGTCCAGCTGCTTGTATTTCTCCGGGTCGGGCGCCATACACCTCAGCCTAGAGTGCGAAGAACTCTTCGCAAGGTTAGCCGGATCGGGTACCGGGCAACATGGCGTTAACACGATCCGCATAGGGTGCCGACATGGAACGCCAGCAGGAGTTCGTGCTGCGCACGCTGGAAGAACGGGACATCCGCTTCGTCCGTCTGTGGTTCACCGACGTACTGGGCTTCCTCAAGTCGGTGGCCATCGCGCCCGCGGAGCTGGAGGGTGCCTTCGGCGAGGGGATCGGCTTCGACGGCTCGGCGATCGAGGGCTTCGCGCGGGTGTACGAGTCGGACATGGTCGCCAAGCCCGACCCGGCCACCTTCCAGGTGCTGCCGTGGGAGACGCCGGAGGGTGGCCACTACTCGGCGCGGATGTTCTGCGATATCGCGATGCCGAACGGCTCGCCGTCCTGGGCCGACCCCCGGCACGTGCTGCGCCGCCAGCTCTCCAAGGCCAGCGAGGCCGGTTTCACCTGCTACGTGCATCCGGAGATCGAGTTCTTCCTGCTGTCCACGCTGCCCGAAGACGGCCGCGAGCCGGAGCCCGCCGACAACGGCGGCTACTTCGACCAGGCGAGCCATGCCACGGCGACCCATTTCCGCAGGCACGCCATCGAGACGCTGGAGGCGATGGGCATCTCGGTGGAGTTCAGCCATCACGAGGGCGCGCCCGGCCAGCAGGAGATCGACCTGCGCTACGCGGACGCGCTCACCATGGCCGACAACGTGATGACCTTCCGGTACGTGGTCAAGGAGGTCGCGCTCACCCAGGGCGTGCGGGCCACGTTCATGCCGAAGCCGTTCACCGACCAGCCCGGCTCCGGGATGCACACCCACTTCTCCCTGTTCGAGGGGGACAGCAACGCCTTCTACGACCCGGAGGATCCCTACGAGCTGTCCGAGACGGGCAAGGCGTTCGTCGCAGGCCTGCTCAGCCACGCCAGGGAGATCTCCGCGGTGACCAACCAGTGGGTGAACTCCTACAAGCGGCTGATCAGCGGTGGCGAGGCACCGACGACGGTGTCCTGGGGGCGGGCGAACCGCTCCGCGCTGGTCCGGGTGCCGATGTACTCGCCGGGCAAGGCGTCCTCGCGCCGGATCGAGCTCCGTACCCCGGACTCCGCCTGCAACCCGTACCTCGCCTATTCGGTGATCCTCGCGGCCGGGCTCAAGGGCATCGAGAAGGGTTACGAGCTGCCGCCCCCTGCCGAGGACAACATCTGGTCGCTGTCCGACGCCGAGCGCAGGGCCGCCGGGTACGCCCAGCTGCCGCAGAACCTCGGTGAGGCGCTGAGCGAGATGGAGCGTTCCGAGTTGCTGCCGGAGGCGCTCGGCGAGCATGTCTACGACTTCTTCCTGCGGAAC